>NZ_JAFNPA010000002.1:0-447288 GCF_026535895.1 Lactobacillus sp. B4007
CTATGGAAAGTTTCTTTCACATTATGAAAGTTGAAATGAATTATTTTACACATCACTTTGATACTAAGAAACAATTGGTTAAGGCGATGAAAGAATGGATAAGTTATTACAATGAAGATAGAATTCGGTACAAACTAAAAGGCTTAACTCCGATTCAATATCGGAATCAAGCCTTAAGTAAAATGATATAAAACTAACGTCCAGTTTTAGGGGTTAGCTTCACTTGCCAGCGGTTTTTAAGTTACGCAGTTAATCCGAGGTAAATTTGTTTTTTGATTAAAGCTAAATCAGCATTTTTATCTTGAGAGTTAATGCCAAATACTTTAACTTGAACGACATACGTAAAAATGGGGCTAATAAAAATTCGTAAGAGTTGAATTGAAGTTAGGTCAGAATTGATTTCACCAAAACGCTTTTTTAAATCGTCGAAATAGGCGAAAACACCATTTTTACCTGTAACCTCAGTTTTAAACAGGTCAATAATCTTATTGTCCGTTAATAATTCTTGGATAAATAATTTTAGAAAATCAAAATTAATTAGTAAAAATTGAATCCGATCCTCAACTAAAAATGAAATTAACTTTGTTAAATCATGATAATCATCCAGTTGCACAAAGAAATTATCTTTAATTTCAGTTAACATCGGGCTTAATAACTTGGCCAGTAAATCATCCTTAGATTTAAAATATTTGTAAATTGTTCCTTCGCTGACGCCAGCTTCGTGAGCTATTTCTGCCGTTGTAGTCGCATGGAAGCCTTTTTTTGAAAATAATTTCAGCCCCGCTAATAATACTTTCTTTTTACCAGAAGGAATCTCTTGGTTTGCAATTTCTTCTTGATAACTTGCCAAAACTTTAACCATATCTTATCTCCCAAGTGGTTTTTATACTTTACGATATCTCTTTAAACCTACTACATTCAGGTATATCAATATTACCAGAAAAATGAGCAAAGCTAAAATATCACCAGTTATGCTGCTTAACCCCTTACCATAGAGCATAATTTTGGTTAGGGCATCGCCCGTGTATGTTAATGGTAGAACTTTACCGATATATTGAACCCAATTGGCCATTGTATCTAGTGGAATTATTCCGGAAAAGAATACTTGGGGGACGATAACAATTGGAATCAGCTGCATCATTTGAAATTCGGACCCAGCCAAAGTAGATAGCAAAAGACCGAAAGCCAAAGCTACGAGGGCAAGTAGGAAGCTGACTAAAATAACATTGAAAATGTTACCGACGACTTCGATTTTTAATAGCCAAATGGTTGCCAAAACAATGACGGTAGCTTGAGCTATCGAAATTATGCCGTAACCAAACATGTAACCAAAAACAATCTCGCTTCGTCTGACTGGAGTTGCCAACAAGCGATCGAGTGTGCCACTGGTTCGCTCTTTTAATAAAGCCATTCCTGAAATGAGAAAAACAAATAGGAAAACGAAGAAGCCTAGTAAAATTGGAACCATTTTGGCAAAAAAGCCGGTATCCTTATTGCCGTATTGGTAATGATTGACAATTTTAACATTACTTGTCTTTTTATTCTTAGGTGCTCGAGGTAATGTTTTGGCAAGTAAGGGATTAGCTTTCATAAGTTTCACTTGCATTTTTTGCGTCTTTTTAAGTTTAGAAGTCAAAATTTGAAAACTATTCTTAGTCAATGCAGCGTTTAGTGCCTGTTTAGTCAGAACTGTTTTACCAGAATCCGTATTTGCATGCGTAACGTCATATTTGTTGTCATGATAGTAGATAACGGCATCAACTTTATGACTTTTCAGTTCTTTAGCAGCAACTTTTTGATCCTGGTACTTAACCGTATCAATGCCATCAATTTTTCTTAATTTCCGTGTGATTGACTGGTTAACATCTACCGTGGCAATTGTTGCTTCGGATTTAGAGTTAGCTGAAAACATTACGTTCATCAGCCACATTACTAAAATTGGTGCAAGAAACATTAACGCCAATGATCTTTTGTCACGGAATAATTCTTTTAGAACCTTTTTGGTAATTGCTAAAGTTCTCATTCTGCCGCTTCCTCGCTTTCTGCCTTTAAAAAGACGTCTTCAATTGAGTCAACCTGATACTGTTCTTCTAATTTCTTTGGTTCCGCAAAAGCAATGATTTTACCATTTAAAAGTAGGGCCACGCGATCCGTCAGCTCTGCTTCGTCCATTACGTGCGTCGTAATTAGCACGCTTCGACCTTGGTCACGGATTAACTTAAGTTCGTGCCAAATTTTGCGGCGCAACGATGGGTCAATTCCGACCGTCGGTTCATCAAGCACTAGTAATTCTGGTTGGCCTAAAAGGGCGATAGCTAATGATAACCGCCGCTTCATGCCGCCAGAATAATTGGCTACCCGTTTATTTAAATCAGCGGTTAATTCAACCACATCTGCTGTATAGGCAATTTCATGTTCCAATTCAGTCCCCGACACGCCTTTCATCTTGCCAAAAAATTGAAGGTTTTCTTTAGCGCTTAGAGTTTCGTACAGTGCATCAGATTGTGCCATATAGCCAATTTGACTTAAAATCTGGCGGTTAGGCATTTGTGTACCTAACACAAGCGTTTCTCCACTGTCGACTTTTTCCATCCCAAGCATGGTCTTAATCGTAGTTGATTTTCCCGCTCCAGAAGGGCCGATTAGACCGACGATTTCTTTCGGCATGACATTGAGGTTAATATCATGTAAAACGGTTTGCTTACCATAGGATTTTTGTAAATGAGTTAAATTAATAAGATAAGCCATAATTTCCTCCTTTAATAAGTGAGTGTTCACTCACTGATAGACAGTATTGTAGTAAGTACTTACTCACTTGTCAACTAAAAGTGATAATTTTCTTAACCAAAACTCTTAAAAATGGTGTTTAAATTAAACTTAGAGTTTGTGATTTTGTTCTTTATTTAGTAAGATTGAATAAAATAAAGGAGTATAGTAATGAGTTCTGATAAACCAATTGAAGCTGTTATGCCGCTTTATAAGAAAATCTACCTAGATATTAAACAACAAATCCAAGCAAATAAATTACAGTCTGGCCAGAAGTTACCAAGTGAACAATTTTTGTGCAAAAAATATCAAGTAAGTCGAATAACTGTCCGTAAGGCTCTGAAGTTACTAACTGATGAGAGACTGATTGTGACGGTTCAAGGAAAGGGATCCTACGTCAATATTAAAAAGATGATAGGTAAATTGGATCAGATTCAAGGCTTTTCAGAATTCGCTGGGTCACGTGATCAACCAAGCAAACCTAAAATTTTAAAGCGTGAAATTTTAAAAAATGCAGCAATAGCTAAAGAGTTATTGCTGGCTGAAAAAGCAGATCTAGTATATATCAAACGCCTTTTCGAAATTGCGGATGTTCCAATTGCAATTGATGAAGCGTGGTTGCCGGCTGAGCGCTTCCCAGATTTATTAGTTAAAATTGAGGCCGATTCTTCGCTTTATGATTACCTGGAGCGCAAGTACCACGAAATTCCCACCAATTCGTACCGTGAGATTAGTACAGTTTTGCCCAATGCTAAACAAACAGAAATTTTAAAATTGAACAAAGTTGTGCCACTCTTTGATGTTAATAAAACAGTTTATAACCAATTTGAACAGCCCTTAGAGTTTTCTCATTACGTGGTTAGAGGCGATGAAATGACCTATACAGTTGATTCATCCGCTGATAGTGAATTTCATTTGAATAATAAGAACAAAGAGCAGGAAAAAAATTAACCAATGTTTGCTAACCCCCCGTCATGTTTATAATGAATTGTTTTATTAAGCCAAAATAAATGCTTCTCTTGATCAATCAGGAGAAGCATTTTTGCACGTTAATGTTTAATAATAAAAGAATGGCCTACTTAGTTGCCAATAACAGAACTAAAAAGGCAAGTGTATCGAATAAGAAGTGAACCAGAAAACTAACCCACATATTGTGCGTTTTGATAAAGGCTAGGTTTAACACGATGCGGGTAAAAGCCAGCCCTAAAATGACGTAGCCCAGATTATAGTCGTATGTAGACAAATGAAGTAGGGCAAATACAAGTGCTGAGCCAATGTTACCCCACCAGATAGGGGCAGGTAAATGCAGACTAGTTGCTAGTTGCGTAAGAGCTAGCAAGGGCATGATTGCTAAAAATTCTTCGCCCATAATTTGGATAGCACTGCTAAAGCGCTGGTAAAAGAAGATTGTCCAAACATGCGGAGACTTTAGGGTTAATCCGGCAGCAGCGTTTCCTGAAACGGAACCAAAAATGTTCTGTGAAATTATTCCCGTTACTACTGAAGTTACGTAAGCAACAATAAAGAAAGCAGCAATCAATAACCATTCTTTAGCGTGAGGGAAATGAAATAGTTGCCGCCATCTGTTGTTGGTAGCGATTTGAGCACCAATAATTTGGATAGCAAGAAAAACAGTAACGACAATTAGTTGGAAAATAGCTGCCACGATACTAGGGTGGTTTTCATCAAAAGCTAAAAAGTCTGGTATTTGAATCCCGGGCATGATTAAACAACAATATGCAAGCAAGTTGGAAAAGATAATAATTAACCATTGTTTACCTGATAATTTAAATGAATTTGTAAATGATTCTTCCATTGAAGTAGCCCTCCTATATTGTTTATTGTAGAGTGGTGCCAACCAAATAACAATTTTGGGGCTCACCGGGCCAATGATTTTGCTATTGCAACCTTTATTCTATTATTGACAAGATTATAAACTGCTGTTGCGCTAAATTGCTCTTTTGGCTAATGATATAGTATGCTTAAGTTGGCAAGATAATATTAAAAATATATTCTAATAGAAAGGAACTTAATGATGAAAACAGTGACGATTAATCAGCAAAAATTGCCGGCCTTAGGTATTGGTACATGGGAAATGGGTAATTCGGCTGCGGCAGAAAAAGAAGAGATTAAGGCAATTCAAGCTGGTCTTGATGCTGGTTTACGCGTGATTGACACGGCAGAAATGTATGGCAATGGTCGCTCGGAAAGTTTAGTTGGACAGGCTATCAAGCCATATCAAAGATCAGATTTATTTTTAATTTCTAAAGTTTTACCTCAAAATGCCTCTGCTGCTAAAATGCAACAAAGTGTTGAGAATAGTTTAAAGCGTCTGCAAACAGATTACCTTGACTTATATTTATATCATTGGCGAGGAATGGTTCCACTTGAAGAAACGGTTGAAACACTTCAAAGCTTGCAAGAAAAAGGCTATTTTCGGGCTTGGGGCGTTTCCAATTTTGATATCGCTGATATGGAAGAATTATGGCAATTGCCTAGTGGTAAAAATGTGGCTGCCAATGAGGATCTATATAACCTAGAGACACGCGGAATTGAATACAGTCTCTTGCCTTGGCAAAGAAAGCATCATCTTCCTTTAATTGCCTATAGTCCACTGGGAAGAGGACCAAAAATGGGCAGTACGATGACCCAAGATCCAGCTGTGATGGCCGTTGCTCAAAATCATGGTGCTACTCCTTTTCAAATTCTACTAGCTTGGGTAATGCAACAGCCTGATGTTCTTGCTATTCCAAAAAGCAGCAGTTCCAAGCATTTGCTCTCGAATTTAAAGGCATTAGAAATCGACCTGACTCCCGATGACTTAGCAATTTTGGCAAAAGCATACCCGAAACCAACTAAAAAAGAACCATTAGCAATTTATTAACTAATGGTTCATAACTGATTTGATGTTATTAATTTTAAGAGTGGGAATTAAGTGATTAAAGCAAGAAAACAGTTAAGATTAAATCCCAGAACATATGAAAGATGATGGGCACAAAAATATTTTTGCTTTTGATAAATAGTAGACCAAACAAAATTCCCAGAATGATTACCGTAAATTCAGCTCCAGAAGCGAAGTTGCTTAAAAAAGTTCCGGTTCGATACCAGATTGGGAAATGAATAACCAAAAATAAAATACTATCGATTAACAGAGCAACCCATGTCTTAAATTTGGGTAATAATGCATTTAAAATCCAGCCACGAAAAACTAGTTCTTCAGTAATGCCAACTATTAAAAAGCTGCCAATTAAATCTGTTGGGTGCCAACTCGGATTTATCCGGATTGTTCCACTAGTAAAATAAACGGTAGCAAACAAGTAAATAAGCATAAGGATAAATAATCCTAGGTATGGCCAGAAGCGAAAATGATTTTTAAACATAGTGGAATACCCAATTGCCAGCCGATCAGAATATTTTTTGATTAAGAAATAGGCCGGAATGCTCCAAGTGGCAAATTTTACTAAAGCACTGATTGATTCTTGCAAAAGCGGGATACTAGAATATTGCCAGTTGCATATTTCTTCTACCGCCCACCATAAATAAAAAATAAATAGGTAAGTGATCAGAAGTTTGTTAGAAACAGTTTGCTTATTTGCCATTATTTTTCCTCAGGTATTCTACAATTTTAATCATAAATGAACTAAATTTAGTCTAGCAAGAAGCCAATTTCTGTGCAAGCTGGCAATTATTAACAACTTTAGAATGCAATTGCGTAAACGCTGTCTACTGGCAAAAGCGGTGTAAATAGTTAAAAAACTAAAAAATAAAGTAAAAAAGCTTGAGTTTGCTCAAGCTTTTTCTGTACCCTTATACTAAGTAAGAATTGGGAAGTTAAAGAATGAAAAATTGGTTATTTCGAATTTACATGTACCTGATGAAAATTGGTGCACGATTTACGAAAATTAGGGAAAACAAAATAGTAGTTTTAAATGGGGCCGGCAGATCGGGATCAAACGGTTATCTTTTTGCTAAATATATGAAGAAAAATCATCCTGAATATGAAATCACTGTGGTTGAGCCGTGGCCCTCGTCACACTTGCCGCTAGCGACTTGGCGCGAAATCGGAGCTGCCAAGTTTATTTTAACCACGCATCAACCATTTAAAATTCACGCTAAGCAGGTTAACATTCAATTTTGGCATGGCATTCCACTTAAGCGAATGGGAATTATGGCTAATAATACTAAGCACAAAACCGACATGCGCAATGCTAAACTTTGGCAAAAAAATGCGGATGTAGTTTGTTCGAGCTCAGATTTGTATGAAGCACTTATGAGTGCTTGCTGTGCCATTGAGACTACCAAATACCAAAAAGTGGGCTTCCCGCGCTTGGACGCATTAAAGCATCCTGCATTGTCAAAGGCGCAGCTATTGACCGCTTTATTTAAGGTTCAAGATGAGCAAGCTCAAATTGCGATCTATATGCCGACATTTCGCTATGAAATGGAAGATGAACAAATCATGGCCCAGATTAAGGCCGGCAACTTTTTTGCCTTGCCGGATTTTGATGCTGAATCGTTAAATGATGCTTTAAAAGCAAAGCACCAGTACTTAATTGTTAAACTGCACCCGTACGAAATGCAGCTTTTAGGAACGCAGACCAGTCACTATTCTAATATTGCTTACCTTAATAATGACTATTTATTTGCACATGATTATGATTTATATGAGCTCTTGGGCAATACCGATATGCTTATTACTGACTATTCATCAATTTATTTTGATTATTTAACTTTAGACAAGCCAATTATTTTTGTAACTAATTACCTAAGGCAGTATGAGCAAAAACGGGGGCTTTTGCTTGGTCCTTATGAAGAAGTAGTTCCTGGTATTTGCGTTAAAACACAAGCAGAATTGCTTGCTGGGCTTAGTGCACCTGACCGAAAACAACAGAAACGGCAATATTGGCTGCACCTAACTAATCAATTGCAACATGAATCAGCGTGTGCGGCGATTTATACCTTAATGGCAAATCAGTATTAGAGGAAAAATTGTGAAGAAAACATTTTTAAATATTTTATATAATGCGGTTTATCAAATTTTTCTCGTTTTGGTACCGTTAATTACGGTACCGTATCTGTCCCGCATCTTGGGACCAAAAACTTACGGTATCTATAGTAATGTCAACAATATTGTGCAATTCCTGATGATTTTTTGTACTTTGTCAGTTTCTTACATTGGGATGAGAACCATTTCGCAAACGCGCGCTTTCGGTAATCAGCAAGAATTAACGGATGCTTTTTGGGGATTATGGTATTTTCAAGCGTTAGCTGGTCTGGTTACGATTATTTTGGTGGTTACTGTCACCAGTTTTTGTCATCTTAAATACGGCAATTATCTATTGCTGATGGTGCCATACTTAATCTCGGCACAAGTTGATATTTCCTGGTTTTTCCAAGGGTTGGCAGCCTTTGGCCGGGTGGTTTTAAAAAATACGGCAGTAAAGCTTGTTTCAGTTGTGCTAATTTTATTATGGGTTAAACAGCCAGGGGATTTATGGAAATACATGTTAATCATGTCAGTTTCCACAATGCTAGGTTCATTTGTTTTTTGGTTTGATATTCACCGCTATGTCGGTGGACCAGTTAAGCACTTTTATAAGTACCAAACAACAATTAAAGCAATCATCACACTGCTTATTCCCCAAATTGCGACCCAAATCTATACGTCGCTTGATAAGCCAATTTTAGGGCTTTTTCAAAATTCCACTCAGGTGGCCTATTACGATAATTCACAGCGAATTTCGAACATGGTGCTGGGAATTGTGACTAGTATTTCACTTGTAATTATGCCCAAAATGGCTGGTGAGGGTAAAAAAGAACAACGAGTTATTTTAAAAAAATCACTTGAAGCAACGGTAATGCTGGGAACGATGTTTGCCGTGATTATCATGGCAAATACGAAAGAATTTGTCCCGTTTTTCTTTGGTCATAAATTTATTCCAATGACACCATTGATGTTCTTTTTTGCACTAACAATTGTCATGATTCCAACCGGTGGCGTTTTTGCCAACCAATTTGCCTTAGCCAATCACCGCGACCGTGATTATGCATTACCAGTAATTATTGGTGCCTTTCTTGAAGTAATCTTGAGTTACTTTCTTGACCGCCTTTATGGTGCAACCGGGGCGATGGTAGCAATCTTAATAACCGAATTTATTGTTTTGCTTTTGCGGTTGTGGATTGTGCGTGACGGCTATGACTTTAAGTATTCCTTTAAAGAAATTCCCAAGTACCTGCTTATTTCCGTTATTGTCCTGGCAGTGGGGATGATTTTGCCACCAATAGTTTCATCAGCCTTTTTCAATATGGTAATAAAGTCAATAATCATGTTCCTTCTATATGTAGGATTAATGTTTTTGATGAAACTTGATTTTAACCAAGATATTATTATGTTACTAAAACGATTTTTTACACGAGGATAGAAATGATTCCTAAAATTATTCATTATGTTTGGGTCGGGGGTAATCCTAAACCTAAAAATATTCAGCGATGCATGAAAACGTGGCAAAAGCACTTGCAGGACTACCAGATTATCGAATGGAACGAAGATAATTTTGATATTCATGAAAATAAGTACGTTGAACAGGCCTATAAGGCTAAAAAATGGGCGTTTGTTTCGGATTACATTCGTGCCAAAGCTGTGTACGAAATGGGCGGAATCTATTTGGATACGGATGTCTTGGTGTTAGATAACCTTGAATCCCTTCTTAATAATCGTGCCTTTGTTGGTTTTGAAAATCCGGCTAACCCGTTTACCGCCGTTTTTGGTGCTGAGAAGTATCATCCACTGCTGAAGGATATGCTGGCCTATTATGATGACCGCAACTTTTCATTTGATCATAATGATCAATTGGCGGGAGTTAATACGGTCTCAGTTTCCGATATTTTAAAAACCAAGTATCAAGCGCAGCCGAATAATAAGGAGCAAGTGTTAAGTAGTGGGATTCATGTTTATCCCGACGGTATTTTATGCAATCCATCGCCAAAGTCAAAAACCATTCATGTTTTTACCGGCACTTGGATGGAAGGCGCTAAACCACTAAAACGCAAATTAGTAACTGCTCTAAAAGTGCGCATTAAGACCCAAAAAGAAGCTGCCCTTTACGCTAAGATTTTTCGCTAATGACGCAAGAAGAACTGCAAAAGCTGGTGGAAGAGGTTTCGCTGAAGTATTTTGGTAAGCCTTTTTGTCATGATGTCAAAATTAATTCCCGTATGACAACAACAGGGGGACGCTACCACTTAGCCGATCATCATCTCGAAATTAACGCTCATTTTTTAGCACCGCAGTACCGAGACGCCTTAATTGGCATCATTAAACACGAATTGGTGCATTATCATTTGCATCTTGCTAGCAAAGGCTATCGGCACCGTGATGCTGACTTTAAGGTGTTATTAGCAAAGGTGGGCGGCAGTCGTTATGCCCCTGATATCGGGTTAAAACGCAGCCGCAGAGTTAACTACATTTACCGCTGCCAAAGATGCGGTCAAACCTACCACCGCGTGCGCCGGATTAATGTTCGCCGGTATGCTTGCGGCAAGTGTGGCGGAAAGCTGCGACTTGATGGGACGCCGCGCTAATAACATAAAAATTAATCAATTTTGTTTGACAATTGATTAGGTACCAAACTATAATTTGAGTATAAATATTAGGTACCTAACTAAAATCAAAAAATAAATATTAAGGAGATTTAATCATGAGTCAAACAAGTGATAATTTAATGAAGCAATTACATTTCATTATGCGTGCAAGCCGTTATTTCATGTTTGAAAATAAACTGCCGATTTCGGGTCAAAAACGGGTTTTGGCGGTACTTAAGCTTGAAGATGGTCTAACACAAAACTATTTAGCAGAAATTTTAGCCTTAAAGCCTGGTTCACTAGCAGAATTGTTAAAAAAGATGGAAGCTAAAGGGATCATTAGACGTGAAACTGATGAAAAAGACAAACGGGTAAAACGGGTCTACTTGACTGAAGAAGGTCGTGAAGAGGCTAATAAGCTAGACGCACTGAAAAAGAAGCAAGATACCACTGCCTTTTTTGCCGGATTAAGTGAAGATGAACAGACCGATTTTAGTCATTACTTGGAGAAGATCGCTGATGGCTGGGATGATGACTTTAAACACGAAGCACAAAAGTTTGTTGATCCCGCTTTTCGGATGCAGGCATACTCAAAATGGCACAAGTATGCTGAAAGCCACGACTTTTCTAAAGAAGAAATGCGCCAAATGTGTCACCGGATGCATAACCGGCACCATTACCATGATGAATACTGCCGCGATTTCAAACGACCAGATTTTAAGCATAAATATTGTGATTTTGATAAAAAATGGGAATATGACCGCGACTTTTGGCGAAAATTTTGGCATAATGAAGATGAAGAAATATAATTAGAATAAAGTAAAAAAAGTTTTTCAGTTAATGAAAAACTTTTTGTTTAGACAAATTTAGAAAGCCGGTATTTTAATGGCGTTCAAGTCACGTAAAGGTAAGACTAAGCAAGTTAAGCTAAGCGATTTCTTTCATTTATTAAATCAATTGGACTTAAAGAAATCTCTGTTTGTTATGGGCTTAACTTTTAGTCTGGTTACTAGCGCGGCTAATCTAGTTTTACCACTATTAACTCGTGACCTAGTTGATACAAGTAAATGGGACAAGTTTAACTATCATAGTATGGTAATTATTATTGTTATTTTCGTTGTTCAACTGGTTTTAGGAACTCTCGGCGGCTACATTTTACGCTACTTCGGTGAAAGTGTTGTTAAGAGTTTGAGAGAGAAGTTATGGAACCACTTATTATCATTGCCAATTTCTTATTTTGACGAAAATAAAGCCGGCGAAAGCAGTTCACGGCTGGTTAATGATACGGGAGTCATTAAGGACTTAATTGCTTCGCAATTTCCCAACTTTATTACTGGGGCGATTCAACTCTTCTTTTCGCTGATTATCCTGTTTGTGATGGATTGGCAGATGGCTTTATTAATGTTCACGATTGTCCCAATTGTGGTACTCGTTTTATTACCTGTTGGTCGAATCATGGCCAGGCTGGGACGAAAATTGCAGAGCGCCACGGCAGAATTTAACGGTGACGTTAGTGAAAAGCTGTCTGAAGTGCGGCTAATCAAGGCCAGCAATGGTGAAAATTTTGAACAAAAGCACGGGCAGCGAATGATTCAAAAAATATTTAAGATTGGTGTAGTGGATGCCCGCGTGGAAGCTATTTTGCAACCAATCATGACTACTTTAATGATGGCTGCCTTTGCCGGTATCTTAGCCTTTGGCTTAATTCGTGTTGGCCAAGGCAGTTTATCTAGTGGATCCCTAGTTGCTTTTCTACTTTATTTATTTAATGTAATTGCTCCAGTGGCCAATTTTGCGACTTTCTTTTCTCAAATTCAAAAAGCGCTGGGATCGACTGAACGGATTCAAGCGATTTTAGCAATTAAACCAGAGAAGGACAAAACTAGTCCGAAGACGGATTTAGCTAATAAGACGTTAACGGCTGAAAATTTAAGTTTTAGTTATGAACCAGGGGAGCCAGTTTTAGAATCGGTTTCATTTACCTCCAAGCCTAATTCGGTAATCGCCTTTGCTGGCCCAAGTGGTGGTGGGAAATCAACCATTTTTGCCCTAATTGAACGTTTTTACCAACCTGATAGCGGCAAAATTATGATCGATGAGCAAAATATTGCTGAGATTGATTTGGAAAATTGGCGCTCGCAGATCGGCTATGTTTCGCAAAATAGTGCCATTTTTTCTGGTACGATTCGTGACAATCTGACTTACGGCTTGCCTGGCAGTTTATCTGATGCTGAACTGTGGCGCGGATTGGCGCTTGCCTACGCGGACAAATTTGTCAAAGATTTTCCTAAACAAATGGACACTGAGATTGGTGAACGCGGAATTAAGCTTTCTGGCGGACAAAAGCAGCGCCTGGCAATTGCACGTGCCTTTTTACGCGATCCCAAAATTTTGATGCTTGATGAAGCAACGGCTAGTTTAGATTCTGAATCTGAAAGCAAAGTACAACAAGCATTAGATAAGTTAATGGTGAACCGAACCACTTTGGTCATTGCTCACCGACTCGCCACGATTGTTAACGCTGACCAAATTTACTTTATTGAGCATGGTCAAGTAACTGGTCACGGTACACATCACGAATTAATGAAAACTCATCCGCTATATGCACGTTATGTTAATGAACAGATGGTAGACTAACATTACTGGCAGATAGTGTCATTCTTGATTTAAAAATTTAACTATACTTGTAATATTCATCCATTGTTGCCTTAAACTTGGATGATTTTTTATTTGCCTCAAAAATTTTTTACTAAAAAGGATATATGATTTACAGCTAAAATAATAAGTGTTAATATTATATAAGCACTTATTATAAGGAGAACAAAAATGAAATTTAGTTACGAACAAGAAACGGACTTAACCGCAGCAGATATTTGGCAATATTATGCCAATATCGACAATTGGTTTGCCTGGGAAGGAGATTTAGAAAAGGTTACTTTAGACGGGGACTTCATTCAAGGCACTAAGGGCCAGATGAAATTAGAAGGTCAGCCGGCAATGGATTTTGTTTTAGAATCAGTTACTGCAAATGAGGAGTTTACGGATCGGACACCAATTCCGGGAATGGGAGATGTCTATTTCACTCATCAGATTGGGAAAAAAGGTGCTAAGACGACCATCACTCATTCGGTTGAATTTGTTCCGCAGAATAGAGAAGCTAATTCTGCGGACTTAAAATTTGTTGCAGAAATATTTGCAGATGTACCAGAGTCCATTTTTGCATTAGAAAAGGCGGCAAGAAAAAATGACTGAGTTTTCATCAAAGTATCGTGATGATTCAGCTGCATCTTTAGGTTTATCGTTTGCTAAAGTCTATAATAAATGGCATAAGCAAATTAAGGATGCACTTCAGGCAATTGAACTTACCCACCCGCAGTTTATTGTACTTGCATCTCTAGCATATCTTAGCCAAGATGAGGTCGAAGTTAATCAAGTTGCGCTCTCAAGGCAAAGCGGGATTGATGTTATGACAGTTTCAACGATTTTAAAAAATCTTGAGAAAAACAATTTAGTCAAACGGGAAGTCTCTTTAACAGATACGCGGGCTAAGACAATCAAGATGACTGCCACGGGTATGGAAAAAGTCAACGAGGCAACGCCAATCATTGAAAAGATTGATCAGGAATTTTTTGCTGTCCTAGGGGACAAGCAGGCTGAGTTAAATCAAATTTTACAAAAATTAGTCAACCAATAATAGCGTAAAAAGCATTGGGCAGACATAAAGCATTAAGCTGAAAGTTAGGACAACTAATTGGAAGTGTTTGCTTTATGCCAGCATCTTTGCTTTTTTGTCGTAAAGAGCTAGCTCAGGCAATTTATTTTTAAAAAGCTCTTGTACTAAAATTAATTTTGGGTTATAGTATTGTATGTGTTGCGGGCATGGCGGAATTGGCAGACGCGCAAGACTAAGGATCTTGTGATCGCTTTTAGATCGTGGAAGTTCGAGTCTTCTTGCCCGCACTAAAGATAATGGAGCTTTGGCTCCATTTTTTTGTATAGTTTAATTAAGCCACCACCAACTTTAAGGTGCTTTTTTTATTTTAAAAATTAATTACATTGCATGACTTAAGCTAAGAAGAGTTTATACTTATAGATAATGATTAAAAAGTAAGGGTAAATTTCATGGCGAAAAGACGTAAGGGAAAAAAGCAGTCTAATTTTGTAATTATACTTCGCACGTTTATTATTCTGTTTGTGTTGATAATTGCATTTGTGGCATTTAGATATTATCGCCGGCAAGCAATTCAGTCAGAACAAATCAGGCAGGAACAGCTAGCACGTGAAGAGGCAAGACAAAAAATTATTCGGCAGCATAAGGCTTTTATTAAGGAAATTGGTCCGATTGCTAAAGAAGTTGACCGCGAGTTTGAGCTTCTCCCGAGTATTACAATTGCGCAGGCTTGTCTTGAAAGTGACTATGGTCAAAGCAGTCTATCGCAAAAATATAATAATTTGTTTGGTGTAAAAGGCACTAATCCTAATACTTCAGCAGTTTTAACTACGAAAGAGTACGTTAAGGGCAAATGGATTGTGGTCAAGGCGCGCTTTCAAATTTATGATTCTTACGAGGCATCAATTAGGGCACATGCTAGGCTTTTTCAAAAGGGAACCACTTGGAATAAGCAACAATATAAACACGTTTTAACCGCCAAAGATTACCGCAAGCAGGCCCACGCACTTGTTCAAGATGGGTACGCCACTGATCCGAATTATGCTGATAAATTGATTAAACTAATTGAACAATATCATCTTGATCGGTTTGATAAATAAAAGGCAATCTATCCTAAAAGATGCCTTCTTTTTTGGTACAATAATATAGTTACAAAATTTGGTTTGTGAAGGGAATTAGCATGAGCGAAGAAGCAATTTTAACAGGATTAAACGAGCAACAACAAAAAGCTGTCCAGATTACTGAGGGGCCATTATTGGTTGTTGCCGGTGCGGGATCAGGCAAGACCTCTGTTTTAACCAGGCGAATCGCCTATCTCGTCGAAGAAAAGCAGGTTCTGCCGTGGAATATTTTGGCAATTACTTTTACTAATAAGGCTGCTACTGAAATGCGCGAACGGGAACAAAAATTACTCGGGCCGCAAGCAAATGACATTTGGATGTCGACTTTTCACGCTCTTTGTGTTCGGATTTTACGGCGTGATGCTGACAAAATCGGTTATGGCAGTAATTTCTCAATTGCTGATTCATCTGAACAATTAACACTAATTAAGCACATTGAAAAAGAGCAGAATCTCAATCCTAAGGTGTATGAACCGCGGCGCGTATTATCCGCTATTTCTAATGCTAAAAATGATTTATTAACTCCTGATGCTTTTGCCGCTAGTAGCTCGACCCCATTTGACAAGGTTGCTGCACAAGTATATCGAGAATACCAAAGGCGGTTAAAGCATGACCAGATTATGGACTTTGATGATTTGATTATGCAGACTTTAGTTTTATTTAAAACGGATCAGGCAGTTTTACACTATTATCAAAATAAATTTCGCTATTTGCTTGTGGATGAGTATCAGGATACTAACCAGGCGCAGTATGAACTCTGTCATGAATTAGCTGCCCAGTATAAAAATATTTGCGTTGTCGGTGATGCCGATCAGTCCATTTATGGCTGGCGCGGAGCAAATATGGAAAACATCATGAACTTCGAAAATGACTACAAGGATGCTGGTGTCCAAACAGTTAAGCTAGAGCAAAATTACCGCTCAACTGGTCATATTCTTTCAGCCGCTAATGCCGTGATTGAGAACAATCATAACCGAAAAGCCAAGAAATTATGGACAGACCAAGGAGACGGGGATAAGGTTACCTATTACCGTGCCCAAAGTGGTGATGATGAGGCTCATTTCATCATTTCAAAGATTCAAGAAGAGGTTAATGATCATAATCGCTCTTACCACGATTTTGCTGTTTTGTACCGGACAAATGCTCAATCGCGAACAGTCGAAGAAGCCTTTGTTAAGTCTAATGTTCCTTACCAAATTGTCGGCGGCCATAAATTCTACGATCGCAAAGAAATTATGGATATTATGGCATATCTTAAATTAGTGGCTAATCCCAGTGATTCGATGAGTTTCAACCGGATTATTAATACGCCAAAAAGGGGCATCGGCAATGTCAGTGTGGAAAAGTTTACGACTTTTGCTCGTGACAATAATTTGTCACTTCTTGATGCATTTAGCCACTTGACAATGACCGGCTTAACCGCCAGAGCAGCCAATAAATTAAGTGATTTTGGTGCAAAACTGCGTGATGCAATTGAGTATGCTAAAGATCACAGTGTGACCGGCTTAACGGAAAAGATTTTGCAGGATTTTGGTTATACCGATGCGCTAAAGGCTGAGAAAACGATTGAAGCCGAAACAAGACTTGAAAACTTGGATGAATTTCTTTCTGTAACTAAGCGTTTCGATGATCAATATGAGCCAGAAGATGATGAGTCAAACGCACTGAGTGATTTTTTGGCTGAAGTTTCGCTGTTAAGTGATCAGGATGACCTGGCTAACAATGATGATCAAGTGGCATTAATGACACTTCATGCGGCTAAGGGACTGGAATTTCCTGTTGTCTTCTTGGTAGGAATGGAAGACGGACTGTTCCCACTTTCACGTGCACTTTTAGAAGATGATCAGTTAGAAGAAGAACGCAGACTGGCTTATGTCGGCATTACCCGTGCTAAGCGGAAATTATATCTAACTAATGCTTACTCTAGAATGATGTATGGCAGAATGCAAAATAATCCACCATCAAGATTTTTGGATGAGATCGACCTAGCTGATTTAGAAACAGAAAATGCGGCTGCTCCAAGTATGGCTGATAGCAATTTTCAAGTTCAAACAGCTCCGTTTGCGAATGTTGATGAGCGTGCCCGTGCGCAAGTTTATACCCCAAAGGTCAAGCCTGCAGGTGCTGTGGGGGCTGAGAAAAAAGGTTGGAATGTTGGCGATCAAGTTGAACATAAGGCTTGGGGACGTGGAGTTGTTGCCAAGGTTAATGGTACTGGTGAAGACATGGAGCTTGATATTGCATTTCCAAATATTGGAATCAAGCGCCTTCTAGCAGCATTTGCCCCAATTAAAAAGGTATAATGAAATCGGTAAGATCAAAATAATATTTTTTAATCAGGAGGAACAAAATGGCAGATTTAACTCTTGATGAAGCCAGAAAAGAAGTCGCTTCGCTTAGAGATAAGCTCGATCAGTGGGCTGATGCATACTATTCAAAAGATGCGCCAGAAGTTGAAGACAATGTTTATGACCAAAACTATCAGCGGTTAGTTGAATTGGAACAACAATTTCCGCAACTGGTTACGCAAGATTCAATTACGCAACGTGTTGGTGGTCAACTTGACAGTGAATTAACGAAGGTTACTCACCAGGTGCCAATGCTTTCAATGGGGGATGTATTTTCCAAAGAGGAGCTGCGTGTCTTTGATGAGCGGGTGCAAAAGCAAATCGGTCATGAAGTTGCCTATAACGTTGAACTAAAAATTGACGGTTTATCAATTAATTTGGAATATACGGATGGCAAGCTTACACGGGCGTCAACGCGTGGAAATGGTTTAGTCGGTGAAGACGTAACGCCGAATGCCCGCTTTATTTCAGATATCCCACAAACCTTGCCGGAAAAATTAACCATGGAGGTACGTGGCGAGTGTTATATGGGTAAGGAAGCTTTTGCCAAGTTAAACAGTGAACGTGATGAAAATGGTGAGACCGTTTTTGCTAATCCGCGAAATGCTGCTGCCGGATCATTGCGCCAGCTAGATGCTAGCATTACCAAGCACCGTAATTTAAGTACCTTCATTTATACTTGGGTTAATCCTCCTGAGGAAATCAAGAGTCAACATCAAGCAATTGAGAAGATGACAAGTTTAGGTTTCCACACTAATCAAACAGGTAAACGACTGGCTAAGATGGATGAAATCTTTGCGTTTATTGATGAATACACCGCTAAACGTGATTCACTGCAATACGGCATTGATGGCATTGTACTTAAGGTTGATGACTTGAATTTGCAAAACGAACTGGGCAATACGGTTAAAATTCCGCGTTGGGAAATTGCCTATAAGTTTCCACCAGAAGAGCAAGCAACAGTTGTTCACGAGATTAAATGGACGGTTGGCCGTACCGGTGTTGTAACGCCAACTGCAATCATGGATCCGGTACAGCTGGCTGGGACAACCGTCTCACACGCTGTTTTGCATAACGCCGATTTGCTCAAGCAAAAAGACGTCCGGATTGGTGATACCGTGATGCTGCATAAAGCTGGCGATATTATTCCAGAAATTTCAGAAGTGGTCATGGCTAAACGTCCTAAGGATAGTGAACCTTATCCGATTCCAACAGAATGTCCTTCATGTGGTGAAAAATTAATTCACTTAAAAGATGAAGTTGCATTGCGGTGTGTTAATCCTTCATGTCCTGCTCAGATTGAAGAGGGCATTACCCACTTTGCTTCGCGGCCAGCAATGAATATTGATGGTTTAGGACCGAAAATTGTTCGACAATTAATTGCAAACGATTTAGTTCACAACGTAGCTGACTTATACCATTTACAAGCCAGCGATTTAGCTAAGCTTGATCATTTTAAGGATAAGTCAATTAATAATTTATTGACTGCAATCAACAATTCGAAGAGAAATTCGGTTGAATTACTGTTAACCGGTCTTGGAATTGATCATGTTGGTGCTAAAGCTGCGCGTTTAATTTCCCAAAAGTTTAAAAATATGACAAAGATTATGGAAGCGGACGTGCAAGAAGTAGCTGCAATCGATACAATAGGCATGACAATTGCAGAAGCATTGACGACTTATTTTGCGCAAGATGAAGTGGTTGAACTAGTCAAAAAACTGCAGGCTAGTGGTCTTAACATGGATTACTTGGGTGAAACCGAGGAACAAGTAGAAGAAATTCCTGATAATTATTTCAAAAATAAGACGGTAGTTTTAACCGGAACGCTTTCCCACTTTACTCGTAGTGAATTTACCCAAAAGTTGCAAGCCCTGGGTGCCAAGGTAACTGGGTCTGTTTCTGGTAAAACTGACTATGTCATTTATGGTAAAGATGCTGGTTCAAAATACACTAAGGCGCAAAAGCTTGGTGTGCCGTTATTGACTGAGGAAGAAGCAATTGCTCAGGTTAAATAAAGGAAACAAGTAAAGTGAAAAAATATCTGCAGATAATCGCAATTTTAGGAGCAGCAGTTAGTTTAACAGCTTGTGGTAATTTAAAAAATTCCAATCTGGCTAATAATGCTAAAACGTCATCTAGTTCAAGTACTAAAACTTATCAGACTACAGAAACCGGTAATAACGGTTATACGGTTTTATTAAAAAATGGTCACTATGTTACCAGTCCAATCGCTGGTTTAACAGCAACCGATAATGATAATTCAGTTGACACGCGTGAACTTGAACGTGGACTTATTCAAATTTCTAAAGAGGCATTTTCAACTAACTCATTTGTTTTTCAAGAAGGGCAATACATTACATCAACGGTTGCCAATGACTGGTTAGGTCGAAAATCAAAATCTAATCCTTTGGGACTTAATCCCGAATTAGGAACGAAGAAAAAGTACAATCCGTATTATTTGGAAGAAATCATGGAGCAGGACTTTTTAACTGGCTCGGGGTCAAATTATCGCATAGGCGGGATGAGTATCGGCTTAGCCATTAATTCGATTGATTATTATCAAAAGAAAAAGGGTGGGCCAGAATATCAAATGACAATTCCGCGTTCAGCCCAAAAAAAATATGGCCAGCAGACTGCTGAACAAATAGTGGCGCGATTACGGAAGAAAAAAGCGTTAAAGAATATTCCGATTACGGTTGGCCTTTTTGCTAAAGAAAGTAAAGATTCGTTAGTTAGCGGAACTTACTTTTTGAGCGGGACAGCGGCTGCTAATAGTAGTAAAATAACTAAATGGAAAACTATTAACACCCAAACAGAGGTATTGCCAACTATTGGTAATAAAAAAGCAATCAACAGTAGTAACGCTTCAAGCTTCAACAGTTTTAAGGAATCAATTCAAAATTATTTCCCTAATATTAGTGGCGTTACTGCTACGCTGCGCTATGAAAATGGCAAACTAGCACAAGAAAATATCTCGATTACAACACAGTTTTACGGCTATGAGCAAATTCAAAGCTTTACTAGGCTTGTTTTGTCAACTGCGAAGAAATATTTAGCTAGTGATGTGCCGATTGAAATAAAAATTGGTTCGGTAAACGATATTCAAGCGTTGGTTGCCAAGGAAACAGGAGATAGTAGTTATCAAGTCCATATTTATGGCGGTGAATAAGGAGGTATATGCGTGGAAATCACAGAAGAAACAATTAAGCACGTTGCGACTTTGTCGCGGCTTGAGATTAATGATAAAGATATTGAAAAAGTGACTGAGCAAATGAGCTCAATCATCAATATGGCTGATCAGTTATCAGAAGTTGATACGGATGGTGTTGACGAAACGGTACAAGTAGTTGACCGTGATACTGTATTTAGAGAAGACAAACCTGAGCACTGGCAAGACCGTGATGAATTAATGAAAAATGTTCCTGAACAAGCCAATGGCTTTATCAAGGTTCCTGTAATTATTAATAAGGATGAGGACGAGTAATGAATTATTTAAATGAAGATATTGACTCATTAAACGAAAAGCTTGCCCAAGGAACATTGTCCGCAGACAAATTGGCGCAAGATACAGTCGCAAACATTAAAAAGACGGATGACAAGCTAAACGCGTGGATTACGGTTCAAGAAGATGCTAAGCCAGCAGAAAACTTGGATTTTGCTAAGAATAAATTAGCTGGTATCCCAATTGCTATTAAAGACAACATCATTACTAAAGATGTTAAGACAACAGCCGCTAGCCATATTTTGGACAATTACATTCCAGTTTATGATGCAACGGTAATTGAGCGCTTAAAGAAGGCGCAAGCAACTTTTGTCGGTAAAACTAATATGGATGAATTTGCGATGGGGTCATCAACTGAGCACTCATATTTTGGCGCAACCCATAATCCGTGGAATTTAGATAAGGTACCTGGTGGTTCATCTGGTGGTTCTGCTGCAGCTGTTGCCTCTGGCCAAGTAGTTGCCGCTTTGGGTTCCGACACCGGTGGTTCGATTCGTCAACCGTCTGCTTTTAACGGTATTTTTGGTATTAAACCAACTTATGGTCGTGTATCTCGTTGGGGCTTAATTGCTTTTGCTTCCTCACTTGACGAAATCGGGGTAATGAGTAAGCGTGCTAAAACTTCGGCACAAGTGCTTAATGTTATTGCCGGTGCTGATGACCATGATTCTACTCTTTCAACTAGAGAAGTACCTGATTTCACTAAGTACATCGGTAAAGATGTCAAGGGAATGCGGGTAGCAGTTGTTAAGGAATACATGGATGCCGTTGATGGCGAAGTGCATGATATCATTCAACAACAAATTGATACTTTAAAGGATGCTGGCGCCATTATTAATGAAGTATCGCTTCCATTAACTAAGTATGCCGTTCCTGATTACTACATCATCGCATCAAGTGAAGCATCATCTAACTTACAAAGATTTGATGGTATTCGTTATGGTTACCGCTCAAAAGATGCTAAAAACTTACTTGATGTCTACGTTAAATCACGTTCAGAAGGCTTTGGTGAAGAAGTACAGCGTCGAATCTTGCTTGGTTCATTTGCTTTGTCTGCTGGCTCATATGATCGTTTCTTTAGACAAGCTTCCAAAGTAAGAACCTTAATTTGCCAGGACTTTGACCAGATTTTTGCTGAAAATGATGTTATCGTTGGACCGACAACAACAACACCAGCATTTGGAATTGGCAGTGAAATTTCTGATCCAATTAAAATGTACAATAACGATATTTTAACGATTTCTGCTAATTTGGCTGGAATTCCTTCTGCTAGTGTACCTGCTGGCTTGGTTGAGGGAATGCCAGTTGGCTTCCAAATTATGGCTAAGCGCTTTGACGAAGGCAGTATTTTCCAAGTTGCCGACTTTATTGAACGTAGTAATCATTTTTATGAAAAAACACCAGCTGGAATGGAGGATTAATTGATGAATTTTAAATCAACGATTGGGTTCGAGGTTCACTTCGAACTAAAAACTAAGAGTAAGATTTTCTCACCTTCACCAGTTAGCTATGGTGCAAAGCCGAACACAGAAACAAATGTCATTGACTGGGGAATGCCTGGTGTCTTACCTTACGTTAACAAGGATGTTTATCGTTTGGGAATTATGGTTGCGCTAGCAACACACTCACATATTTTGCCAACCACCCACTTTGACCGGAAGAACTACTACTACCCAGACAGTCCTAAGGCTTATCAGATTACGCAATTCTTCCAACCGCTTGCTCGTGATGGTTATGTTGAAATTGAATCTCATGGTAAAAAGAAGCGAATTGGTATCCATGAAATGCATATCGAAGAAGATGCCGGTAAGAACACGCACGGAACTAACGGCTTTTCTTACGTTGACTTGAACCGTCAAGGTGTTCCATTACTTGAAGTTGTTTCTGAACCAGAAATTGCCGATCCAGATGAAGGTTATGCATACCTTGAAAAACTACGGAAGATTGTTCAATTTACCGGTGCTTCCGATGTTAAGATGGAAGAGGGTTCAATGCGTGTTGATACTAACATTTCAATTCGCCCTGCAGGCCAAAAAGAACTTGGCACTAAGGTCGAAATGAAGAACTTGAACTCGTTTGAACATGTTCGTAAGTCATTAGCTTATGAAGAAAAGCGGCAAGCACAAGTTTTGCTTTCAGGTGGCCGGGTTCAGCTGTCAACTCGTCGTTTTGATGAAGCAACAGGTAAGACAGTTCTTGAACGGGTTAAGGAAGGCGATGCTGATTATCGTTACTTCCCAGAACCTGACATTGCGCCTGATCATATTAGCCAAAAATGGATTGATGAAATTGAATCCACCTTGCCGCGTTCAGCTGAGGAGCGGTACAATCAATATGTAGGCGAGTTTGGCTTAAAAGATTATGATGCACAAGTTCTTTTGCAAACGAAAGAAAGCTCTGACTTCTTTGATAAGACAGTGGCAGCTGGTGCTGATCCACAACTTGCAGCTAACTGGATGAATACACAAGTTAATGGTTACTTAAATGATAACCGGGTTGAACTAACAGATATTAAGTTGACACCTGAACATTTAGCTGCAATGATTAAGCTAATTAAAGACGGAACAATTTCTTCTAAGATTGCCAAGAAAGTTTTTGCTGAAACAATAGCTAACGGCACTGATCCGAAGAAATACGTTGAAGATAAGGGCATGGTGCAATTATCAGATACTAGTGTATTAGAGCCAATGGTTAAAGAAGTGGTTGACAACAACCCACAATCGGTTGAAGACTTTAAGAACGGTAAAGACCGTGCGATTGGATACTTAGTTGGTCAAATCATGAAACAAACTCGTGGTAAGGCTAACCCGAAGGTAATCAACCAACTTCTAAACCAAGAATTACAAAAGCGGTAAAAGTAAATTTTAAGTAATAAGGTAGTTAACTATGACTAAAAAAGCAAGATTGATTTATAATCCTGTATCTGGTCACGAACAGATGCCTAAGAATGTCGCAGACATTTTAGACGTCTTGGAGCGAGCTGGTTATGAAGCCAGTGCTTTTAGGACTACGCCAGAAAAGCAGAGTGCGCAAAAAGAGGCTACTCGTGCTGCCAACGATGGTTTTGATCTCATTGTCGCAGCTGGTGGCGATGGCACAATTAATGAAGTAGTCAATGGAATAGCATTTTTAGAGCAAAGACCAAAGATGGCGATTATTCCAGCGGGAACGACTAACGATTATGCCCGTGCTCTGCATATCCCCCGTGATAGTATTAAGGCAGCCAGTAAGGTAATTCTTAATAATAAGACCCGCAAGATGGATATTGGCCAAGCAACGTTTGCCAAGGATACGCAATACTTTGTTAATATTGCGGCTTGTGGCTCTTTAACGGAGTTAACCTATGGCGTTCCTTCAGAAGTAAAATCTGCGTTAGGTTATGCTGCTTATCTCATTAAGGGGGCAGAAATGTTGCCGCACTTGACTGAAAATGAGATGCGCTTAACCTATGATGCAGGCGTTTACGAGGGAAAGCTATCGATGCTTCTACTGGGAATGACAAACTCGATTGGTGGCTTTGAACAGATTATGCCTGATGCCCAACTTAGCGATGGCTTATTCCAATTAATTATCGTCAAACCGGCTGATCCGGTTAAGTTATTGAAGCTGATGGCTTTGGCCCTAAATGGTAAGCACGTCGACGACCCAGACATTATTTACACTAAGACTCACAGTTTAAAGATTGAACTGATGGGAAAGAGTGTTGGCCGCAAATTACCAGTTAATCTCGATGGGGAAATCGGTGACTACTGCCCTGTTACTTTTAAAAACTTACAGCAACGCATTGAATTTTTTGTTGGTGAATAATAAAAATCATAAAAAGGAGTAATTACTCATAAAAGTAATTGCTCCTTTTTTGCTAGTCGCTATTATAATTATTTTTTCTGACCGGTTGTCTCCAGCAAGTATACTCATTAGACTTACTGCAACAATGTTTTGGGAAGCAAGATTATAGACTTTTGGGCCAATTTTTCCCTTGGCAAAATTGGCTAGGTAAGGGTAAATTATTTGTTTGAAGATGGTACTTAGTAATAAAATGCAATTAAAGTTAGTTTCTTACTAAAAAATATCAAAAGCCGAGGCAAGAAAAATGGATAAATGGCAAGAGAAATGGGCTTATAACAAGTACTGGGTAATGGCTCATTCGCAAGCATATTACGAACGGATTAGATTGCTAGCCAAAAATAACGATTGGTCAGATGCAAAAAATGCTGAGTTTGAAGACTTACTGGCAAAAGCGGCCAGCCAGCCGCCTACAGTTAAAACGTTAACTAACGCTTACCAGCATGTTTGGGGTTACTTTAAGAAAATTGCGACGACTGAAGAAAAACAAACTTATTTACGGTTATTGCAAGAATTATCACCACAAACTGATAAATTAGGACCGTTTTTAAGCCGCTTAACTGAAAAGTATCAAGTTGCTTATTTACTAAACTCGCGTTTAATGCAGGAGTGGAATGAGAAATCATGAGATTATGGCACCAAGATTTAATTTGGCAATTACCGCGGCAACAATTATTAGGACAGCATCGCGAAATTGCCGCTTTACGTGGACGCGGCTGGGGCAAACCTCATGCTACCGTTAATTATGTTTTTCAATATTCGCCATATAAATTGTATCAGTTTCATTTACTGGTGCTAGCCGAAATGGAGCGCCGCCATTATCACCCAAATAGTAACTGGTTTGACCCATACTACCGTGGGCAATATTGTTCCAAATATGAAAACTTGCCGGCTGTCCCTTGGACTGATCCAATTTATCCTGAGCACGATGATGCCTATTTACAGAGTTGCTTGGAAAATTTAGCCCATAAGGGAATTGAGTTAAATTAAGGTAGGGTTTATTAAAATGCGGATATAGCTATGCAGTCTTATGGGCAGGTTTTAAAATAAATAGCCAAACAAAAAAGATGAGCACTTAGAAATAAATGCTCATCTTTTTATTTATCAATAAATTCAGTCTTTACGTTTGGTGGCAAAAGCAACTACCCGATAGCTGAACATGATTGTAATCAGCCATACCTTTATGCGGCTCAAATTAGTTTAGTCGTTCAATATCTTCTTTAGGATTTACCTTAAATTCACGGTAATCTGTTTCGGCTTCGAGTTCTGGGGTTAATTGAACACACCTAATCCGTTGGTTGCCGTAAGTAGAATAATAATAGGTCTTTGATTCTGCACAGATATAAGCAGCATAGCAGGTAAAATCAAATGTTTGGTCAGGAGTTACTACAATGCCGCGCGGGATGCTAACAGATTCGAGGATATGATGAGCCAAAGTCACTGCGCCAATTTCATCTTTTGGCTGCTCAACATTATTTTTCATAAAGGCTGTTCGAACAAAGCGTGAAGTTGGCGTAAAGTCACCAGGGAGGCCAAATGTGCCTGATCCTTGGCTAAAAGGCTTCAAGGTTTTGCCCAAGAACGCAACGTCATCATGTTGCTTAGGTGTGACCGCTAAATAGTTGCGCAGATTAGTTTCATGCCAATGATAGTCAGGACTGTTAGTCATCACGCCAATTGAGTCTTCAATAAGGTGAATGCCATCTTGTTGGGGTTCCACAATTAGGCTTGCACCTGAAGTGTCGGAGAAAATGTAGTGAAGAGGGGGAACAACTTTTAAAGTTGGATTCCCCTCGTCAACAATGGTAATTTGCTTTTTAAATAGGTCTTTAACTTCTGCCAAAGAAGCTGCTTGCGCTAAAATTACTGAAATGATTTTGTCAGGAGAAACTGCCCAGGTACCAGGAGCCGCTTGTTCTTGATATGAAGCATATCCGGGGAAATAAAGGACGGCTCCAGTAACACCAGCATCATTAACCCCGTCACAAGTAATCGGACTATCATCAAGGCTGCCCATACCGATAAAAGCGTGTTTACTAGTAATCTCTTGTCTAGCTTCGTAAGAAACAGCGAAAGTCTTTTGTTTTGGTACAAAAACCACTTGTTCTGCCATTTCCATCATAAAATCCATTGTTCGCGATAAAAAGTGTTTCTTATCCTTAGTTTCCATTGTGAAACTGCTGCAGCCAATCATATTGCTACCTCCATATGTATAATAATGTCATTAATTTTTTTGATATGAAGAAAAGTATAAGAGTAATAGTAATATAATTCAAGCTATTTCTAATAAAAATATTAAAGAATAGCTACTAGTTAAAATGGATTTATAGTTAGCCACAATTGTTGCGCCCCAAGTGCTAAAGAGCCCATAGATTGAAGCAAAGAAAAACCCTCTCCAGAAAAGAACAATACATTCTAATCCGGAGGGGGTAACTTCATTATAACTAACTGCGGCTAATTAGTTGTTATTGCTGCCTGTTCCGCCAAAGATTTCAAGTAAAAACATGAAAATATTGACAAAGTCGAGGTATAACTGCAGGGCACCAAGGACAGCTAAGCCAGTTTCTGCGACCTGATCACCATAATTGTTATAAATGATTTTCATTTTATTAGCGTCACTAGCGGTTAGACCGGTAAAAATAATAACACCGATGAATGAAAAGATATAAGTAATGGCTGGATTATGCAAAAACATGTTGACAATCCAAGCTACTAAAAAGCCAATGAGTGCAGCACTTAGATAAGAATTCCAGTTAGATAAATCTTTTTTGGTAATAGTGCCAAACACGGCCATTGCAATAAAAATCGCTGCTGATGAAATAAAGGCAGTGGTAATTTGCGTACCGGTGTAAAAACCAGCAATTAGAGCAAACTCAAAACCATAAATTACTGCTAAAACGCCTAACATTACCAGACTGGCAACCGGGTTGCGGTCGGCCTTAAAGCTGATTCCCATTGACAGAGCAAAGGGAACTAATAGGATTAACCACATAATTGATACTGGCATGTTCATGACAGCAGTTCGAAAAACGTTCATGGTTAAGTAAGCAGTCAAGGCGGAAATTAACACAGCCCCAGCCATAAAACCATACATTTTGGTTAAAAAGCCGTTCGTCTCGCTAATAGTGTGGATTTGGCGCCGATCTGAATTTGTTTCAAAATTATTCATAAAAACGTCCTTTCTAGTTGAAATGATTAGTAATAAAACTAACACATTTTTAGATGTGAGTGAAGAGCTATTAGTTAAATTAAATCAAAGTTAAGAATGACCTAGAATGTTACTTTTTCCGCTTTTTCTAGTAAAATAGAGAAGTTAACTAATTGTTTGTAAAAAAGGACAAAAAATGGAAAAAAATCAAATTATTGAATTAGAAATTACTGACTTATCATATGAGGCCATGGGCGTGGCGCATTACGAAGGGATGACTGTTTTTGTCACCAATGCTTTACCAGGTGAAACGGTCAGTGCCAAAATCTTAAAGGTCAAGAAGAACTTTGCCTTTGCAAAAATCGAACAAATCATCAAGGAAAGTCCCGACCGTGTGAACATTAAGCTTAATCAATGGGTGCAAACTGGTCTAGCTTCGCTTGCTCATATCAACTATGACAAGCAGCTTGAATTCAAACGGAATCAAGTGGTCAATTTATTGCAAAAAGCGCACTTAGACAATGTGGAAGTCGGCCAAACGCTGCCGAGCCCTGAAGAAACAGGTTACCGTAATAAGGCGCAAGTACCTGTGCGTGAAATTGGCGGTCAACTTGAAATTGGCTTTTTCCGGCGTCATTCACACGATCTTGTGCCGCTAACCAATTTCTTTACAACTGATCCAGAAATTGACCGCGTCTTAGTTGCTGTTCGCGATGTTTTACGTCAGTACCGCGTTCCGGCATATGACGAAATTCATAATGAAGGCGAAGTCAGATACCTCGATGTCCGTCGCAGTAAGGCAACAGGCGAGATTATGGTTATCTTGGTTTGTTTACATAAGGATTTTCCGCAACTGCCAAAAGTTGCGGAAGCGATTAAGGCGATCGAAGGCGTGACCAGCCTTGTGTTAAATTACAATCCGAAGAAAACTAATGTAATTTTGGGCAAAGTTGACTACTTGATTTTTGGTAAGCCACAAATTACTGATCAAATCGGCGACGTGAAGTTCAGAATTTCACCGGAAAGTTTCTTCCAAATCAACTCACTGCAGACGCCGCGATTGTATGACTTGGCAATTAAAAAGGCAGAGCTTACGCCAGATGATGTTGTCGTTGATGCCTATTCAGGTATTGGGACAATTGGGTTGACGGTCGCTAAGCATGTTAAATCCGTTCGCGGGATCGAAAGCGTGCGTGATGCGGTCAAGGATGCCAATAACAATGCTGAAATCAATGATCTGCACAATGCCAAATATGTGACCGGTAAAGCCGAAGAGGTAATGCCAAAGTGGGCAGCTAAGGGGATGAAGACTGACGTCATTTTTGTTGATCCACCAAGAAAGGGCTTGACGCCAGAATTTATCGACGCGGCTGTTAAAACCGGCCCCAAGAAGATTGTTTATATTTCATGTAATCCAGCTACCATGGTCCGCGACTTACAAGAATTCCAAAAATTGGGTTATGATTTTAACCGCATTGACCCAGTTGATATGTTCCCACAAACGCCACATGTTGAGGCGGTAACGGTGCTGGAACGGACTAAGAAATAGGCGATAAATCGCGGACTGGTTACATTTATCGGTGATTAAAAGTGTACTTTTTCCTCTCTGCACGATTGGGATTAGTGCACTTTTTGCTTTTGACGGCTGAGTATGCAATTGGTCTAGTTTTTGAAAAAGATCGCTCTGTATTGCAACCTTCATGATGTGAAAGAGACTCCCACAGGCCCTATTGTCGTGGCAGGTCGCCCGCCGCGACATGCTTTGAAAAACGTGGTGCTGCTTTAGGGTCTGGCAATATGCTTTGGACTGGTGTGCGCAGCCCAAGTATCAATTGTTTGATGTGATCCAGCGCCAATTACTTGCGCCAGGGAGCAGCTGCAAACTTCTTTAAGCAAATTAAGAGCTTGTAATTTTTGCTCAACCGTAAATTTAACCATAGTAAAACCCTCCAGATAGATTTTGGTCCAATCTAGAGGGTTAACTTTCAAGCCTATGCTCTTCTTATATTTTATTTTTAAGGCCTATAGGGCGGATAAAAGTTAGCTTACCTTTTTCGTTTGTAGACGTCATTTCTTTTACCTGCCTTTACGACAACAACGGTAAAAACTTCGTCTTGAATATCAGCAATGATGCGATAACTACCAACCAGGTAACGCCATAAAGTACCAAGTTCACCTTCTAGGGGCTTACCCCAAATGCGTGGATTATCTGACCCTTCGATGTGTTTGTCGAGCCAATTAATAATTCGCCGCTGAACAGGCTTATCAAGACTTTTCTTGAAATCTTTCAGCGCTTTTTGATTGAACGACCACGTGTATCGCATAATCAAAGACCTAATTGCTTCTTAACATCATCACGAGATACAGTTTGGCCGTGGGATTCGCGGATGTTTTTGACTGCATCTTGGTAGTCAAGACTATCCGCGAGCTTTTCTAGAACGGCATTACGCATGAATTCAGTAGAAGTTTGACCATCAAGATTTGCTTGTCTATGAATCAGGTTTAAAACGTCTTCATCAAAACGAATGGTAGTAGATTTAGTAGCATTTGTCATGTTTAGACCTCCTCAGATATGTTAATAATATTATACCATAATAGAATGCAGATGCGTTCTACTATGCTTTTTAAAGCATCAATATTCCTCGACCGTCATAAATGATGTACTTGCCAATTATCCCTAAAACGGGCCAATATTTGAAATTGTGAAATCAAGTTAACAAATACAATGCTTTTTATTGAGCAAAAGTAATTGTCCAACTTAGTTAGCGGCACGTGGAGGCGGAAACGGTGCTGGAACGGACTGAAAAATAGGTGATAAATTGCGGTCTGGCTGCATTTAACAATAATTAAAAGTGTATCTTTTCCGATTTTGATGATGGGAAAGGGTACATTTTTGGCATTTTATAACTTGAAAGTTGTGCTTTGTGGAAAGCTGAAATTGATAATTATGAATATTTATTTATTCACTTAATATGTGCATACCAAAAGTGGCATCACTGATTTCATAAGCTATTTTTTCATATATAATCGAACTAATTTTAAAATTCTTGTAACATCTGGTTTAGTGACTGTTTATATCTTTTCTGAAAATGTCGATAGCAAGCGATTAAAGCAAAATAATGGGTGTGATCATATAGCATGTTCTCTTCTTTAGATAATCTAATAAACATAAAAAGTTCTCCAATGAAGAGAGCTATAAAAATATTACTAATTTACTTGTTAAAAATAAAAATCGAAAATTGCAATTTTAAGTAGAACACCTTATTTGATTTGGTAAATGTAATCTAATCTTCTTTCATATAATTCATCGGGGGTGTGGCAGGCTAAAATCTTGCCCGACAGGTTATTGCACCATTCTTCAATGTCATAGATTTGCATTAAGTCATAATCCTTGACATATTTGCCTTTGGGGATAAAGCCTCTAATTAACCGGTTATGTCGCTCAATCCCGCCTTTATCACAAGAAGAGTGTGAGAGTGCGCATAGTAAACCAGTGTCTGTGTTATTTGTTCTAACTGGGCTAGATTCGCAAATTCAAAACCATTATCGGTGGTAATGGTTTTGAAGACCTCGTTTCAGTGTTCTTGATATTGGCTGCGCAAGGTTTTAAAGGCTGGTCTAAAATAGCTAGGTCGTGATGTTTAATGAGGGCAAGCAAATACATAATGTTAGCAGGATTAATGCCATAACGTCAACCCAATTCTTTAGGCCCAAGTTGATAATTCCGCCCAAAATTTAAGATTTCAACTTTATCTTGCTTAGATAATTTAGCCATAATAAAAACCTCGAAGTTGTCCTAAGTTCGGGGTTCATATCATAGACTATGCATTTTTTGTTTGGCTACTTATACTTCTCGTAAAAATCAAGTGCAAAATAAAAACACCAAATTTATAAAATGTGGTGCTAATTATTAGTTTTAATACTGTGCAATTTAAGGATCTCAGATATTTTCATCATTTCGTCTTCTGAATCATTAGCAAGCGTAACTTGTATTATTAGTGCTTCACCTTCGTCAGCTGTTAAATGTGTTTCATAGCCGTTCTTTTTGAGAAATAATAGTGTTGCCAAAAAAGCCGTTCGTTTATTGCCGTCAACAAAAATATGTTTTTTAGTAATTTTTTGCATAATATAAGCTGCCTTCAACCAAATAGTTGGGTAAAGTGTATGCCCAAAAACAACCATTTGCGGTTGTTCAATGACTAAAGAAAGGCCTTCAGGGTATTGGATGCCTTGGTAACTTTGACCAACTCCTTCAAGAACATATTTATTAATAGCAATAATTTCCGCTGTGGTTAAGTAAATCATTCTTCTTTCAGGCGCTCCATTAATTCTTTATTTTCATTAAATAATTGTTTAATCATATTCTGAGTGTCGGAGCTTACTCTTTGTTTCTTACGGAAGGTAATTGTCTGTCCGTCTGGTGAAATTGTTTTTTCAAATTCATCACCGGGTTTAGCCTGAAGAATTTCTTGATCACTTTTTGTTAACCTAAGACCAAATGAATTGCCTGCTTTAAAGAATTTAGACTTTCCTGTTAGTTTTAACATCATATCACCTCGTAACTACATATTAGCATATGGTGATTACGACAGCTACTAATGATTCTTAATTTAAAAAATTTGATCAGTCGGCTGCTGCAATTATCTGTTTTTTCTTATAAATTTTTAGCATAAGAGCCAAGGTAACGGCGAAGGCCATTAAAATTACATGTAAGGAATAGTTAACCTGCGTGGCGCCAACAATACTTAAAAAATAGTCGAAGTCAGTGGGTCAGCAATTACTAAAATGGTATTTAAAATACCCATTGATGAGACTAAAACATTTCGGACGACTGCTAAAATCAAGTTTCAGCTACTATTGTCGGTAACAAGCAGCAAAAAGGCAATCATGTAAAGGACAAAGATAAAGACCAAAATTATCTGGTCAAAGTGAAAGCAGGTGTGCAGAATTTCTTCTTACTGGGGATGCCTGAATATGGCAAAGAGGTAGAAAAAGAGCTGGCAAAATATCAATGACTTACGGTCGGCACTTGCTGAGTTTGAGCAAATAACAAAAAAGTTGAACATCCGACGAAGGAAGTTCAACTTTTTTGTTTTATAAGGGGGTGTTGATTTTATTAATCCAATTAGCAAAGTCGCTTAGGTTAACGTTTGCTTCAGTTTTACCATCTTCAGCCTCTTTTTTGGTCAACTTAGCCTCTGGTGAGTCAAAAAAATTAACTATCCGAACATCATTATTACTAGCTTGATAATCAAAGCCATTTTCGAGTTTATCTAACACTGGATTATAAATAAATTCAGTAATAGTTTTGCTAGCTAAGTTGGCCTGCTCGTAAATCAGATTAAGTATATCTTTATCGAAATGAATCGTAGTAGATTTAGTGGGTACCTTAATGTAAGTTTCTTAATCTTATTAAAACTGTTTTAGCATGCCAGAACCCATGAGCAATCTACTAGGGCGATCATATTGCTTAATAATTACTGCTTTTTGATTTTTTGATTAATGCGCTTTATTTCTCGGGCAGCTTTCCAGTAATAAAAAGTCCAAAATACCAAAAAGATCAAAATGAACTCAGCTGTAAAAATAATCAGGTTTATCCAACTTAACGGAAACCAACCTGCAAGAATAGCCAAAGGAGTGAAACCGACATAATAGATAATAAAACTAGTTATTGTTTGCTTTAGGTATGACCATTTTCTGATGGAATAAACCATGCTGCCAAAGCCGAAAACCAATCCAATTAGCGCCCAGAGCAAAGCTGAAACTGCAACCGCATCTAAAGGACGAGCAAATTTTTTAACAAAGGCAAAAGTCGATGGATAATAAAATGAATTGGGATTTCCTATGTAGCTAAAAATTAATGAAATTACCAGGCCGATAAAAACACCTGTTGTTGCAAATCTAAAAGCGTAAGATAAATATTTAACTGTTTTTTTCATATGCCAAGCCTCTCTTTCAGGTTTCTGATATTACGTCTGGAAATTTGAATCCGATGGTTATTAGTTAGAACGACATCAATTAGCCCGTTGTCAAGGAGTTCGAGATGATCAATATAATTGAAGTTAAAAATTGCGCTCCTTGAAGCTTCAATAAAGTAATTGGGTAAGTTGGCCTTCATGTTAGACAAACGGTCGTGATAGGAAAACTGCTGGTTTTCTGTATAAATGTTAGTTTCTCTATTGGCCACCTCTAATGAATAAATATCCTGATATTTGACCGGAATAATTTGAGCCTGATAATGACACCATAGAACGTCATCGCTCGAGGACATTACTTGTAAAAAGTCGTTGATCTTGGGTGTCATTTCTTTGATCCAAAGTTCACCGTGTTCCTCCTCCAAATTAGGGTCGATGTGACAATTAATTTTCATCTCTCTGCCTCCTTTGTCATTAAGTATAGTCTATAGATTCGTCCTTTTTCCGTTTCTGCACTAAGTGGTCAAGAATTTGACATCAATGGTTGTTATGGGAGTACATTCGGCAGAGCCCTTAAAATGCAAAGCTATATAAAATAGAAATTTATCGTTCAAAATGTAACTAAATACTATTTGAAAATATTCTGATTAGCACTGATCAAAATATAAAAATTAGGACTAAATTAAAAATTCGCTTATAATAAAAGACATAAAGTAATAATTTGATAAGCATTTTATTTAAAACGCTTAAAGAAATTTATTGATAGATTATTTACTTACTATATTTTTAAAGTCCTTTTATTCTAGATTTAATAATGACTTTCTTTCATAAAATTTGTTAAATATCTGTACAATAAATTCTACATAATGAAATAAAGAGGAGAGACATCATGACTGAAAGAGCCTTTAGCACTGAACTGAATAGGTCGATTAGCGCAAAAGAAGCAAGTGAATTATCTAGGAAAGATGAACTAAATGATTCCAAAGCGTTTAAATGTGTTGACAAAAATTGTGGAATACCCTTAACGTGTACTAATTGGAAACAAACCGGTAAAAGATATTATTTTACACCGTCATCTAAAAATGACCTTCATATTGTTGATTGTACAGAAGTTTCTGAATCTGAATCAGCTAAACAGGCTGAAAAAGAAGCACAAGGAGCGAAAAGTACTATTCAGAAAAACGGTTTAATTAAAATGACTAAATCACTTAATAAAGCCGTAACAAATATTGGAGCTACCAATGATTCAACTGATACGTCAAGTCCTAATAAAACCTCTTCTCGTGCTAATACGAGTGGGAAAATAGGGCGCGAATCTCGAAATATATACTCAGTTGCTAGCTTTGTTGATTTATTTAAAGATAACAATCTTGATAATAATACCCAGATTGTTAGTATTAAGTCTAAAAAAGGAAATGAAGAATTATCTTTAAATGAATTGTTTGTTCCAGCAACGAATAAGAGATTTGATTGGGGTAAAATTAGAATTTTTTATGGAAAAGCTTTTCTTAGTAATACTACAAGAGGAAAAGATATGGTAGAAATAAGATTTTATAATAGTATTCTGCCTAAAATATATTCAAATATTAGCGAGCTTAAAAAAAGAGCAGCGACATCAAATATCACTGAATTTTTGGATAAGAATGTTAAAGCTACAGTTTATTTTAGAGGAAAATTAATTGATAGTGGAAGAAAACTTTATCCTTATAATGATACTTACTATAAGGATCTTCTGTTTCGCTAAAAATTATAAAGGCTCATCAGTTTGATTCTTTTTAAATTAGGTATTAATTTGAAATTTAGGTAAAATATAAAAGTGTTGTTTTTCTACTAAGTCATATTAATATGACTAGAAATTAATTAAGTACATTAATTGAGCCGCCAAATTGTTGGGGGCTTTTTTGTTCATATTAAACATAGGGTAAATTTAATTTAATCTAACTTTTCTTTTTTAAGATATTAGGGTGTATGAGGTTGCAAATCTATTAATTTTAATTCTAAAAAGTAATTTAAGGATTCCTGTCCGATGCAATTTAAACAATGATACAATTAACACTAAGCTACTGTGTAAAATTATGCGAAATTCAGAAAATAACATTTGAAAAAGAGATTAATGGTGTAGCATTGAATGCCAAATTAGATTTGGACGAATATTTAACAAAAGTCGGAGGAAGTCATGTCAAATACTACTACAAGTTTACAGCAAGGGCTATTCAGCGCTGCAGATTCATTGCGCTCGAAAATGGACGCTAATCAATACAAAAATTATTTATTAGGAACAGTTTTCTATAAATATCTTTCTGATCATATGCTTTATTATGTTTTGGAATTGCTAACTGATCAATCGGATGGAACGCTTGAGCAAGCCCAGGAAGTATATGAAGAAAACGCTAATGAGCAGGACCTGATTGATGAGCTAAAAATGTCCTTGGGCTATGTAATTGAGCCAGAATACACGTACAATAGTATTTTAAAAGCAGTGAATGATCATTCTTTTCAGGTTAAGCAGTTGGGGGATGCTTTTAATAAACTTGCAAGTAGTGATCAAGACTTTGAAGGATTGTTTGACGACTATGATTTGTACTCTAAAAGCCTGGGAAGCACGGCTCAAAAGAGAACAGACACGATTGCAAATGTAATTCAAGCGATTGGGAAAATTGAGTTAGTAAAAACTCCTGGTGATAGTCTAGGCGACGCCTACGAGTATCTAATCAGTCAGTTTGCCTCAGAATCTGGTAAAAAAGCGGGTGAATTTTACACGCCGCAGCAAGTTTCTGAATTATTAACGCGTTTAACATTAGTCGGTAAAGATTACACTGATGGCATGGCCGTTTACGATCCAGCAATGGGGTCAGGCTCGTTACTACTAAACTTTAAAAAGTATGTTCCCAACCATGACCGGATTACTTATTATGGTCAAGAAATTAATACTTCAACCTATAATTTAGCCAAAATGAACATGATTCTGCACAATATTGACCAAGCTAATCGTCACCTTCGCAATGGTGATACATTAGATGAAGATTGGCCTGCTGAAGAAGTCAATAATTTCGATGCGGTTGTCATGAATCCGCCGTATTCGTTAAAATGGTCTGCTAATAAGGGCTTTTTGGATGATCCACGCTTTTCTCCTTACGGCGTTTTACCGCCAAAATCGAAAGCTGATTATGCTTTCTTATTACATGGACTGTATCATTTAAAGCACAGTGGGGCAATGTCAATCGTTTTGCCACACGGAGTTTTATTCCGTGGAGCTGCTGAAGGTAAAATCAGACAAAAGCTGCTTGAGAATGGTTCTATTGATGCAGTAATTGGTTTGCCAGCAAATTTGTTTTACAGTACCAGTATTCCAACAGTGATTATTGTACTAAAGAAAGATAAGCAGGACCGTGATGTCTTGTTTATTGACGCTTCTAAGGACTTTGAAAAGGTTAAAACGCAAAACAAGTTACGTGAAGAAAATATTAACCGAATCTTGGATACTTATGCTAAACGTAAAGATGTCGAAAAATATGCTCATAAAGCTAGTTATGACGAAATTAAAGAAAATGACTTCAATTTAAATATTCCGCGGTATGTAGATACCTTTGAAGAAGAGCCTCCTGTAGATGTGCAAAAGCTAGTCTCTGATATGCAAGCAATTAAAAATGAAGAAGCTCAAGTAACTGATGAGATTAAGCAAGCGATGGACGAGCTGGTTGGAACGGATGAAGAGGCTCAAAAAGTGCTTGATCAGTTGAAAAATATCTTATAGAAGTTAGTAAGGTTAGATAAATGAGTGAATGTAGATTAGTGCCACATATCAGATTTATGAACTTTTATAGCGAATGGAATACAGTAAAATTAAGCCGTCTTTTAAATGTATACGATGGTGTACATCAGACACCTACATATACAAAAAGTGGTGTCCCTTTTGTTAGCGTTGAAAATATCAGAAATTTAAAAACCAACAAATATATTTCTAAAAATGACTTTGACTTGCAATTTAAATCTTCTAAACCAGCATGTGGTGACCTATTAATGACAAGGATTGGAGACATAGGAACCGTTAATATAATTAAAAGTGATGGAGATTTAGCATATTATGTTTCTCTGGCGTTATTAAAGCCAAAGGCTAAATCATGTAAAAATGTTAGAAACTCATATTATTTAATGTATTTGGTTGAAAGCCCTAGAGTAAAAAAAGAATTGTGGAAAAGGACTTTGCATATAGCTTTTCCTAAAAAAATAAATAAAAATGAAATATCCAAAATTACAATTTGTACAAGTTCTGATATTGGAGAGCAACAAAAAATTGGTGGTCTTTTTGCCAAATTAGACCGACTACTTGATTTGCAGCAGCAAAAGCTCGACCAGTTGGAATTGCTGAAAAAAGCCCTGCTGCAAAAGCTATTTCCTAAACAAGATGCAAAAATACCAGAATTGCGGTTTAAGGGCTTTGTGGAGGAATGGGGAGATTTTGTTTTAGGTAAAATAGCGAAGTTTCTAAATGGAAGAGCATATAAGCAGAGTGAGTTACTTGAAAAAGGTAAGTATCCCGTATTACGAGTGGGAAACTTTTATACTAATGACTCTTGGTATTACTCAAATCTACAACTACCAGAAAAGTATTATGCTAAAAAAGGAGATTTGCTTTATACGTGGTCTGCAACATTTGGACCACATATTTGGAATGGGAGTACAGTAATTTATCATTATCATATATGGAAAATAGAACTTTCTTCCTTATTAAATAAGGAATTTACTTATCAGCTATTGTTGGAAGATAGATCAAAGTTACTGAATAATACTAATGGGTCAACTATGATCCATCTAACTAAAAGTGAAATGGAGAGCAAACTAGTAAAAATACCTAATATTGCAGAACAACAAAAAATTGGCAACCTCCTTGCCAAAATAGACCGTTTAATTGAACTTGAAAATAAAAAATTTAGTAATTTAAAGCTAGTTAAAAAGTCCTTACTGCAAAATATGTTTGTTGAATAGTTGGAAAGGAGAATGACATGGTATTGACTTCGGTAAAAGAATCTCAAATGGAAGAAGCGCTGATTAATCATCTGACGCAAGGGACTAATCAGTGGCATCTACGAGAAGATTTAAGAACAATTCCGCAATTATGGGATAATTTTTTCAAAATTCTAGAAGATAATAATCGTGATCAGCTTCGTGATGTTCCTTTGACGACCAATGAGAAAGAGACCATTCGGACGCAAATCACGCAGCCCAATTTTTATCAAGCTGCCAAATTTTTGTCAGGTGCTAATCGGCAAGTGCGACACCATTTAAAGCGCGATAATTCGGCTTTGCCAGATGCAGATTTATTAATTTTAGACAATACTAATATATCTGGTGGTTCATCCGTATACGAAGTCGTTCACCAAGTTGAAGTCAATGCTTCAAGCCTGTCAGCTCTTGATCAAGATCGCCGCTTTGATGTTTCTTTGCTTATCAATGGTTTGCCCCTGATTCATATCGAATTAAAAACGCCCAATTTTCCTTATATGGATGCCTTTAGGCAGATTCAAAAGTATATTAAAGAAGATAAGTTTGGCGATATTTATAACTTTGTTGAAATGTTCGTTGTGACTAACGGTACTACTACGCGCTACATTGCAGCAGGACAAAAGTTGAATGCCAATTTTTTGACCACCTGGATTGATCTCAATAAGAAGCCGGTAGATGATTATCTGGAGTTTGCGGAAGTAGTTTTATCAATTCCAATGGCGCATCATATGATTGCAGATTACACGGTTTTGGATGATAAAGCACAAAAGATTATTTTGCTTAGACCGTACCAAATTCAAGCAATTCAGGCAATTTTTAATGCTTCAAAAGCTCGCAAGTCTGGCTTTGTTTGGCATGCTACTGGATCGGGTAAAACTCTTACGTCTTATAAAGTAGCGCGTAATTTATTACAAATTCCTGCTATCGATAAGACAATTTTTCTAATCGATCGTAAAGACTTGGACATGCAGACAACGACTGCTTTCAAAACCTATGCCAACAACGATACGATTGATGTCGACGATACTGCAAATAGTTTTGAGCTGGCAAAGCAACTAGGTGATGGCAATCGCAGTGTGATTGTGACAACTAGACAAAAGATGCATGCAATTTTTAAACGGATGGAGAACTCACCTGAAATTGCAACAAAATATGCGAAATTAAAGGACTTGCAGTTAGCTTTTATTGTTGATGAGTGCCATCGGGCGGTTACGCCAGCGCAAAAACGCGAATTGGATAAGTTTTTCTATCGTCAACCATTATGGTATGGCTTTACTGGAACGCCCATTTTTGCTGAAAATGCCCGAACGGAAAATGGCCAGGAGGCAAGAACGACCGAGCAATTATACGGTCCGGTTTTACATACTTATACCATTGAAGATGCGATTCACGATAAAAAGGTTCTAGGTTTTAAAATCGACAATCAAGGCGATAGCAGTCAAAGTGATAACGACGATGTTTATTTGACTGATGCTCATATGAAGGCGGTAGTTAAACGGGTTTTAGATTTGGCATATCGTAAGCAGGGCCTGAGCAATGGTCATCGTTATTCGGCAATTTTTTCGACTTCTTCAATTAAGCAGGCACAAAAGTACTACCGCATTTTTCGCGAGACCATTGAAAAGGGTGAAGTTCCTCGGCGGATTCAAAAAGTGGCGCCTGATTTTCCAAGAGTAGCTATTACTTATTCAATCTCGCAAAATGAAGCTGAATCGGCTGCTAACCAAGAAGAGATGAAAGCATCATTGCGAGATTATAATCAGATGTTCAATACTAATTTTTCAATGGGCGAATTAGGTGGTTATAATCACAATGTTAACGATCGTTTAGCTTGTAAAGAAAGGGTATATCAAAAGCCTAACCAACAACTTGATATTGTAATTGTTGTCGACCGGCTGTTAACTGGTTTTGACGCACCGCGGCTTTCGACCTTGTACCTTGACCGGCCGCCGATGAATCCACAGAATTTAATTCAAGCTTTTTCAAGAACTAACCGGATTTATGATGCAGGTAAAACTTGGGGACAAGTGGTTACTTTCCAATATCCTGATCAGTATAGTGACGCCATTGATACTGCGCTGACGCTGTATGCCAAAGGTGGCACGAATGATGTTTTAGCGCCAGATTGGTTAACATCTAAAAAACGTTATCAAAGTGCTCGGAAAAAACTTGATCAGTATATTGAAAATCCGGAAGCAGTCGACCAACTTGCTGATGCCCCTATTAAAGAACAAAAGAAGTTTCTGAAAATTTTCCAGGAATATGATAAGACAATTACAGCTATTAAAACCTATGATGAATTAGACACGCAAGAGGATCTTTTGCCAGCTGAACAGATAGATATTAATGATATTCCTTCGGCAACTCTTGATCGACTTGAGGGTACTTACAATAACATTATTGATAAGCTCAAGGCGGATAATGGTGAAAGCGATGAGCCAGTTGATATCGGGATTGACGAAGACTATGAGCTGGAATCTTTCCATACCAAAGAAGTTGATGAAGGTTACATTATGGGTTTGATCAGAGACTATATTTCTGATTCTAATAATGAAGTGGAACGGCGGGCTTTACCACAAGATTCAGGTAATCAAGCACAAGTCGACGATTATATTGATCAATACGCTAAGACTAATAAACCGCGCGCCGACCATATTCGCAGTCTTTGGAATGACGTTCAACGTGAACCTCAAAAATATTCTGCTCAAAAAGTTGAAGAAATCTTGCAACAAGAAATTGATCAAGATAGTCAGCAAATTTTGCAAGACTTTGCGAAAAACTATGGCTTAAATTATAGTAATCTCCAATATGTTGTTAAGAACTATGATCCTGATGTTAAAAATACGAAGGGGATGGGTGATTTAACGAGTAAGAAGTTTTTTGAACAATATAAAGAAGAACACCCTAATAGTGGCTTAACTAACTGGCTTAAATGGAAATCCGAGGTTCGTGAACAGGTGAAGGCCGTCTACACCACCAAGATTAAGCCCCTAGAAACAGAAAATTAAATAGTTAATAAGTGAAGTGGCCCATACTGGAAAAATAGTATGAGCTTTTTCTATCCATTTGCCGTGAGTTCATTGCCCTTATTGAGTGCATGCAATTTCTAATATATAATTTATCTTTATATACGGTTATGAATTAAAAGTACGGCTTTGGGAGTATTTACATGCAAAAGATCAACCAATTACGACTAGATTGTGCTATCAAGCAAAAAAGGTCTTCATATTATTTTAGCTTCTGTTTTAATCTGGTTGGCAATCACCTGTGTTCACCTAACAATGTGGCCGATTTTGACTAAAAACTTATTCACGTTTGTTTGTGCAGCTTTTTTGCTGCCAACGTCCTTTATAATTTCTAAACTAATTTAGGTTGATTTTCAAAACAAAGCAAATCCATTAACTGAGTTAGGAATTATCTTTTCAGTCAATCAAGTGCTTTACCTTTTAATTGCAATGTGGATTTATCCAACAATTCCTGACAAAATGCTAATGGTTATCACAAAACCTTTTTTGGCACACATTTGATGCCATACGATTGGCTATATAAATCACAAGTTTATTTTGTTTTATCAGGTATAATTCCAGTTCTGGTATTAACAATTGGCATCAATTTCGAGCCTTATATATTATTATATGTATGATTATAAATTAGCAGGTATTTATATAGATAGCATTCCTAGAAAGAGCTTATAATCTAAACATTAATTAGGTGTGGCTAAACTGTGTTATCATATATGCTTGAAAGCGATTTATTTAAAAGTGGTATAATTGCATATGAGTTAAAGAGTCAATTCTCTAACGCGTGTTCACTTTAAGGCGGGAGGTCAAAATGATGGAAAACAAAATTATAACGCTGGGTGAGGTCTTGGAAAAATTAGAGGCTGCAAAAGAACAAGAAAAATATGATACTGAATACTCTAAAGCAATTTTTGACGTTGAGGAGGGAGGAGAAGACAGGGAGATTAAAAAAGGCAAGAAATCTAAATCTTACCGTAGAGATTGGCTAGTAATCGCTGATATTTACTGTAATAATGAACATGAGAAATATAGTCAACATTTTCATTTAGAAAATTATATCCAGTTTAAACTAAAGAATGGAACTAGTTTAGGAGATAATTTTAAAACGAAGTGTTATCGTTACTTCCGAAATATTGCATTAATACTTTATATTAGAGAAGAGATTTTTGGGGAGTCAAAAGAAAAGCTGGAGCCGCTTTATAAAGAAGCAAAAAAATATTATGAAAATAAAAAGAATAAAATAAACGATGTAAAATTTGCTGTTAAAATGCGTAACGGATAGAGAGACTGTTGAATCATTAAAAACAATAGGTAATATAAGTATGTATTTGCTTTCAAACAAGTATTTGCCATTTTTGTTTAAATATGATGGAAATTTGATCATATCATCGGAGTATGTGATTGACATGATTTTCAGCGAAATTCAAAATCATTTAAATAATTGTTCCAAAGTACATAAAATAATACCCATTTTACAAAGCTCTTAAATCATGTTAATCTAATTTTAACAAAAATACCGATTTAGCTTTTACGGAAATGCTATCCGTTAAATAGCTTCAACATCATACTACCGGACTTAAAAAATGACCAATACAATTAAATATTACCTTTATACAGCCTTTAAAAATACACGCTTTTCCCGCATAATCAGCGTGTTATTTGTTGTTCAAATTTTAAAACTAAATTTAGTGCAATTTTCACTGTTAGAATCAATTTATATGTTTGCCCAGTTTTTCTCAGAAATTCCTAGTGGTATTTTAGGCGACATGTTTCAAAATAAGAAAGTAGTGCTTGCAGGTCTATTGGTCTCAGTGCTAACGCCACTAATAACAATTTCTGCGCTTTTTCTACCCAAGGACCTGGTTTTCCCAGTTTTGGTACTTTCTTTTGGGCTGGAAGGAATAGCCAATGCTTTAACCAGTGGTGCTGATGATGCTTTATTTTATGAGGGGATCCGCAATGATGGTGCAGAAAACAGTTACGGCAAAATCCGCGGGAATATGCAATTGATTAGCTCAATTATTCTCGGGTTAGCCACGGCCGTTGGTGGGTATTTATTTACCCTTAATGTCAAAATGCCATACCTCTTTCAGTCATTGTTTTTACTCGGAGCAATATCTATTATCGCTGTTACAAAAGAACAGAAAAAGATTGCGACATCTGAAAATGAAACAAAAGAATCATACTCGCGCATGTTAAAAAGTATTTTGTCAGTTTTCAAAGATATGGTTCATTCGCCAAACATTCTTTTTTTGTTTATTTTTATGATTATCATCACAGCCGTTGTCAATGCGATTTTTATGCTGCTACCCAATTATCTTTCCCAGTTGGGTTTCGATGCATCCGCAAACGGCAGCGTCTTTATGTTGTTTAGCTTTGCGGGTGGTCTAGTAGCCACACAGGCATATCGTTTAATTAAATTAAAGTTTTCAACGCTAACAATTTTAATCGCTAGTATATTATTAGTTTCAACCGGGCTGCAACTGCAAAGCAACAAGTATTTCTTTTTGCTAGGTGCCGGCTTACTGTATATTACGTTAGATATTTTAGATCCGGTGGTCATGCAAATGCTAAACTTGTGGGTTGGCGATCAGTCTCGTGCAACTTTTATTTCTGGCTTGTCCTTTGCCACTAGTTTAGTCACGATGATCATCAATCCAATTATTGGAGCAATTGTGCAAAGTTACGGGACAATTATTATGCTAACTTCAACTACGGTCGTTACAGTTGTGCTGATTGGCATTGCATATGTCTTAATTTTACGAACAAAGGGAGGGTCCAGTCATGAATAAAATAGAAACTTTACGTTACCTTGATCAGCATCAGATTAATTATGAAAAAATTGATCATCCAGCTGTTTTCAATATGGCCGATTTAGCTAATTTACATTTGCCTCATCCCGAAGCAGATGCGAAAAACTTATTTATTCGCGACGATCAGAAAAAGCATTACTATTTACTGACGGTTAAGGGCAATAAAAAAGTTAACCTGCAGGAATTTCGCCAAAAATTTGGCACGCGGCGGTTAACTTTTGCTTCACCAGAAGATTTAAAAAAGTTTTTGCAAGTAACGCCTGGCTCTGTCACGCCCTTAGCGTTACTAAATAATGTAGATGTGCAGATTCCACTATACTTGGATGCGTATTTTTTGAAACAGCCTCTTATTGGCATGCATCCCAATGACAATACAGCAACTATCTGGCTTAATAGTGGTGACTTGATCAACTTGATTAAAGCACATGGCAATCCTGTCCATTTAGTTGATTTTGCTTAAAACGACTAAATTAGTTAGATTTCTTTTTTCAGGATTTCAACTAAAACCTTTTCTTTTAGTTCCTGGCTATCGACTTTAGTCGTGATTTCATATCCGCGAGCAAGAACATCACATAAATATAACTGCGACACTTGGCCAGCAACAGTGCCAACGCTGCTAAATTCACTCACAGCGGTTTGGAGCTGAACGTCTCCAAGTTCCGCAATTGGGGAGTTAAGATCATTCGAAATAGTAATGATTTTAGCTCCATTTTTTTTGGCAAATTTTAGGGAATCGTAAGTATCTTTTGTATGACCTGAAAGGGATAAGCCAACAACAACATCTTTTGGGCCGAGTAACGAACTGATCTGAACCTGAATATGCGGATCACTTTCTGCGTGAGCAATTAATCCGATTCTTAGCCAGGTCTTGGCAAAATCGTTGGCGGATTCGCCCGAATGCCCAACACCAAACAAATAAACCTGTTTAGCTTGAGCTAACAAATTAATTGCTTTATGTAGATTGGCGCTAGTCAGTAGGTTTTCGGTTTTTTTAATTGAATCGATTAGCATCTTGGCACTATCAGTATAAAATTCGCTAGGAGTCGAAGTTAACTCGTTGGTTTTGGTTAAAGACTCTTGGGCCAGAAAAATTTTTAGCTTGGCAAAACCAGTAAAACCCAATTTCTTACAGAGACGAATAATTGTCGCATCACTGGTATTGGTGGCTTTTCCTAAAGATTTAATTGAGTCATAAATTACGTGTTCAGAATGGGTGGCAATGTAATTGGCCAGTTTGATTTCCGATTTAGTTAAGTTGTCTTTATTTTGATTAAATAGCTGAATGAAGTTCATTTTTTAAACTCTTTCTTGATTATGTCTAAATTATAACAGTTTTTTTCTGGCAATCGATTGCAATTACCGGATAAAGATAATATGATTGTTTTTGGAGGAAAACTTCAAAATTTATAACTTTTGAAGTAATAATACGAATGAAGAAAAACAAATTTGCTAAACAGGTTCACGGAGGACTGATTATTTCATGTCAGGCACTACCAGGGGAGCCGCTATATACCGAAAAGGGAGGAGTGATGCCTTTGATGGCACGAGCTGCTGAACAAGCAGGTGCAGTTGGAATTCGTGCCAACAGTATTCGTGATATTAAGGAAATCAAGGCGGCAGTTAATTTACCAATAATCGGGATTATCAAAAAAGACTATCCACCTGAGAAGCCTTTTATCACGCCAACAATGAAAGAAGTAGATAAGTTAGTTGAAACAGGGGTTGAGGTTGTTGCGTTTGACTGCACTTTAAGAGCGCGACATGATGGAAAAACAATCAACGAATTTATTACTGAAGTGAAAAGGAAATATCCGGAACAATTATTAATGGCAGATATTTCTAATTTTGACGAAGCAAAAAATGCATATGAGTGTGGGATGGATTTTGTCGGCACAACACTTGCCGGTTATACCGAAGAAAGTGTCAACATGCCGGGACCGGATTATGAGTTGATTAAGAAAATTGTTGCGGCGAAGATACCGCTAATTGCAGAAGGAAAAATTCATACTCCGGCCGAACTGAAAAAAGTGATAGAGCTTGACCCGGTAGGAATCGTAGTTGGAGGTGCGATTACTAGACCGCTTCAGATTGCTAAAACATTTACTGAGGTGTTCAAGCAGAAATAAGAAGGAGAGAAAAATGACTAAAAAGAATAGATTGGCGGCAACCGGCCAGTGGTTTTCGCAATTAGGACAAGCTTTTATGCTCCCAATTGCGATCTTACCAGTTGCTGGGTTGCTCTTAGGACTAGGGGGTGCATTAACAAATGACGCTGCAATAGCGGCTTTCCCGGTATTAAACCAAGTTTGGCTACAGGATATCTTAAAAATTATGAATTTTGCTGGGAACGCTGTTTTCAGCAATCTTGCATTAATTTTTTCAATTGGGCTAGCAGTTGGCTTGGCAAAAGGTGACAAAGGAACGGCTGGCTTAGCTGGTGGTGTTGCTTATTTGGTTTATACCGCTACAATATCAGGCTTATTACAGATCTTTAATTCCAAAAATACGATTGATACTGGTGTTTTGGGAGCAATCGTTATTGGCTCTGTCGTTGCTTATCTGCATAATCATTATCGCAAAATTCAGTTGCCGCAATTTTTGGGCTTCTTCGGTGGCTCAAGATTTGTTCCCATCATATCTTCAATTGCTGCTATTTTTATTGGAGCGATCTTTTACTTGATTTGGCCGCCCATTCAGGGTTGGTTGACTGCGGCTGGTCATGCGATTGCACAAATGGGCAGTTTTGGTAGTTTTCTATATGGCTTCTTGTTAAGATTAACCGGTGCAGTTGGCTTGCACCACACAATTTATCCAATGTTTTGGTATACCGCTTTAGGTGGAACAGCGAAAGTAGCCGGAAAAACAGCTGTTGGAGCACAAAATATCTTTTTTGCCCAATTAGCTGATCCCAATTTTCATGGTCTGTTTACCTACGGTACACGCTTTTTTGCTGGGCGCTTTGCCACGATGATGTTCGGCTTGCCTGGTGCAGCTTTAGCAATGTACTTTTGTCTGCCGAAAGCTAATCGTAAACAAGATGGCGGGCTCTATCTTTCAGGTGGTTTAACCTCATTTTTAACCGGAATTACTGAACCGCTCGAATACTCTTTCTTGTTTGTCGCACCCTGGTTGTATGTGATTCATTCATTCCTAGATGGCTGTTCTTTTTATTTTGCCGACATTATGAATATTAGAATTGGTAATTCTTTTTCGGGCGGCTTAATTGATTACTTGCTCTTTGGCGTTTTGCAGGGAAAAGATAAAACTAATTGGCCAAATGTCTTACTCATAGGAATTATTTGGTTCTGTTTGTACTTTTTTGTGTTTACTTTTTGTATTAAAAAGTTTCACGTCAATATTCCGGGAATGCAGGAAACAAAAGCTACTGTTGATAAGGAAAATTCATCTACTACAATAACACAAGATAATTTAACTACAGAAGCTGGTCAAATTATAACCGCTTTGGGTGGCAGGCAAAATATTAAAACTATTTCTGCTTGTGCTACTAGATTAAGAATTGCCTTAAATGATAATTCAAAGATTGATGAAGAAGTCTTCAAGACACTCGGCTCGCCCGGCATTTTGCGCGTTGCGGGTGGAGTGCAGGCAATTTTTGGAGCTAAAGCGGATTTATATAGTCAGGAAATTAATGACTTGTTGTCGCAACCTGCTTCAGCGCCTTCAGCCGTTTCGGCAGCTAAGGATGTTAAGCCAGTTAAGACTGTCAATAATTCGGGGGAAGATGGCTATTCTAAATGTTACTTTACGGCTCCGGTAAATGGTACTTTTATTCCGTTAGAACAAGTTGACGATGAAGTGTTTTCTAAGAAAATGATGGGCGAAGGGTACGCAATAGAACCTACAAGTACAACTATTTATAGCCCTATCGAGGGGCAAGTCGTTTCTATTTTTGCTACCAAACACGCTCTTGGAATCAAAACGGCGGCCGGACTTGAAGTTTTGCTCCACTTAGGAATTGATACGGTTGACCTTAACGGTAAGCCATTTACCATTAAGGTCCATGAAGGTGATCAAGTGACAACTGCAACTGAACTAGCACAAATGGATTTAACGCAAATAAAGGATGCAGGTAAAAAGGCAACAGTAATCGTTGCCGTCACGAATTCGGCTGCACACTTAACTAAGGGAAGGTCTTTAGTCAAAGAACAAGCAGAAGTAGCTGCTCAGTCCAAAGTCTATGAGGTATTGCTAAAGTAAAAGCTGCCACCATTATTTCAGCTAAAAAATATTAATACAATTGTTTCCACTTTTTCATATTGACAAGCCGTATATAAGATGCTAAATTAAAAACTAATTAAATAATTTCATCTTGAAAAGCAGAGTAATTATCATGGTAACCAATAAAGAGAGCTGGCAATTGGTGAAAGCTAGCAGGTAACAGATAATGAACATGGGCTTCTATTTGATGACTGCTGGTGACAGTTAGCCAGCAGCGGAATTGCATCCGTTATTATTGCAAGCTATTGTTAGATAGCTAGTGAGATTTATTACGTGAGTAATAAATAAAGTTAAAGGTGGTAACGCGAAGCACTCGTCCTTATTGAAGGAACGGGTGCTTTTTAATTTGTTTTTGGAGGTATTTAAATGACCAAAACAGTCTTTACTAACGTAAATTTGTTTGATGGAGTAACTGACCATATTCGTCCTAACACTTATTTGGTGGTTGATGATGAAACTGGCAAAATCGTTGAAGTTGGAGCAAACACTGAGCTTGAAGCTGATAAAACGGTTGACTTACAAAATAAGTATGTCATGCCAGGACTGATCAATTGTCATACTCATATCATTATGGATCCCTTGACCGCAGATGGCGGGACTGAAACCGGTGAAGTAGCAGCAGTTGTTCGCGCATTAAGCAATTTGCATGATTTGTTAAAATCTGGTGTTACATATATTCGTGAATGTGGCAGCACATTTGATATTGACATTGAATTGAGCAAGCTCATTAAAGAGGGCAAAATAACGAAGGTGCCGGAGATTCTGCCATCAGGTCGCCCATATTCAATGACCGGCGGACATGGTGATCAACCTAATTTTGGTCACTTGGTTGACTCGCCGGACGAAATGCGCAAGGCCGTCCGCCAGGGCTTAAAGAAGGGTGCCAAGGCAATTAAAGTTATGGCAACAGGTGGTGTGATGACAGAAAACGACTTTATGGATGATCCGCAACTAAGTGAAGAAGAAATCCACGTTGCAGTTGAAGAAGCCCACCATAAGGGATTAATCGTTGCAGCCCACGCTGAAGGCAATCCCGGAATTTTAAACGCAATTAAGGCTGGCGTTGACAGTATTGAGCATGGTTTTTATGTAAACGATGAAGAAATCAAGTTAATGCTTGAAAAGGGGACCTACTTGACGCCAACTATAGTTGGTGCCTGGGCATTTATTGAATATGCGCCTGGTAAGATTCCTGAATGGGAAATGGCTAAAATTGCGGCGGCTTGGAAGGATCTGCGCGGTAATATTACTCATGCCAAAAATGCTGGTGTGCCAATTACCTTAGGAACCGATGCCGGAACGCCATTTAATGATTTTAAGATGACGCCTGAAGAACTGCCATTATTGGTAGAACAAGGTTTTACCAATTTGGAAGCTTTACAAACGAGCTTGAATTCGGCTAAATTGATGAAAATTGACAATGAGTACGGCACGCTTGAAGAAGGAAAATTTGCTGACTTCTTAGTTTTAGATGAAAATCCACTAGAAAAGATTAGCGCAGTTGTCCAAAAAGACAAGGCTGTCTACAAAAAAGGTAGTCGTGCATATTAAATTTAAGCAAAACTATTGCTTTTACGAACAAGTGTTTTATAATAAAAAGAAGCTACTTACATAAGTAACTTCTTTTTGTTGTTTAGGAGGAGAAAAAATGGAACAAAAGTTTTTAGACGTGATGAATGATGAAGGTCCTGTAACAATCGTTACTGTCAATGCTAATCCAGCTGGTGTTGTTAACACCTGGATGTCATACGTCAAAATTGATGAAGACAATAATTGCCTCTATATCCCGGCTGCTGGGATGCACAGTATTGAAGAAGATTTTGCCGATGACAATACCGTTTTATTGACAATGGGCTCGAAAAAAGTTGAGGGAACAGCTGGTCCTGGGGCTGGTTTTCATGTTTCAGGGACTGGCGAATTTTTGAGTGAAGGTTCTGAATTTACCGCAATGAAGGAACGTTTTCCATGGATTCGTAAGATCTTAAAGGTTAATGTTGACCAAATAACTCAAAAAATTTAGTTTGAGCCGGTTGTGAGTCATTTTGCGGTAAGCAGAGTTTTAATTAAAGTTAAATTATGCTTTTTATTTAAATAAATCTTTAATTTGTTACTAATTTTAGATAAAATGGTAACTATATTAATTTATCCAAAAAAGGAGGATTTATGAATGAAAGCATTACTTTACAATATGACGCCGGAACAAAAGGTTTATGTCGATGAATGGAATAAAGAACATCCTGATGATGATCTTGAAACAACCGATGATGAACTAGAAGCCGGGACAGTTGAACAAGCCAAAGGTTTTGATGTTGTTAGTGTCTTACAGATTTTTGACATTAATGATGAAGAAGTTTACCAAAAGTTGGCTTCCTATGGCATTAATCACATTGCTTTGAGGTCAGTTGGCTTTAATATTATTAACTTTGATTACGCCCACAAATATCATATTCTGATTACAAATACGCCTGCATATTCGCCAAGAGCTGTGGCAGAGAACACTTTAACTTCTGCAATGTACTTATTGCGCAAGTGGGGTCCAATTCTAAAAAATGAAAAGGAAGATTTGAACTTTATTCGTGAAGCAAGTTTAATGAGCGATGAAATCTACAATCAAACAGTTGGTATTATTGGAGTTGGCCGAATCGGTACTGCTGTGGCCGAGATATTTCATGCTCTTGGTGCCCGGGTAATTGGCTACGACTTAATTGAAAATCCAGCAAACGAAGCATTCCTTAAATACACTGATTTCGATACTGTGATTAAAGAAGCTGATATTTTAACCCTGCATACGCCACTTGAACCTGAAATTGAAAATATGATTAGTGCTAAGCAATTCAAGGAAATGAAGAATACTGCTTACTTGATTAACGCTGCACGGGGTCCACTAGTTAATACGCACGATTTAATTGCCGCATTGCAAAATCAGGAAATTGCTGGTGCTTCACTTGATGTCATGACGGGTGAGGAAGAAATTGTGATGAAAAAATTTACCACTATTTCCGAATTACCTGAAGATTACCGCGAATTGGTAAAAATGCCTAATGTCGTTTTCACACCTCATTCAGCATACTACACGAAGACTTCGGTTAAGAATATGATTAAGCAAAGCATGACCGATGCTAAGCGCGTTTTAAACGGGCAAAAACCAGTTTATCCCGTTGAAGACTAAGTAACTAACTGTTAAGAAAATGACTAGCCACAAAAGGCTGGTCATTTTTTTGCTGATTTGCTAGTTGTTGGATATATCAATTGCTTGCGGAATATTGTTATAATGGATTAGCAGATAAAGAGCTGGAGGTAAAGATGAAAAGGTTTCATCATAAATACACGTTACCAGCAATTATATTGCTGCTAATGGTTGCAATTGGCTTACTGATTACTGGCACATTAAATATTCGCAATCAAACAACTTTGCCTGCGAATTCTAATTCAAGTGCAATTGGCGTAGAGCTAAATCAAAATTTTGGTTACATTGACTTACATGAGTTGCAATCAAATGGGATCTCTTTTGTCTACTTGAGAAGCACCCAGGGTCGCTCCTATTTTGATGATGATTATTTATCTTACCGTGACCAAGTTTTGGGAACAAAATTAGCTTTCGGAACTAGTATTTTCTATAGTAATGAATCCACTCCTACGGAACATTATCAATATTTTATGAAAAAGGTAGGCATGAATACAGGGAGTCTGCCAATTTTGATTGAACCTGCAGTTAATGACCGCAGCATTCGTTATATAAAGCAAATGGCTCAGTTTACCCGCATGTTAACCGCGCAAGGGAAAAGAGTAATGGTTGAGGTCGAAATAAAGTATAAAAAGTATTTTCCCCAGAATGTTCTTTTTATTACCTCAGGTAAAAAAGCTCCTAATAAATTGCAGTATTCATTTTGGCGCTATACCAACAACGGTCGCGTTAAAGGGGTCAAGGGACTTGAAGATGGCGTAACCATGTTAGCTTATAATGGCTCAGTATCACAATATAAACAGAAATATGGACAGTTGACACAATAATGAAAACAGAAATTAAATCTACATTGACAAAATTAGGCTTAACAGAGCCTACATTAATTCAGACGCGAACCAGTCAGTTAATACTTGACGGCACTAGTCTGATCGCGCTTGCTAAAACTGGTACGGGAAAAACATTGGCGTATTCGTTACCAGCTTTAGAGCGAATCGAGCGGAAAAAACCAAATAGCCTGGTAATCATTGCTCCAACCACAGAATTGGCTGTGCAGATTCGCCATGCGATCAATCCCTTTATTCATGCACTAGGTTTAACTGGTATCACCTTAGTTGGTGCGGGAAACCGTAAAAGGCAAGAAGATAATTTAAAGAAAAAGCATCCAGAAGTGGTTGTTGCTACGCCCGGTAGATTTTTTGATTTTTATTCAAGCAACCGAATTAAAACTGAACAAATCCAAACGCTAGTCATTGATGAAGCTGATGATATTTTAGAATTTAGCAAAATGGAGCTCCTTAGCTCTTTAGGGCAGAATATGCCAGCTACTTCGCAAATTTTATTATTTGGTGCCACTGAATCAGAAATCACGCAAAATGCTGCTAAGCTGTTTGACCGGGAATTTGTCCTCGTTGATGTGCGCTCTGAGCAAACAACTACGGTGCAAAATTATTTTTTACAAATTGACAATGCTCATAAAATCGATTTTGTTCAGCGTTTAATGCGCCTGGAACATTTTAAGGGGATTTTGTTCTTTGATTCGAACCAGACACTGATGCGTTTTGCGGGAATTCTTGCTCACACCAAAACTAAATTTGGTTTGTTAGCAAATGAATTTGGCAAACAAAAAAGGGAACAGGCACTGCTCGATTTTAGAGCCGGTCGAAGTAAGCTCTTGCTTGCAACTGATCTAGCTGCGCGTGGTTTGGATATACCTGGCGTTACTTACGTTATTAACTACGATATTCCTAGCGAAACCAACACTTATTTACACCGGGCAGGCAGAACCGGAAGAATGGGTGCTAGAGGATTTGTTGTTACCTTGGGTGATGACCATGATCAGCGTGATTTAAGAAAATTGTTAGAAGAAACGGTGCAAATTACGCGAGTTTACTTTGCAGGCAATAAGTTAGTGACAAAGCAACCTGAAAAAAAGCCGGTTATTGCTAAAAGTGGGGGCAATAAGGCTGGTCAAAGTGAACTGACTAAAAAGAAAAAACACAAGAAACGGCGCAATAAAAATAAGGGTTATCACCCGCATTATTTAAAGAAGAAGGAGTAAAAATGAGTCGAATAGTTGCTTGGTTAGAGGACTATCTTTTGCCTTTGGCAAATAAATTGGGTCAAACTACCTGGCTGGTTGCCTTGCGCGACGCCTTTGTTTCGGTAATGCCGATCACTATTGCCGGCTCAATTGCGGTTCTAGTTAAAAGCTTAATCGAAGCTGCCAAAATCAACTTGGGATGGAAAACATTTGCTTGGATAATGCAGCCATTAATGCTAGTTAGTGATGTGGTTTGGCGTGGGACTTTTGCTTTATTTGCCTTATTTTTGTCAATGTCATTAGGCTATCATTTAGCCAAAAGCATGGAAGTAGATCCAATTGCGGGTGCGATTGTTTCGCTGTCATCATTAGCGATGAGTATTGCCAACCTAACTAAATATCACATAGGTGGAAAAATGGTTTTACTCCATCATTCCTTTGATATTTCTCAGTTCTCGACGACCGGAATTTTTACCGCCATTTTGTTTGGAACAATCGGTGTTTCAATTTTTGCACTTTGTGTAAAAGCTCGTTTTAAACTTAATCTAACGACAACCTTGCCCTATGCAGAACAGATGGCACTGGATTCACTAATTCCAGCAATCATTGCTATTTTTTGTGTGGGAATGATTAATTTTGCTTTTCAAACTATTACCGGGACCTTTTTTGGCAATTGGCTACTGCATTCCATTCAAACGCCGCTAGTAAAACTAGGCCAGGGCTTTGGCATGGTACTTTTGGTAACTTTGTTAGTGCAGGTTTTTGCCTTTTTCGGCATTAATGGCTTAGGGGTGTGGGCGCCGCTACTTGATTCTATTTGGCTGACAGCACAAAATGTTAACGTAACGGCGGTGCGTAACGGTAAACCAGCTTCTTTCATTTGGGTTCGTGGTTCCTTTGATTCTTTTGCTTGGTTTGGTGGCGCTGGCGGTACCTTAATGTTAATTGTGGCAATTTTGCTTTTTTCAAAAAGAAGTGATTACCGTACTATTGCCAAAGTGGCCCTTGCTCCGGGTGTTTTTAACATTAATGAGCCGATTGTCTTGGGCTTACCAGTTGTTTTGAACCCAGTTTATTTCATCCCGTTTGTTTTAGCACCGGTTGTCAACGTTGCGTTTTCATATTGGGTAACTTTAATGGGACTAGTTAACCCGGTTCAAGCGGCTGTGCCTGGAATCGTGCCACCGATTATCGGACCTTTTTTGGCCTGTAATTATGATTGGCGTGCCATCGTTTTGTGTATTGTTAACATGCTTATTGCTCTGGCAATCTGGACGCCTTTTGTTTTCGCGGCTGATAAAATTGCTGACACTAACAATCCAGAACCATATTTTACACGGCAATATTAATTACTAAAAAAATTGGCTTTTATCAATTAAATTTGGTAAAGTTAATTTACTACGACCCTGTAGTTCATCTGGATAGAACAATGGTCTCCTAAACCGTAGAGGTGAGTTCGAATCTCACCGGGGTCATTAAAATTAGCTAATGGACGATCTATTTATTGATACAGTTTCAATATTGGGTCTGTTTCTTTCAAAATCTACTAAGCTTTATAATTTTTGCCGACTAATAAGTTATAAATAATTTTAATTAGCAAAAAGTCTGATTTCCTATAGGGAGATCAGACCACATTACGAAAAATTTATTCACTTTTTGATTGCACTAATATCTAAAGTTAACGCAAATATATAAATGGGGTACTAATTATAGTTCTAATCCACTAATATAAATGAATTTTAAGCGGTAATATTATTGTCAATAGATAGAATAGTTTGTAAGATTAAGTGGTTATTTAACCTTTTTTATAAGGATCATCATGGCCATAAGAATTCTTTAAGTTAATTTTGCCGTCACGTTTTTGGCTAATTAACTCAGTTTTTTCTTTTTTGGCGCGTTCTTTGGCAAATTCTAATGCATCATCTTTACGATCAAATATTTTTAAAGGTTTTTCTTCACCAGCGATCTTAACAGCCCATTGATCACCGTGAGTTGTAACCCAAACATTTTTTGTAACTTCTTCTTTACTCATTTTATTCACCTCTTTTCGCACTTTCTACCGTGATTATACAACAGAAATATTTTTAAGAGTTAAATGATGCATATTGAAAATATGTTTACTTTTTCATTCTGCTGCAAAAATTACTAAAGACGATATTTGTTAACAAGACAATAAATACCGCAAAAGTAGTTTCTTCTGCGGTATAGAGCTTAAGTTAATGTGAGTTTACCGATTTTTTCTCCGTGCTGAACGTTAGTTGAGGAAATGATTGATAAATCTTTAATTTTTTTCATATTGGTAAAAATGACCATGATATCGGGTGATTTTTCGGCAACCATTATTTGTTTGAGATCCATCGTTCCAATTAAATCACCAGCATTTATTGCTTGGTCTTTTTTGACCAGCAAGTTGAAGGGCTTACCCTTTAATTCAACTGTGTCGATACCAAGGTGTAACAGTACTTCTAATCCTGAATCTGTCGTTAATGAAATTGCATGTTTGGTTGAAAAAATGTTCGTGATTGTGGCATTAAGCGGGCAGTATAAATCATTTTCTACTGGTTCAACTGCATAACCATCTCCCATGATTTTTTGTGCGAACATCTTGTCTGGAACCGAACTTAAAGAAAGTAGTTTCCCGGTAGCTGGGGCAAATAGTTCCACTGGTTTACTAAAAATTTTTTTGAATAAGTTAACCATGTTGTCTCCTTAATATTAATTTTGATATTCTTGCCAAACTTCAGCCATTCGCTCCATTGCCTGTCTAATGAGCGTATGCGAAGTTCCCAAGTTTAATCTGATGAAGTTATCGGCATTTGCGACATAATCATCACCAATTCCAACTATTACACCAGCTTTTTCCGCCATGATTTTGGCGATCTTATGCATATCAATTTTACTTTCAGAAATATCGACCCAAGGAAGATATGATGAGTCCATCTCCATCATTTGCCAACCCTTAAAATTTTTATTGATTGCCTCTTTGGTAATTACCAAATTTTCTTTAATGTAATTTGTGCATTGGTCAAGCCAAGCATCACCTTTTTCATAAGCTGTCGTCATAGCAATTTGGCCAGGGACATTGGGTGAGGTTACTGAATTACGAGCATATTGCTGCCGTAACTTTTGGCGAATTTCTGGATTAGGAATAATTGAATAAGATAGCTTTAACCCACCCAAATTAAAAGCTTTATTTGGAGAAGTAAACATTACTAAATTATCAAGATATTGCTGATCAAGTTGCAACGAACTGACAAATTCGCCCTGCATAATCTGTTCAGAGTGAACCTCGTCTGAGACAAGCAAGACATGGTATTTTTGACATAGTTGGGCCATCCTGGTTAATTCTTCTTTATTCCAGACTCGACCTGAAGGATTATGAGGATTGCAGAAAAAGGTCAACTTGGGATGCTGGGTTTTCATTGCTTCTTCTATTTTGGTCCAGTCAAGTTGATAGCGATTTTTTTCCTTAATTAGCGGAATACTAATTACTTTGCGTTGATTATGCTCAGCGGCATATGCAAAAGGGCCATATACGGGAGTATTTAATAAAACTGCATCGTTAGGCTTTAATAAAGCTTGAATAATAACGTGCATATTGGGAACAGTCCCATATCCTAAAGTAATCCAGTCATGTTCAACGTGATTATGGTGCCGTCTCAATTGCCAATTTATTACACTTTGGTACCATCTTTCGGTCGGATAAGTATAACCATATGCTCCATTTTCTGCCATTCTAACTAAAGCTTCCCGAATCTCTGGTGCAGCTTTAAAGTCCATATCCGCAATCCAAAGCGGAATAAAGTCCGTACGAGCATGGGTAAATTTCTTGTAAACAATATTTTTATCCCATTTACGAGCGTTATCGATTGTTCTATCTGCTAGTGTATCAAAATCATATTGTGTCACTTTTATAACCTCTATTCCATTGTCTGTGTATTCATCAGTTTTTCAACGCCATCCTTGACGCTCTGAACTTGGGCACCGTATACAACTTGAACCGATTTTTCCGCTTTCATTACTGCTAAAGCACCTGATTGCTTAAGTTTATCTTCGTCTATTTTTTGTGGATCTTTAACTTCAAGGCGAAGACGAGTCACGCAATTATCGAGAGAAACGATATTTTGTTGACCACCTAGAGCTTCTAGAATTACAGTTGGGTCGTAAATTCCGTTATTTTTGGTCATGACTACATCACCAGCATCTTCACGGCCGGGAGTTTTGACATTATATTTTAAAATGTACCACCGGAAAAGGAAGAAGTAGATGGCAAACCAAATGAGTCCAATTGGAATTAAAACCCACCATTTAGAGTTAGGCTGAAGCCAACCAAATAATATCCAGTCTAAGACTCCACCATCAGTATTGCCCATGCAAGCACCGGCAAGCATCATGACTGATAATGATAGTCCTTGTAAAATTGTGTGGAACACGTAAAGCATTGGCGCAATGAACAAGAAAAGATATTCAGTAGGCTCTGAAATACCGGAGACAAATGCAATTAACGTTGCGGATAATAAAAGCCCTTTTATTCGTGTTCGGTTTTGTGGTTTGGCAGTTACATAAATTGCTAAACAGATTGCTGGCAAGCCAAACATGAATGTTGGCATAAATCCTTGAGATAAAAATGCCGTTGCTCTGTGCGAAATAGGTACACCAGCGTTTAACTGAGCATAAAAAATGTTTAAGGCACCAGTAACTACTTTTCCCTTTACAACCGCTGTTCCACCAGCATCCGTAAAGCGGATCATTGCAAGCAGAATATGATGCAATCCCATTAGTTTTAAAATTGATAGTGCAATTCCATAGAGGAAGGGACCAAAAATACCTGCATTTTGAATTAAATGTCCTAAGGCTACGATACCACTTTGGAAAGTAGGCCAAATAAATGGTATTACCAAGCCAACAAATGACTCAACAATTACGGAGATAATCGGAACAAATCTGATACCTCCAAAAAACGAGAACGCATCAGGAAGTTTAATTTCCTGGTAACGTTCTAATAAATAATAGGTAATAAGTCCTACTAAAATTCCACCAAGAACTCCCATTTCTAAGCTTTGTATACCTAAGACATTTACTTGACCAGCGGCTTGCATTTTATTTAAAGGAGCCAATTTACCTTGTTGCTTAAGCATAAAGTTAATTCCCATGTTCATAGAAATATAACCGGCTAAAGCGGCAATCGCACCGACACCCTTATTTCTTTTAGCCAAGCCAAAGGGCAAGGCCATTGCGAACATCACCGGTAAATAAGTAAAGCCAAAGCTACCTACTGTATTGATGAAGTCAAAAATAATATTAACAAAATGATTTTGTAGGAAAGAAAAGCGTTCCATCATCGGCGGGGCGGTAAAGGCGCTACCGATTCCAACTAATATTCCCATTGCCGACAATGTAGCAATTGGAAACATAAAAGATTTACCTAAGTCTTGTAAAAAGGCATATAATCTTGTTTTAAAGCTTTCCTTTTTTTGTGAATTTTCCATAACTTTCCTTCTAACTTTTTAACAAAAAATACCCAACAACTGAACGCAAAAAGCGTTTCGGTTATTGGGTATTGCCTATTTAAAGTAACAAGCCCTTATTTAATTAAGAAGTAATATGAATAATGTGAATCAGCAAATATAATTGGTCGGAATCAGAAAACTGATATTTCAACTGGTCTTCCAAATATGCAACTACTTGTTTTAAACAACTCGCGGCACGTCGATTATTATGACTAAGTGAAATCAGGAGCTCTGAATCGCCTGGCTTGACCTTTTCTGGTTTAGCTGAATTGGTCCGTAAAATCAGATAATGTAAATGGTTCATTAACCGACTGACAGCTAAACTATTTTCAGAAAATTTGCGCCCAAATTTAGCTTCGATAATATTATTCACTCCGTTTGAGATTTCCATGATAGTGGAAAAATTTTTGACTGAGCTATCTGATTTTTGAATTTTGTATTCTACTAAATGAATGGCTATAAAGCCAGCTTCATCATCAGATAAGGGGACGTGAGATACTTGCTCGATTAGATTTACTGCTTGTTTACCAACGTGATATTCTTGTGAAAAAAAGCGTTTAATATCGAACAACATTGGGTTGGACAAAGCTAAACCCATATTGTATCGCTTTACTGCGAAGAAGATGTGATCTGTTAATGGAACTAAAAGATGCTCATCAAATTTAGCATCGAGTTCATTCTTAGCAAGTTGAATTATCTTTTCAGTCAATTCAAAGTATTCACGCGGGACCTCTTCAGAAAGTTTCTTAAATGAAGCAAGCCACTTATCATCCTCTGCAATTGCAGAAAAAACTTTATCAGTTGCTTTTAAGTTGTAATTTTGCCCTGCATGAACTTTAAAGCCGATTCCACGGCCCCAGATTATTTTTTCTTGCCTTCTTCCATCTTCCACGAGTATTACGTTATTATTCAATACTTGTGAAATTAGCAAAGCAATCTCCCATACTGTATAAATGTAATTGGTTAACCAATAAACTTAAATCTTCGTAAACGTTTACAAAGATGATATTAATAATAAAATTTTTGTTTGTCAAATTTATTTTAAAGTATCAAAATTGCTGGTAGTAGATTACAATTTCAATTTCACTAATAAAATATTTAGGCAAGTGGTGAACGAAAAAGGCGGTACATGATAACTGCAATCAAACAAAAGACAACTATTGCTGCAATAAATAACTGAAGACGTCTTTTACGTGTTTTACGTACGTCAAAACTGAAAACTAAGCAAAAGGCAGCAACTACAATTAGTGGTGCAGTTCCAAATAGTAAAACCGAATTAACTCCCATTTTTTCACCAACTTTTATTTTTATGATAATTAAACCACATCGGCTTGAGTTTTTGTTGTCAAATTAATATGATTAATATAGAAAAGGAGGATCTTATGACCAAAATTAAAGTAATGCTGGTTTTTGGCACAAGGCCAGAAGCAATTAAAATGGCGCCTTTAGTACTTAAATTAAAAGCGGATAATCGCTTTGATGAAATAACGGTTGTAACTGCTCAACACCGAGAAATGCTTGATCAGGTTCTGAACATTTTTAAAATAACACCTGATTATGATTTTAATATTATGAAAAAAAATCAAACCCTTGAAGGAGTTACAGCAAAAGTTTTGCTTGATCTTACTGATGTGATTAAAAAAGAAGATCCTGATATTGTGCTGGTTCACGGTGATACAACTACTAGTTTTGCTGCAAGTTTAGCTAGTTTTTATCAACAGCGGCCAATTGGCCACGTTGAGGCGGGGCTAAGAACATGGAATAAGTATTCACCGTTTCCTGAGGAAATGAACCGGCAAATGACAGACGATTTAGCCGATTTATATTTTGCGCCGACTAAGCTCAGTAAAGAAAACTTACTAAAGGAAAATCACAAGGCAGATAATATCTTTATAACTGGGAATACGGCAATTGATGCTTTGCATGAGACGGTTCAGGCCGATTATCATCACGAAGTCCTTGATTTAATCGAGCCAAAGCACAAAATAATTTTAGTAACAATGCATCGACGTGAAAACCAGGGCGAACCAATGCGGCGCGTCTTTAAAGTAATGCGTGATGTGGTTGACAGTCACAATGACGTCGAGATAATTTATCCGGTTCATATGTCGCCTAAAGTTCAGTCGGTAGCAAAGGAAATACTGGGCAATGATCCCCACATCCATTTAATCCCACCGCTTGATGTTGTTGATTTTCATAACTTAGCTAAACGAAGCTATTTCATTATGACTGATTCGGGCGGAGTTCAAGAAGAAGCTCCTGCTTTGAATAAACCGGTTCTGGTTTTACGTGATACAACGGAGCGTCCAGAAGGGGTTAAAGCGGGTACCTTAAAACTAGTGGGTACGCAAGTTGATGCTGTCCGTTCTGCTATGCTTGAATTACTTGAAAATAAAACTGCTTATAATCAGATGGCCAATGCCAAGAATCCTTATGGTGATGGTCATGCCTCCGAGCGCATTATGGAAGATATTGCTTATTACTTTTCTGATCATAAAAATAAACGTCCAAGGGATTTTACTTAAATCAGAGAATTTATTTAAAATAAAAAAACTGCTGAGTCACTTCACAATGACGCTCAGCAGTTTTTTATTGCCTATTTTGAACCTAATTAATGGGTCTCAATGACTTTTAATTGTCCTTTTTATTTTGATGAGTCTGTATTCTTTTTTTAGCCCGTTCAATCATAGTTGTTTCCTGTGCTTGAAAAACAGAGCGCGTCGTCAAATAATTGAAAATTCCGACTAAAATTTGGTCAATAATTTTAACTAAGAGCGCGTTGAGTTTTAACCAAGATAGACCAACCAGCATGATTAAACTGTCCGGAATTAGACTAATAATCCGGTAGGTAAAGAATACGAGTAATTTTTGCCAAGTTGAATGCTCCAAATCAACGTTATTAGTAAAGACCGCTTTTTGATTAAAAACAAAAGATGCCAGATTTGAAATTACAAAAGCAATCGTATTGGAAATTAAAACTGGGCTATGCAAGTATTTATGTAATACCATGAAGGCTACAGTATTAATTAGCGCAGCAATAAAGCCAAAAAACATATAAACGAATAAGTTTCGGTGCCTTTTGACTAAATGTTGTCCTAAACGATGAATTGTTGGATCAGCTGTGGAATTAAACTTGGATGTATTATCGTTTTTTTCTTTAATCATTTAATTGATCAGCCATTTCCTTTGCGGCGTTGTCAATTGCAGAAATTGCCTCATCATCAGGTGCATTTTCGATAGTTACCGGTTTGGTAACTTCTGTTGCTCCAACTTGTTTAAACATTTTTTCAAAATCAAAAACATTTTCACAGAAATGGTCGGCATATACCATGTCTCCACTACCCATGACGGCGAAGTACTTACCGCTTAAATCTAGTTCCTTTAGTTGCTCATAAAAATCGGCAACATCATCGGTCATTTTACCCTCGCCATATGTGTAGGTGACAAAGATGCACAATTCACTTGCTAAATAATCACTAGCATCTGTGAATTCTGCTTCACTGGTTTCGACATCAAAGCCCAGATCTTGTAAGTCTTCTTCCAAGATATCTGCCATATCGGCATCGTTACCAGTCATACTAGCATAGACAATTCTAGCCTTCATCCTTCTCCATACCTTTCTTATTTTTTTGCTTATCACAATATTATACATAATTTCACCGTCTTGATGAAATTCTTTAGTAAAGTTTTAAAAAACGCTATAATGTTAGTAAATATCATTTTACTAAGAGGAGAAGTTTAATTTTGATTACAATTAAATCCGTTCGTGAACTTAAAGGTATGCAGGCTTCAGGCCGTCTACTGGCGTCAATGTTTGAGGCCCTTCGGGATGTGATTAAGCCAGGAATTACAACTTGGAAAATCGAGGAGTTCTGCCAAGAATTTGTCAAAAAAAGGGGCGGACGATTGTCAGAGCAAGGCTTTGAAGGTTACAAATACGGCACGTGCATCTCAGTTAACGATCAAATTGCGCACGCAACCCCGCGTAAAGATACCATCCTAAACGAAGGTGATTTAGTAAAAGTTGATGTCACCTGCAATCTTAATGGCTTCGAAACTGATTCTTGTACTACATATGCCGTAGGCAAGATTTCGGATGCGGATCGTGACCTTATGGAAACAACCAAAAAAGCTATGTATCTTGGAATTGATCAAGCAGTCGTAGGCAACCGGATTGGTGATATTGGTGCGGTGATTCAACATTACGTGGAAGATGAACATCATTACGGTGATGTTAAGGAGCTAGTTGGTCACGGCATCCAGCCAAGCATCCATGAAGATCCTGAAGTACCGCATTGGGGTAAAGCTGGACACGGATTACGGCTACGTGAAGGTATGACTATTACCGTTGAACCAATGGTTGAAGCGGGAGGCGATTGGCGCATTGAACAAAAAACGGTTGCTGATCTAAATGATGATTGGGTATTTTATGCAACCCCAGACGGTTCAAAGTCAGCGCAATTTGAGCACACCTTTGCAATCACTAAAGATGGTCCCAAAATTTTGACTTTACAAAAACCTTATGACGGTTACGAAAAGTATTTACCACACTTTGATGAAATGGATGACTAAATTGAATGGGTAGAAAAATCGGCGCAGCCAAACAACGTATCTCTTTGTTTTACAAGACAGTTTCAGCTAAATTTACGCAAGGCGAAGTCTTAACTAGCGCAATTGCAATTGCTTATTATGTGCTGTTTTCAATTTTTCCGTTAATCATTATTATTGGAAACATTTTGCCCCTTTTTCGGATTAATACGGCACCTATTGCTAGTTACCTTAAGTTGATTTTCCCTGATCGAATTGCGGGATTCATTATGCCAATTATTGATTCCTTGTTAAAAAGCAATTCTACAGGGTACATTTCGTTTGGTATTTTGCTTGCCCTTTGGTCGGTATCTTCTCTTGTTAATGCGATTCGAATAGGGATGAACCGAATCTATGGCGTACGTGACATTGAATTACGTCAGAAATGGCAGGTAACTGTTTGGACGCGTTCCATTACCATTATGTTGACCAACCTGATGATTTTGGTTTTTGCTTTACTTAGTTTAACTTTGATTTTTGGTCAGCAAGTACTTGAATTCTTACGACCGATTTTTTCTTTTTCAGTAGGCGAGATTGAAAAGGTCTTTAACTACCGTTACCCTGTGATTGGGATCATCTTGATCAGTGCTTTATACTATTTAAATTATTTTTTACCAAACATAAAACTAAAAAAACGGGTTATCTGGCCAGGAGTTTTTACGACTCTAATTGGTTGGCTAATTTTATCTTGGCTGTTTAGTTATTATTTACATAACTTCCACATTAGCTGGGAAAATTACGGAATAATCGGGACCTTTATTATTTTCATGTTATGGCTTAATATTTCTTCCATCCTCTTTTTGCTTGGAACTTGTGTCAATGCTGCAATTGTGACGATAAACTATGGTCAAGTGCAGTATTCGGTAGGACATTTAGCTGAATATGTGCAAAGAAAGCGCCACCGGAAAGACTAGATTCTTCCAGTTTAATTTGCTATATTAGGTTTTAGGAATTTTAAAAGAAAGTGTATAAGGTATGAAAGTAAGGAAAGCGATTATTCCTGCTGCAGGACTTGGTACGCGGTTTATGCCGGTTACCAAGGCGATGCCAAAGGAAATGTTGCCAATCGTAGATAAACCGACAATTCAGTTTATCGTTGAAGAAGCAAAAAAGTCCGGGATTGAAGATATTTTAATTGTGACCGGAAAGAACAAACGCTCCATTGAAGATCATTTTGATTCAAATCCTGAGCTTGAGCAAAACTTGCAGGAAAAGGGTAAAACCGGCCTGTTAAAGATGTCGCAGGCGATCACCCATCTTGGAATTAATATTTATTACACTAGACAGCCATATCCAGCTGGTCTGGGCGATGCAATTGCCCGGGGTCGCAGCTTTGTTGGGGACGAGCCTTTTGTTGTAATGCTGGGCGATGACCTAATGATGGACAAAGAGCCGCTTACTAAACAATTGATTAATCGCTACAATGAAACTCACGCCTCGACCATTGCGGTAATGCCTGTTCCGCATGAGGAAGTTTCGAAATATGGCGTTATTGAACCTGATAATGAAATTATGCCTGGACTAATTAACGTTAAGTCATTTGTTGAAAAGCCTGCAATTGACCAAGCACCAAGTGACTATGCGATTATTGGCAGGTATTTATTAACTCCTGAAATCTTTGCAATACTTGCGGAACAAAAGCCTGACAAGGGCGGTGAAATTCAATTAACCGATGCCATTGATACCATGAATAAGACACAACGCGTCTTTGCCCATGTCTTTAAGGGTGTACGGCATGATGTCGGGAATAAAGAAAATTATCTGGAGACCTCAATTGAATATGGTTTGCAACACCCTGAGACTAAAGACCAGTTGCGGCAATACATTATTGACTTAGGGAAAAAGCTGCAGGCACAAAATAAGAAAAAATAATTAAATAACAAAATATTGGAAACCACTGCAAAGTGGTTTCTTTTTTAGGTAAAATTTTTCTAAATCTAATTCGATTTACTACTTTTAACTAGCAAATTTAGGTATTATGCAACTTGAATATTTTGCTAGGAGAATAACTAATGAAAGATATTTATGTTGTTGCTGCTAAAAGAACGCCGTTTGGTCGTTATCGTGGCTTATGGAATGATCAAGATGCAACCAGTTTAGGTGAACTCGCTCTAATTGAAACCCTTAAAAGCATTAATTTGGATCCCCAAAAGCTTGATGCTTTATTTATGGGTAATGTTTTAGGGGCTGGCTTAGGACAAAATATGGCGCGCCAAGTCGCTTTGGACGCTGGCATGAAAGAAACAAGCAGCAGTGTTACTGTTAATGAGGTTTGCGGTTCGAGCTTAAAAGCTGTGCGCTTAGCCCAGGGCCAAATGGTCATGGGTGATTTTGATTTAGTCGCAGTTGGTGGAGCCGAAAGTATGACGAATGCTGTTTATTTTGCGCAAGATAAATCTGGGCAGGATATGAAAAGCGAGATGCTTACTAACGGATTAACCGATGCCTTTTCTGGGATGCCAATGGGGTTAACAGCGGAAAATATTGCTGAAAAATGCCACATTTCAAGAACAGAAATGGATGAATTTAGTTTGCGGTCTCACCAAAAAGCGGTTGCTGCAAGAAAGAACGGCTATTTTGATCGTGAGCTAATTAAGGCGGATTCTAACAGTGAACGAATTGTTTATGATGAAAATATTCGCCCAGATACTAATATGGCGGCTTTGAGTAAGTTAAAGCCAGTATTTAAAGAAAATGGTTTAGTTACTGCTGGCAATGCATCCCCGTTAAGCGATGGAGCCAGTATGATAATTTTGGCAACGGCTGCCAAGGTGGAAGAATTGGGCTTGAAACCATTGGCTCGTCTTGGTGCCTTTGCTGAATCAGGCAATGACCCAGCATACATGGGCTTTGCACCTTATTTTGCCGTGCAGAAGCTGCTTAAGGAAACGACCAGTCAGATCGAAGATTTTGATATTATTGAGTTAAATGAAGCATTTGCTGGTCAATGTGTTGCACTTGAAAAAGCCCTGGCAATCCCAACGGATAAGTTGAATATTGCTGGGGGAGCAATTGCATTAGGCCATCCACTAGCCGCAACGGGAACCCGAATTCTAGGAACAGCGATTAACGCTTTGGAACATGTGAAGGGTAAAAGAGCTTTGGTAACCTTGTGCATTGGTGGAGGTCAAGCAATTGCTTGCGAATTAACTAGAGATTTTTAAAATGACGAAGTTTTATGAATTATCCCCTGAAAAAAGACGCGCGTTTTTATCTCAGGAAGGCATCGAATTAGATGAGATTGAGCCAGCTATATTACACGAACTCGATCAATTGAGTGAAAATGTTATCGGACAATTACGTCTGCCAGTGGGTGTCGTCCAAAATTTACTCGTAAATAACAAAAGCTATTTAGTTCCCATGGTAACTGAGGAGCCTTCGGTTGTTGCTGCAGCCAATCACGGGGCAAATCTTTTTGCTCAAAATCACGGAGTCAAGGCGCACAGTCAGCGTGACGGCATCTATGGTCAGATAGTTTTGCAAAAGAATCCGGGTTTTGTGCAAGCTAATTTACAAAGAGAGTTGCCTAATTTAATTGCTAAGGCAAATACTAAATTTCACAGTTTGGTTGCTCATGGCGGCGGAGTTCGCCAAATTGATGTGCAAGAAACTACCGGGCAACTGGTTTTTTTAAGAGTATTAGTTGATCCGGCGGAATCAATGGGTGCAAACCGTGTTAATTCAATTTTAGAATTTATGGCGGGCGAATTGAGCAGCTTTCCCGGGATAAGCTGTAAGCTTTTTGCAATACTATCTAATTATCCGAGTCAATTTACTGAAGCCAAAGTTGAATTGGATGTAGCTACAGTTGGTGGCGTTGCTACGGCCAAACGCATAGCATTATTAAGTCAAATTGGCGAAGTTGATCCTTATCGGGCCGTGACTAATAACAAGGGCATTATGAATGGTGTCGACGGAGTATTACTAGCAACAGGTAATGATGTTCGCGCAATTGAAGCTGCCTGCGGTGTCTGGGCTAATGACAAAGGCCATTACCACAGTCTCAGTAAATGGACAGTCGAAAATGACAAATTGCTTGGAAAAATTGCGTTACCCTTAGCAATCGGAACAGTTGGTGGCTCCATCAGCGCCCGCAAGGATGTTCAACAAAACTTTCGGCTTTTGGGTAAGCATATTTCAAGTGCGGAATTGGCGAATGTGATTGCTGCAATCGGCTTGGCCAATAATCTGGCTGCTCTTTTAGCAATTGCGACTAAGGGAATTCAAGCAGGTCATATGAAATTACAAGCCAGAAACATCGTTGCTAATTTGGAGGCAACTGCAGAAGAAAAAGAGCAGGTAAAGGAAAGAATGTCTGCTGCAAATAAGTATTCTGTAAGTGATGCTGAATGGTTTTTGGCTAAGATAAGAGAGGAAAATAATGCAAGTAGGAATTGACAGAATTGGTTTTTATACGCCGAATAAATACGTTGATATGGTTGATTTAGCACATGCTCGCGGTGAAGATCCCAATAAATTTTTAATTGGAATTGGGCAAAGTAAAATGAGCGTTGCTGATCAGACGCAAGATGCTGTTTCAATGGGGATTAATGCTACTCTGCAGTATCTCGATCAAATTGAACGCAACAATGTTGGGTTATTAATTATTGGAACTGAAAGTGGTGTTGATCAATCAAAGTCAGCGTCATTATTTGTGAAAAGTGCGCTTAAGCTTAACCCAGATGTTCGCACTTTTGAAGTTAAAGAAGCGTGTTTTGGTATGACCGCTGGAATTATGATTGCACGTGATTATGTTCGACTTCATCCGCATCATAGTGCGCTTGTTATTGGTAGTGATATTGCGCGCTATGGTGTCAAAACCGGCGGTGAGGTCACTCAAGGAGCTGGCAGCGTCAGTATGCTAATCAAGGCTGAACCGCAAATATTGGCATTAGAAGATGGTCATAGTGCATACAGTGCAGATATCAATGACTTCTGGCGTCCCAATGATTCGGCCGTGGCCCTCGTTAATGGCAAGTATTCAAAAGAAGTTTACTTGGACTTTTTCCAGCGTACTTTTAAATCCTATCAAGAAAAAACAGGAATAAAGACAAGCGCATTCTCGGCCCTAATTTATCATTTACCATTTGTTAAGATGGGTTATAAGGCCAATCAACTTGCAATCACAGGGCAGGACGCAAGTACGACCAAGCACTTAGAAGAAAACTTTACGGCTTCAGCTAAATACAGTCGTGAAGTTGGTAACCTATATACGGCCTCGCTTTATTTAAGTTTGTTAAGTTTGCTTGAAAATGGTTCGTTTGAACCTGAGGCATTAGTAGGACTATTTTCGTATGGGTCAGGTGCGATGGGCGAGTTTTATGCTGGTCGCGTTGTGGCCGGCTATCAAAATGTCTTAGACGCAAATGCTACCCAACAAATGCTTAAGCGGCGGCAAAAGCTTACCATTGCCGATTATGAACAAATTTTTAATGAGGCATTGGTTTTACCGCAAGATAATATTGAACTTAATAGTGACGAAGAGCCCGGTTACTGGTATTTTGCCGGGACAAAAGATCACGTCCGGCAATACAAGCAAAAATAACGTGGTGCTCGGATTTAAACGCTAAAAATTAATGTAATAAACAACAGCAGTTGTCAAATAAAAACCGCCTTGCTATAAAAGCAAAGCGGTTTTTATGTTAGTTTAACTAAATTGTTTTCGGGAACAATTTGAATGCCGTAAACATTGATTTTTTCTTGCTGGTCAATGATATATAACGGAATATTGCGACCGTGAAGATTTTTAACCAGTTTAGTCATTTTGGCTTTAGTCATCGGCTTTTGACCAGGGTAAAGTAAGCATGCACTGCTTGAAATTTTAAGTTTTGCCAAGGGTTTGATTTGCTGATGAACTGTTAAAAAGATGTTGATTTGATCATTCAAATCATTGGTGAGTTGCAATAAATCTATTAATCTCATTATAGTCATTCCTATACAACTTAAAAGTGTTATACTATTGATATTAATTTTTTGAAAAAGGTGGCTTTATCGTTGAAACAATTAAAGCACAAAAAGCTTTTGCTTGCACTAATCGTTATCATTTTGCTAATTTGCATCGGATTTGTTAGTGCAGGATTTTATTTCTTTAAAGTGGCTTGTGTGCCTGGTCCAAAGAGCTTCTTAAGTTCTTCAAGTAGCAAACTGACTAAGTCGGATCCACTTTATCACGAGAAGAAATGGTTTAGAGATTCTACGAAACAAAAGTGGCATATTAAATCAGCAGATGGGCAGTATCAGTTAACGGCAAATTACCTTCCATGTCATAATTCTAACAAAACAGTAGTTGTTTTACCGGGTTATATGGATACAAAAGAAGACATGGGTGAATATGATGCACTATTTCACAAAATGGGGTATAACACTTTAACGCCTGATCCACGTTCTCAGGGACAGAGTCAGGGAAAATATATTGGTTATGGCTGGCCTGAAAAGAATGATGTCAAAAAATGGATTGAATTTCTTTTACAGAAGAAAGGCCAACAACAGCAAATTGTTGTTTACGGTCTAAGTATGGGTGCTGCTACCGCGATGATGGTTAGCGGACTGGAGCTTCCGCACCAGGTAAAGGCTTTTGTCGAGGACTGTGGTTATACCAGCGTAAAGGATGAAATTGAGCACGAGGCAAAGGCTTTGTATAATATGCCAGCTTTTCCACGTTTTCCTTTAGTTGAAATCCTAAGCGGTATTAATAAAATGAAGGTTGGCTATTTTATGAAAGATGGTTCAAGCATCGCCCAGCTCCACAAAAATCACCGGCCAATGCTGTTTATTCACGGTGATCGAGATAAATTTGTTCCAACAGAAATGGTGTACCAAAATTATCGTGCGACAAGAGGTCCGAAAAAGTTATGGATAGCAGCAGATTCTGCTCATGCCAAGTCTTTTGCCAATCATCCCAAGGCATATCGTAAACATATTGAGAACTTTTTAACAAAGTACGTTAAATAATAGGCAAAAACTTTGCAAGCGTTTGCACAAACTGCTATGATGTAATTGTGGTTAGGGGTAATGACGTAAACAAGGTTTTATCTCCATAATTTGTATATTGTCAAAGTAAAGTAAAAAATATGTAATGATATAATTTAAATTTTCTATAGTTTGGAAAATTAGTGATTTTCAAAGATAAATGTTGGCTGCTCAGACCGCTATTAATATCAGTCATTATTTACCATTGTATCTACAACACAGTAATATGCCTCATCCACTAACAAAAATAGTTGTCGCATTGCGACAACTATTTTTTATTCGCTGATTTTAGCGCAAGGTTAATTTAACGACACATTCACAACGCGGAGTTTGTGGCAGCATATCAACATTTTCGATTAACCGCACGTTATAAGCTTCACTAAGTAAAACTAAATCCTGGGCTAAAGTTGAAGGGTTACAAGAAATATACACAAAAGTTTTAGGTTTAACCTTGAGTAAAGTCTTAATTAACCGTTTAGCCAGACCAGTTCTCGGCGGGTCGACGATTAAAGCATCAATTGGAACGCCATTTTGCTCTAATTCAGGTAGTACCTTTTCGACACTTCCCTGAATATAATTAGCATTTTTTAGATGGTTCAATTCAACGTTATGATTGGCATCAGCAACCGCCTCGCCAATGGTTTCGATTCCGATAACTTGCTTAACTTGGTCTGCCGCTAATATTCCTAACGTGCCAACGCCACTATAGGCATCAATTAAAGTGTCTTCAGGGGTTAAGTCTAAAAACTTGAGGGCTTTTGAATAAAGGGTGGCAGTTTGAACCGGATTTAGCTGAAAGAAGGCGCGCGGCGAAAGAGCAAATTGTTTGCCTAATATCTCATCAATAATTTGGTTTTTGCCGGCAAGTTTTTCAGTCTTATTACCCCAGACTTGCGGATTGCGCCAATCAGTCTCATTTTGGTAAACACTCACGACATTTGGTAATTTCATAATTTCACTGCTTAGTTCAAGCAAGTTTTTAATTTTATGACCAACAGTAATTAGTGTTACTTGAATTTCTTTAGTGGCTTGAGCTTGACGCACAACTATTGTTTTTAACCCATCAGGGTGGCGGTAAGGGTCTGCAATGGTAACATGCAAGCGTTCAGCTAATTCCTTAATTTGCCGTTCTGTTTTTTGCGTTGCCACGCTTTGAGTAGGCATAACTGGTAAGTCGTATAACTGGTGCGAATTTGGCGCAAATAAACCCAATTTGGTTTTGCCGTGGTCGCGTTCAATTTGATATTGGGCCTTATTCCGGTAGTGCCAAGCATCAGGCGCTGGTATAGTCTTCTTAACCTTATACTTGCTAAAACCGCGGGGATGATATTTTTTTAGTGCTTCTAGCACGTTGTCACGTTTAAATTCGAGTTGCTTATCGTAAGATAGGTGAGCCAATTCAAGACCGCCAATTGCAGGATCAACCCCTTTAGGGTATGCTACTCGGTCGGGACTTTTTTCTTTAATTCGGACAAGCTCCGCTTCAATGTAGTGCGGGTATTCCTTGTTAATTTTGGCTACTACTACTTCACCAGGTAAAGCACCAGGAATAAAAATAATTTTCTTACGGTAATAGCCAATTCCTTCACCGTTTATTCCTAAGCGTTTAATAGTAATGATAACGTCTTTTTCTTTAGTTTCTTTTTGGTTAAATTTTCGGTACATTCTTTTTCTTTCTACAATTAAAACGTTAAAATGATAACAATTTATTGTACTACCTAAGAAAAGTTTTTAGCAAGAATGAAAGAAATTTGCTAGCATGGACATAGACTAATAGAAAGGTGAACCAACATGCCAATAATTACTAAGGTTAGCAGCCAAAAACGTCCTGGACGCTATAACATTTTTTTGGATGGTAAATATGCATTTTCAGCCAGTGAGCAAACCGTTGCGGAGTATGTGCTCTTAAAGGGGCAGGAACTAACTCCGGAAAAAATAGCAGAAGTTAAGCAATATGATGCAGATGCCAAGGCTACTAATTTAGCTTCACGGTATTTAAATTACGAGCCGCGAACGGTCTTTGAGGTTTTGCAATATTTACAGCAACATCAAGTTGATGATGAACCTGCACAAAATGCAGTGGCTCAACTGACCGAAATGGGCTTCTTAGATGATCAAAAATATGTCGAATTAACCATCAGGCAAAATCTGCGCATAGGAACCGATGGCCCGCTGAGTTTAACGCAAAAACTGTTGAAAAAGGGAGTGGATCCCGAACTGATTCAGGTAGGGTTAGACGAAATTGCCGATGAAGAGTGGCAAGATGCTGGAATGCGAGTCCTAAAGTCAATGAAAAGCAAGGTGGGGAAGCTGGCTCAGCGCGAACTTGAGCGCAAAATGCGTACGAAACTTATAAGTCATGGCTTTTCCAGTGCATTGGCCGGGGAAATTATTGCCAGTCTTGATCTTGAACAAAATGATGAGGAACAATTAGAAGCGTTAAGAAAGCAAGGCGTGAAAGCTTACAAGCGCTTTCGTCGTTTACCAGAAAGTGAGCGTCAAGCAAAGATGCGTAATTATCTGTTTACGCATGGCTTTTCTAGTAGTGAAATTGATGCCTTTTTGGCGGGAAAGATTATTCCGCTTGATGAATTAGCTGAATATTAGGAGTACTTATGCAAAAATTACAAGAAGAAATTACCTTTGTTGGCCGTCCTTTTTCTGATCAAATGATTGATGAGCAAAAGACATATAATAACTGCAACATCGAGCTTGAACAAGATCAGCAGTTTCAACAATTTTTAACGGATAATGAACTAACCAATCGTAGTAGCATGGTAGTTTTCGGACCAGAAAATTTCATGTACTGGTATGGCGTGCTCACATCAGAAGTAACTGAGCTGCCACAAGGATTAATGAAATTTACGCTCCCTAAGGCTCAGGTAGCGGTTGAGGAACGGGAGCAGCAAAATCAATCCTTCTTTGCCCAGCCCTTAAACATTGTGATTCCGCAGTTTCTTCAAACTGTGCGCGAACAAGGAATTCAAACATATGAAAACCCTGGGGACAGTTTGACACCTTATTTTGTACAAAAGCTTGATTTAGAAACAAAAAAACTGACCCAGATGCTCTATCTGGAAGTCAGTCAGTAGATATTAATGCTGTTTAGGGTCGATTGACAGATTATCATATTCAACATAAGCGCCCAAGCAGGTTGATAATAGCATGATTAAAAAAACAATGCCCACGGATTTACCAACAATTTGGTCTAGGGTAAGAAAAGCACGCACGACGAAAGTGGCGGCAAAACAAAGAATAAAATCTAAGATAACGTTTGCCATTTGCAAAAGAGGGCGCCTTCTAATACTGAAGAAACGTAAAAGCTGCTTTAAAATACCATCATCAACTTCAACAGCTAATAGGTCAACTGGACGCTGGATTGTGGCTTTGATTGCAAACATAATTAAGGCGCCAACGAAAGCCCCAATAGAAGTTCTAAATAAGTCAGCTGAGTGCAGGACTAAAGCATTATAGCCAATTCCAATTATCGTGAGGCTGCACAAGTAGGGGATTAAAAGTAAAAAGGTAAAAACAAGTAAGACATGACTTTTTTTCATTAAATAAACCTCATTTCTTACGTGCTATTCTAACATATCATGTGAGTACATGATATAATGTTGATATTAAATTTGTTATTTAAAGAAAGAGAGAAATTAATATGGCTAGCGACCCTGACAAGGGGAATTTATTTAATTTGTTAAAAAATAAATTTTCCCCTGCAAGTGATGAAGAAACTAAAGAGCATTTAACAGCGGAAATTAAAAACTTACACGATAATCACAAAGTAAGCGATACCGAATTTTCAATGTTAAACAATGTTTTGGACTTCCAGGGACGAATGGTTCGTGAAGTCATGGTGCCACGAATCGATGCTTTTATGGTAGATTATGGTGACAGCTTGCAAGATAACCTCAAGGAAATCTTGCGCGAGCCTTATTCGCGGATTCCTGTCTATCAACAAGACAAGGATAAAATTATTGGCGTTATTCACATTAGAACTGTTTTACGCAAGGCCTGGGAAAAAGGCTTTGCCAATATTACTTACCAAGATGTAATGAATCCACCGCTCTTTGCGCCAGAAACAACAGACTTAAGTGAATTGTTAGTTGAAATGCAACAAACGCAGCAACAGTTGGCAATTTTAACAGATGAATATGGTGGTGTTGTTGGTATTGCCACAATTGAAGACTTAATTGAAGAGATTGTGGGCAATATTGATGATGAAGTTGATCATACGGAAGTTTTATCTGAAAAGATTGCACCTAATAAGTATGTAATTTATGGTAAAATGCCCCTTGATGACTTTAATGATCAATTTGGAACCGATCTAGAAATGGAAGACGTTGACACGATTGCTGGTTATATGATTACCAAGTTAGGAATTATCCCAGCTAAAGGTGAAAAACTGTCTGTCAAATTAGATAACGGAATGGTATTGACAACACGCAGAATGATGCGGTCAAGACTACTCACTGTCTTATTAACCATACCGGATAAAGGGCAAAAGGAAGAAGAGCAGAAAAATTAATGAGTGAACAACTAACGGATAAAGTTAATAAAAGAAGAACATTTGCTATCATTTCGCACCCTGATGCAGGGAAAACTACGATAACGGAGCAAATGCTTCTTTTTGGTGGTGTAATTCGCAGTGCTGGTACGGTTAAGGCACGTAAAACCGGTCATTATGCGACTAGTGACTGGATGGAAATTGAAAAGCAGCGTGGTATTTCGGTTACGAGTTCTGTTATGCAGTTCGAGTACGACGGTAAAAGAATTAATATTCTTGATACCCCAGGACACGAGGATTTTTCTGAAGACACGTACCGGACATTAATGGCGGTTGATTCTGCCGTAATGGTAATTGACTCTGCCAAGGGTATCGAACCGCAAACAAAGAAACTGTTCAAGGTCGTTAAACAGCGTGGCATTCCCATTTTTACATTTATGAATAAACTTGATCGTGATGGTCGACCACCGCTAGATCTGATTGCTGAACTTGAAGACCTTCTTGGAATCGAAGGAGTGGCAATGAATTGGCCAATTGGTTCAGGTCAAACACTTCAAGGATTATATGACCTTGCAAACAATCAAGTTGAACTGTATCACAAAGATGGTCCAGATCGTTTTTTGCCTTTAGATCAAGATGGTAATCTTGCAGAAGATGAACCACTTAGTCAAAATCCGCAATTCCAGGATACGCTTGGAGAAGTTGAACTTATCAAAGAAGCTGGTAACACTTTTGACCTTGCTAAAATTATCAAAGGTGATCAAACCCCTGTCTTCTTTGGTTCAGCTTTAACCAATTTTGGGGTTGAGACGTTCCTTAAGAGCTTTGTAAAATTAGCTCCAGCCCCGCAAGAGCACGTTGTTAATGAAGATCAAACGCTTGCGCCAGATGACGAAGAATTTTCTGGGTTTGTTTTCAAAATTCAGGCTAATATGAATCCCAATCACCGGGATCGAATTGCTTTCATTAGAATTGGTAGCGGTGAATTTCAAAAGGGGCTTGATGTCACTTTAGCCAGAACGGGGAAGCCAATCCGGTTGAATAATGCAACTGAATTTATGTCAAGTGAACGTGTCCAAGTCTCTGATGCAGTGGCTGGTGATATCGTCGGCTTATACGATACTGGCAACTTTCAAATTGGAGATAGTATTTATGCTGGCAAGAATAAAATTGTCTATCCTCCTTTGCCAGAATTTACTCCCGAGCTTTTTGTGCGGGTAACTGCTAAGAACGTAATGAAACAAAAGTCATTCCACAAGGGAATGACACAATTGGTTCAAGAGGGGGCAATTCAGCTTTATCGTAATTATCAAACTGACGAGTACATTTTAGGTGCCGTTGGTCAATTGCAGTTTGAAGTATTCAAATTCAGAATGAAAAACGAATATAATTCCGAAGTGGAATTAAATAGTTTAGGCCACCGGGTTGCCCGTTGGATAGACCCAGACCAGCTAGATCCTGCCATGTCGAATAGCCGGAACTTATTGGTTAAAGATCGGTATGATCAGCCACTATTCTTATTTGAAAATCAGTTTGCTGAACGCTTTTTCCAAGACAAGTATCCAGATGTAAAACTAACAGAAAAATTGTAAACAAAAAAGAGAGACGTTCGTCTCTCTTTTTTACTTGTCAATATGAATTTCGATTAAGTGTTGACTTTTGTCGAAGGTTACCACGTACGAAGGATCTTGCTCTTTGATTAATCGCTTAATTACAAATTCTGCTTCTTCCTTACGTATACGACGATCGTGGTTCTCCAAGGCAATTCCGATCGCATCATTACTTTCGGTATAGATGACAGAAGTATTGCCTAATGAATAAACTTTGACGTAATTAACATTAGTCGAATTCAATTGACTGTGAACTAGATCCTTATAACTATTGGTTACATCTATTAAATGCATGGATTTCACCCGTTTCTTCTAGTAGTTCTTAATTTAGTATAACGCTATTTTAAACAATTTTCTCTATTAAAAAATAATATTTATTGTAATTTATCAAAAACTACTAGCTTAAATTAAAGTAATTAATCTTCGTCTGTTGCGCTATGCACAGATTCGGCATTATCTTGTTCACTAATTGTGATTTGCTTATCTGAGACACTGGCCAAAAGATTTTTAGCAGCTGGGTGATCTAGCTTATAATCAGCGACTTTATCTTCGATTTCTTCTTGAATAATTCGCCGTAAAGGACGTGCACCCATAGCAGGATTGTAACCATCTTCAACTAATTTTTCTTTAGCATCATCGGTAACAGTAATTTGCATTCCTTGATTCTTAACCATACTGTTAACTTCATTTAGCATTAAGTTAACAATCTTGATTAAGTCTTCCTTAGATAATTCATTAAATTCAATGACATCATCTAGCCGGTTTAAAAATTCTGGTTTGAAGAATTGGCTCATTGAATTTCTAGCGGAGTCGGGATGTTCACTAGAATTTTCAGCAGCAAATCCGACACTGGTTTGTTTAATTCCTTGACCAGCATTAGACGTCATAATAATGATGGTATCTTTAAAGGAAACCGTCCGTCCTTGTGAATCAGTTAAACGGCCATCATCCAAAATTTGCAAGAATAAGTTCATCACTGAAGGATCGGCTTTTTCAATTTCGTCTAATAAAATTAAACTATAAGGATTGCGCCGAACTCGTTCCGTTAGTTGACCTGCTTCTTCATAACCAACATAGCCAGGTGCTGATCCAATTAATTTCGAAACTGAGTATGACTCCATATATTCAGACATATCAAAACGAATCATAGCGTCTTCTGAACCAAACATTTGCTTGGCGAGTTGCTTAGCAAGCTCAGTTTTACCTACACCCGTTGGACCAATAAAGAGAAATGAACCGATAGGGCGGCCGGACTTGTTAAAGCCGATTCGATTTCTGCGAATTGCGCGGGCAACCTTATCAACTGCCTTATCTTGACCAATTACATGTGCTTTTAAGTTTGAAGCAAGATTTTGTAGTTGGCTTTCTTCTTGTTTTTGTAAGTCGCCAACAGGGATGCCTGTTTTTTCTTCGACAATTTTGTTCATGATCTTGCTAGTAATAATTGGTGACTTATCAGGATCGACTTTTTGATCTTTCATCTTATTGTATTTTTCGATTTGATCACGATAATAAGCAGCTTTTTCGTAGTCCTCATTTTTAAGAGAATCCTGCTTTAATTGCTGTGCAGCATCAATTCGTTCCTTCATTTTATCTTTATCAACATAAGGAATTGTCAAATTCATGCGAGAACCAGTTTCATCAAGTAAGTCGATAGCCTTGTCTGGCAAGAATCTATCTTGAATATAGCGCTCAGATAATTCAGCAGCAGCTTTGATTGCATCATCCGTGTAGTGAACATGGTGATAGTCTTCGTAGCGCTTTTGAATTCCTTTTAAGATTTGAATAGTCTCCGCTACTGATGGTTCCTTAACATCAACGGGTTGGAACCGCCGAGCTAAAGCGGAATCTTTCTCAATTTCACGGTATTCTTTTAAGGTTGTTGCACCAACAAGCTGCAAGTCACCACGAGCCAGTGCGGGTTTAATAATATTTCCAGCGTCCATTCCACCTTCAGCATTACCAGCGCCAACAATTTCATGAATCTCATCAATAAATAAAATGATGTCATCGTGATCTTGCAGTTCCTTAATAAGTTGCTGCATGCGCTGTTCAAATTGGCCACGAATCCCGGTGCCTTGAACAAGTGACACAACATTTAATGAAATGATTCGTTTATCTTGTAATTTGGCTGGTACTGAACCGTCCACAATTTGTTGGGCCAAGCCCTCTACGACAGCAGTCTTACCAACACCAGCCTCACCAATTAAGACCGGGTTATTTTTGGTTCTTCTGTTTAAAATTTCAATGACACGCGCAATTTCTTTATCGCGACCAATGACGGGATCAATTTTACCTTTTTTCGCTAATGCAGTTAAATCAGTACCGTATTGATCAAGTAGTGAGCGCCCATTTCCACCGTTATTTGGATTACCAGGATTACCTGGGTTCATTCCAGGATTGTTAGGATTGCCATTCATTCTGTTATTGCCGTTACTAAAGTTAAATAAATCGTTAAAATCGCCAAAGAAACCATTATTATCATTACTCATATTAATATTTCCTTGTTGTTGAAGTTCTTGATAGCATTGTTGACATAAATTAATTTCGCGGCTTTGCCCATTAACCTTTGCAAAAAGGTGAATTGAGGCAGGTCGCTTTTGACAGTTTTGACAAAGCATTATGTTATACCGCCTTTCTTTTCAATGATTAAATTATATAATTAGCACTCGCAATAATCAAGTGCTAAAACTTAAAACCTTTTTTGTCTACATGGTAAATATGCTAAAATAAGCTTTAGCAATTTTTTTGCTAAGGATGGAATATGTTTTATAGAAACGGTGGTAAATTTGGATTATCAAAAAATTCTGGAGCAGTTAGCAAATGGTGAATTGGATCATTATGAAGTTAAACCCGAAGAAGCATTTGATTTTCAAGCTGCTTTAAGATCTTTTGGTAAAAGGCAAAAGTTAACTGGAAAAGCCTTGCGAGGGGGTAAAATAGTTTACACGCGATCAAAGTCTGAACTTTAATGATGTAAACTGTTACATTTATGTTGAATAATTCACAAAAAAATGATAACCTAATACAAGAATAGGTATTTACTACCGGTTTGATTTTTTCAATTCAAAGGAGATATTTATAATGGAAAAACGCGCTTTTCATGTTATTGCAGAAACAGGTATTCATGCTCGTCCAGCAACTTTGTTAGTTCAAGCTGCTTCAAAGTTTGGTTCAGACATTAACCTTGAATACAATGGTAAGTCAGTTAACCTAAAGTCGATCATGGGCGTTATGTCACTTGGTGTTGGTAAGAATGCCGATGTTACTATTAGTGCTGATGGTGATGACGAAAAGGACGCAATTGCTGCTATTACAGAAACAATGAAAAAAGAGGGTTTGGCTGAATAATGACCAAGACATTAAAAGGAATTGCTGCAAGTGATGGTATTGCTGTAGCACCAGCCTATCTCTTGGTTGAACCTGATCTTACTTATACAAAGACGACAATTAGCGACGTTGACAGTGAATTGGCTCGCTACAAAAAAGCAATTGAAGTTTCAACTGCAGAAGTTGAGCAAATTCGCGACAGCGCTAAAAAGAGCTTAGGTGAAGATGAAGCCCAAGTCTTTGAAGCACATTTGATGATTTTGAATGACCCTGAATTTACGGGTGCAATTGAAAATGAAATCAAGGAGCAAAAGATCAACAGCGAAGCTGCGTTAGATGAAACTGCTCAGAAATTTATTACAATTTTTGAAGGAATGACTGATAACGCATATATGCAACAACGTGCTGCAGATGTTCGTGATGTTTCTAAGCGGATTATGGCGCACTTGCTTAAAAAGGAATTGCCTAATCCTGCTTCAATTGATCATGAAGTTATCGTTGTTGCACACGATTTAACTCCAAGTGATACTGCGCAATTAAACAAAAAGTTTGTCAAAGGTTTTGTAACTGATATTGGTGGTCGGACTGCTCACTCAGCAATCATGGCTCGTTCATTAGAATTACCTGCTGTTGTCGGTACTGATTCTATTACTAAAGACGTGACTAATGGTCAAAATATAGTTGTTGATGGTTTGAACGGTGACGCTGTAATTGAACCAACTGATGAACAAGTAGCTGATTACAAGAAGAAGAGTGATGCTTTCTTAAAGCAAAAAGCTGAATGGGAAAAATTAAAGAATGAACCTTCAGTAACTGCTGACGGGAAGAAATTTACGATTGCTGCTAACATTGGTACTCCAAATGATATGGCTGGTGTAAATGCCAATGGTGCTGAAGCTGTTGGTTTATACAGAACAGAATTTTTGTACATGGATTCTAAAGATTTTCCAACTGAGGAAGATCAATTCGAAGCTTATAAAGAAGTTATCGAAGGAATGCATGGCAAGCAAGTCATTATCAGAACCATGGATATCGGTGGTGACAAGCACCTCGATTACTGGGACTTACCTGAAGAAATGAACCCATTCTTGGGAGTACGTGCAATTAGACTGTCATTGCAAAATGAGGAAATCTTCCGAACACAGTTACGTGCTTTATTGCGTGCATCAGCATTCGGTAAGCTCGGAATTATGTTCCCAATGATTGGTACTTTAGCTGAATTGCGTAAAGCTAAGTCAATTTTGGCTGAAGAAAAAGATAAATTAACTAAGAAGGGCGTAAAGGTTGGCGAAAATCTTGAAGTAGGAATGATGATTGAAGTTCCTGCTGCTGCAGTTTTAGCTGATCAATTTGCCAAGGAAGTTGATTTCTTCTCAATTGGTACTAATGATTTGATTCAATACACAATGGCTGCTGATCGTGGAAATGATAATGTTTCTTACCTGTATCAACCTGCCAATCCTTCAGTATTACGCTTAATTAAGCACACAATTGATGCTGCTCATGAAAATGGTATTTGGTGTGGCATGTGTGGTGAAGCTGCTGGCGACAACACAATGTTCCCAATCTTGCTTTCAATGGGACTTGATGAGTATTCAATGAGTGCTACTTCGATTCTGCGAATCAGAAGTTTAATGAAGAAACTTGACACTGAGGACATTAAGGAATTAGCTAATAAAGCATGTTTTGTTTCAGAAACTGCTGAAGAAAACGAGAAATTAGTTGACGAATTAATGAAAAAAGTGAATAATTAATTATGAAGAATGAAAGGGTCGCATTAATAAATATTAATGGGCCCTTTTCGTTTTCTTTAACTTTTCTTGGTAAAAAATTCACAGTTTATTCACTTTTACAAGTTAACATCGTATAATATATAATATTACGAATATTGCTTACAAAAAGGAAGTAATATGATATAATAAAAGTATTCAAACAATGTGTTCAAAGGAGCGTGAATCACATGGTAAATTTATACATATCTCCGAGTTGTACCTCATGTCGTAAAGCCAAGGCTTGGCTAAGAAAGCATAATATTGATTTTAAGGAAAGAAATATATTTTCTGAACCTTTAACAAAAGAGGAACTTATTCAGATTTTACGAATGACTGAGAACGGTACAGAGGAAATTATTTCTACACGTTCCAGAGCATTTCAACAATTAAAAGTTAATTTAGATGATTTGTCGATTGATCATCTACTTGATTTAGTGGAAAAGAATCCAAGTCTTCTAAGACGACCGATTATTATGGATGATCGTCGACTTCAGGTTGGATACAATGAAGACGAAATTAGACGGTTCTTGCCAAGAAAAGTACGGCGTCTTGAACTTGAAGAGATGCAAAAAATTGCTGACTTATAGTAGGTTAAGTAATGAAGAAAAAAGCGTTGGTTTTTTAAACTAACGCTTTTATTTTATTCGTAAAATACGCTACAATATAACAAAGGATCTGATGGAGGTGAAGAACTCATGCAAGTAGAACATATTAATGAAAATACTATCCGCGTGAGGATTAATAAAGCCGAGTTAGAAAACCGCGGTTTAAAAGTTCTAGATTTGCTGGGCGATAAAGATAAGATCCAACAATTCTTTTATTCAATTTTGGATGAAATTGATACTGACCATTCGTTTAGTCAAGATGCTCCCGTTACTTTTCAGGTAATGCCGAATAATGGTGGGTTAGACTTATTGATTACTAAGACTACTGAAAAGGATCGTGACAAGCTATCTAAGCTGTTTGAAAACGACTTTGGTTATTTGAAAAAAAGCAAAATTACTGACTCACGGCGCTCATTTTTTGATTTAGAAGATGATGACGCAAATAGTGCTGACACAAACGATTCTAATAAGCCAAAAGTTAAAAAAGCTTTTTGGAAGTTGCAGAAAAAACAAGCTTACAGTTTTAATGACTTTAATGAAGTAACGGAACTTGCAGATAGCTTATCAGCCAGTGATCTTTCTTCAAGCCTTTATTTTGAACGTGGGTTGTTTTATCTTGATTTAGCATTTACAGATGAAAATTACGTTGAAATTAAACCAGAAGATGCTTGGATTATTGCTAACGAATACGGTACAAAAGTAAAAGCGACTGATATGGCTCGGGTTAGAACAACGGGTAAGTGTTTAATTGAACGTGATGCCCTTGGACAGTTACGTCATTATTTTAGCCATTTGAAGCACTAATAATTTATTTGAATAAAAAGTAAAAGGCAAGTGAATCTTGCTTTTTTTGCGTACTTAATAATGGGTGAAAATTATGTATGCAGCTTTTTGGAATAATAAATTAGTGACCGCAATTGATGAAGCAGAAAAAGTGAAAAATGCACTAGTTAAAAAGAAAAAAAATCATTATTTTTGTCCGCATTGCTCTCAAGAAGTGCAGTTAGTGGTAAAGGCTGGTACTGCTTATTTTAGGCATCAACCAGGAGAGGTTAATTTGGCTGGAGAAAAAGATGAGCATGCACGAAGTAAGAACCTACTAAAAATTGCTCTTATGCAGGCAAAATTCAGTGCGCAAACAGAGGTAACTTTGGCTTCTGGTCAACTAAGGGCAGACGTTTTAGCAAGTCCCAGGTTGGCATTTGAAGTCCAATGTGCGCCTTTAAGCGAAGCAGAATTTAATCATCGCCATCTCTTATACAGGCAAAATGGAATTAAAGATATTTGGCTAGTAGGCAAACGGCATTATTTAACGCGAGAAATAAAAAAGTCACAACTCATTTTCTTTCGTGAAAATAAGTTGTGGCATAATTATTATTTTGAAATTAACCCTTATAAAAAAATTTTACGGTTAAAGTTTAACGTCCAACGTGAGCCTTTAACTAACCGTATCCAGTATCAGTCAACGAATTTTGCTTTAAGTAAAAGTGGACTACGGCAATTATGGCACTTTCAGCCCCAATTAATCACTTATAACGTTAACCCGCGAGCACAAAAAAGCTACTTGCAAACACAAATAATGCAAAAAAGCACTAAAGGCTTGCGCATTGCTGCTCAACTTTACCAAAATCACCTGACAATTAATGATCTGCCTAATTGGGTTTATGAACGATTCAGACCAGTAAAGTCACCCGACAATATCACATTATTCTTACATCAAGCGTAAATGTCGTGTTGGGTAATAGCTATTTTCTTCTTTTGGTTCGTCAGGAATTTGATTACAAGCACTATTTTTGAAAAGTGCAATTAACTTATCATGAGCTACAATTCCTTCAAGTAAAATTCCGTTATAATTACCACTTTCATTAAAAATAATTGTTGTTGGTATATTCTTAACGTTAAATTTGCGGGCAAGATCTTTGTCTTGCTGAATGGAATCGTCAACGTATTTACTTATTTTAGAACTATTAATGCGATTAAAATCTAACCCTAAATCTAATGCTACTTGTTCAGGTAAATCCTGTGAGTAAATATTAAAATCGCCACTAACAGCTTTTTGTAAGCTAACTAAATAGCAACGTGCTTTTCTATTACCATATTCGAATTTAATTGCATGGTAATTACGTAATGCTTGATAAGAAGCCATTGTGTATTCCGGAATATCATTTATAATTTGTCCGCTAGTTTTTCTTCTAATGATGTCTTCTTTAATGACTTTCGAATTCGTAACGGGAATAAAATGAAAGCAGGAATTTATGTTGAGTTCGTCAATTGCGTCCTTGATTAATACTTCCGTATCATAACAATATAAACCAATGGGATTGACAAAAAGAAATATCTCAAACATGATCAGGCTCCTCCATAACTTGATTAATCTTGATTATTTAATTAAATATAACTCTACCAAATATCTATCCTATAACCAAAAAATATACTTTCACTTACATTTTACCACGATGTTTGAAAGCGCGTGCAATTTTTGCTTGGTTTGTATTAGAAAAGTTTTGCACGATATGATACTTATCTTTTAATTTTGCTAAAACCGCTTTAATTAGCTCAGGATCAGGATTTTCAATTTCTAATTCATAATCCTGATAACCGTCAGGGTATTGGCTTTTGTCAAAAGTTAACTCGCAATCTTGCGGACCAACTGCCAAAATTCGCTTGGTCTTACTGTATGTTTGGAGATGCAATTGACTAGCAGCAGCGAGATGACTTTGTAAAAAATGACCAACATTTCCACTGAAAGAAATTTCTTGCCGCTGAGCACTTTGCTTTATAAGATTTTGGGCTTGTTCAAGTGGCAGTGAATCATTAATCTCTGTTGCCTCATGAAATTTTTGTTGGACTGGGTTTTGATGCGGAACTTTGAGTGTTTGTTCCGCACTATTATCAAAGAGCCGGATCCGGCAGCTGATATTATTATCCTTTAGTAAGCCATTGTTTGTGTCAAAGTAATAATTTTCCTGGGTAAAGCAGGTTTTGATATTAAAATCACCACATAGTTGTTGGTAAACTTGTTCAGGCAAAATTATTTTAGCTTCGATTTCATTATTTTTTGACATCCGACTATCCTTTTCTTTTCATAAATATTGATCAAGGCTTGATTTTACGTTAAAACGTAATTTAGTTTTAACAAAAGATAGGCCCTTATCAAAAGGTGCATTTTCATGTATCTATTATCAGATTTGAAAAAGTACAGGCGTGTTAAGCATCGTTTAGCTCAGCTTGCATTGTCAAAAACACGTAGTCTGTTTACTCTTATTATAATGCATCAATGCTTACCATTTTGTACCTTTTTTACTTTAATAGTCAAAAAATTGGTTTGAAAAATAATAAAAAGGGACGATTAGGACTAATTTTTTGACACAGATTAATAAATTTATCATAATTTTAGATTATCGTTTATGTCGCTTTGCCTCAGTAGCCAAAAAAAACAAAGAATACTGCAATCAAGGCTTTTTGGTAAAAGCAAATACTTAACTTTTACATAATTAGCTTGTCTGAATGAAATTGCTATCATTTGTTTTATGTTAAAATGAATGTGCTGTAGAGAAAGGAATTATTTCTATGAATATTGACTGGGATAATTTTTTGTGGCCTTATAACGAGGCTGTTCGTGAATTAAAAGTAAAGTTTCGGTCCTTGCGTCAGAGTTTTTTGACTAAGGGTGAACACTCGCCAATTGAATTTGTGGTTGGACGAGTAAAAACAGTAGATTCAATCAAAGAAAAAATGGAACGTCGTGTGATCAGTCCCGATGTAATTGAGACTGATATGCAGGACATTGCTGGCATTAGAATTGTTTGTCAATTCGTTGATGATATCTATAAAGTAGTTGATTTAATCCATGATCGAGATGACATGGAAGTCTTAGAAGAACGTGATTATGTTAAAAATGCTAAACCTTCAGGCTATCGCTCTTATCACATGGTTATTTCCTACACCGTTTATTTACCCGAAGGATCAAAAAAATTATTAGCAGAAATCCAAATTAGAACTTTAGCAATGAACTTTTGGGCAACCGTTGAACACACCCTAAATTATAAATACCAGGGTTCCTACCCAGAAGACATTTCTAAAAGATTAAAGTCAACTGCAGAAACGGCTTATAAACTTGACGAGGAAATGTCATTGATTAAAGATGAAGTTCAGGAAGCCCAAAAGATTTTTACCAAAAATAAAGGTAAGGAAAAATAATGAGGATTACAATTGCTCATAATAATAATGCAGAAACGCTTAAGGTTGTGGCGCATTTAAAAAATGCCCTCGAAGTAAAGGAGGGCGTTGTTTTTGATGCTAAATATCCTGATGTTGTAATAACAGTCGGGGGTGATGGTACTTTAATCAACGCTTTCCATCGGTATGAAAATCAAATCAGTTCAATTCGGTTTATTGGCATTCATACTGGTCATCTAGGCTTTTATACTGATTGGCAAGCTCAAGACGTTGATAAAATGGTCGATGCCCTTTTTTTGCGTGAACCGGAATCGGCCAAATATCCACTTCTTGAGGTTGAATTAGTCACGGAGGCTAATGAGAAAAAGCATTATTTAGCTCTTAATGAATCTGCGGTTAAGCGTATTTCACATACATTAGAAGCTAATGTTTATATTGATGGGCAGCTGTTTGAAAATTTTCGTGGGGATGGACTTTGCATTTCCACGCCAACTGGTTCCACGGCTTATAATAAATCGCTTGGTGGGGCGGTGATTCATCCTCGGCTCAAGGCCTTGCAGATGGCGGAAATCGCTTCAATCAATAATCGTGTTTTTCGAACGCTTTCTTCACCAATTGTAATTGCCCCCGACCAGTGGATCACAATTGTTCCTAATTCGGCCCATTTTGTAATGACAGTTGACGGAAGCAAGTTGGACCTGCATAATGCTAAGAAGATTAATTATCGTATTTCCAACAAAGAAATTCGCTTTGACCGCTTCGGTCATACTCATTTCTGGTCACGTGTTCAAAGTGCCTTTATAGGTGGTAAAGATGACTTTATTTAAATTGATTGTACAAACAAAGGCTCCCAAGCAATTAGGGGCTTTTTTAATGAAAAACGGGTTTTCCAAAAAAGCGGTAACCGATGCTAAAAATAATGGTGGTTTAATTCTAGTTAATCATAAACGGCGCTATACCAATTTTGTACTTCATCCACAAGATGAAGTAATTTTTGTTCCTGGCAAAGAAAAGGTTAATCCGTGGCTGCAGCCATCATATCAGCCCATTGATATTGTCCAAGAAACTAACGACTATTTAGCTATTAATAAGCCGGCCGGCGTGCTTTCAATTCCTTCGCGTTATGATGATAATGCATTAGTAAACCGTGTGTTAGGTTATTTTGACCAGCAAAAAAACCAAGGAAGTAAGCCTCATGTGATTACCCGATTAGATCGCGATACATCGGGAATTGTTTTAATGGGCAAGAATGCCATTGCTCATGCGCGTTTTAGCAAGCTCAGTAAAGATGATTTTGTTAAAAAATATCACGCACTTGTTCACGGTAATTTTAAAGCCGATGAAATGTGTGGCATTATTAGGCAACCAATCGGCAGTACTAAAGAAACGGTCAAGCGTTTTATCGATCCTAACGGTAAAAAAGCTGTCACGGCCTACCAGGTTCTTAAGCAAGCTCCTGGAATAAGTTTGGTTGAGTTACGGCTATATACCGGTCGAACACATCAGATTCGGCTTCACATGCAGTCGTTGGGTCATCCTTTATTTGGCGATCTGCTATACGGTATTAAGGATGAGTTTAATCGGCAAGCACTTAATTGCTTTTACGTCTCTTTTCCTGATCCCTTTAGGGCAAATAAACGTGTGCAAATCAGAGTTCCTGATCCGCCGGATATGCAGCAATTATGGCGAAAGAAGCAAAAAGCATAATAATTAAGGCATAATAAAAAGAGTTGCATCAGCAACTCTTTTTTAGTAGCTTAATTTAGTTATTCACTGAATAGAACTCTTGTCCCTTCAGGTACGTAGATATCTTTTTGAATTGGGGTTAAGCACCCATCTTTGGCATTGCGCTTATATAAAGTTGCATTGTCAGAGTTTTGGTTAGTGGCAACAACAAACTGTTCACTTTCATCCCAGTTAAAGTCTCTCGGAAATTCGCCAAAAGTCGATACCCGTTGACGTAATTGGAGTGTATGATCATCGTTAACTGCAAAAACAGTAATTGAATCATGACCACGATTAGAAACATAGATAAATTTACCATCGTGGCTAATTTTAATTGCGGCAGCACCATTGTGATCGGTAAAGTTGTCAGGAATAGTTGAATAAGTGGCAATACTTGTAAATGTCCAATCACTCTCAGAAAATTTAACAACGTTAACTTTACTTGAAAGCTCACCGACAACGTAAAAGTAATTACCATCAGGGCTGAAAACGATGTGTCTGGTTCCGAAGCCGGGCTCATTTTGGTACTTGGCTAAGTGTTCCAGATGATTGTCTTTGAGACGGTAAAAGTCGACGCAATCATTACCGAGATCACAGCTAACCAGGTTTTTCTTCGGTGTTTGGTCAAAAAAGTGGGGGTGTGGTCCGTCTGCTTGTTCTTGCTTTGGGCCAAGAGTGTCGGCAGTGTGGGTAACGGAATCAATTAAGCTTAATTTGCCTTCGTCAGTATATGAAAAAACAGCTAAGGCAGCGGTATGATAATTGGCTGTATAGAGCAATTTATCTTTGCGATTAATGCCAATATAAGCTGGTGATGATCCAGGTGTTAAGTATGAATCCTTTTCTTGATACGCGCCGTTAACTAATTGGAAAGCGCTAATGCCGCCTTTATCACCCGCATTATTAATTGTAAAAATTAAATCGCCATCCTGAACAAAATAAGTAGGGCCGCCGACCTTGATAACTTCTCTAGCGTCTCCAAGCTCGACTTCTAATCCTTTTTTAGAATTGTACAGTGGCAATTCATAAATACCAGTAGCTTTCTTTTTAGTATAGCCACCAATTAATAGCTTCATTTATTAAGCCTCCATCTCAAATTTTGGTTTTATTATCTAATAAGATTAGTATAGCATGACATTTATTTGTAAAAAATTTGAATGGTTCGATCACCTTAAAAAGTGGTAAAGTATGGTATCGGATTTAACGATAAAAAAGTTTTTAAAATAAGAGGTACGCTGAATGGACGAAAATAAAATTCGAGAGCTTTATGCTAAGAATGATGTTTCTGAAGTTTTTACTAATTTGCAGTCCTCATCAGACGGATTAAGTTCTGAAGAGGCAGCTCGTCGATTACAAAAATATGGTTCTAATGAGATTAAAAAATCGCAGGAAGAATCAGAATGGAAAGCATTTTTCAAGAATTTTATCAGTATGATGGCTATTCTGCTTTGGATTTCCGGTGCGATAGCAATGCTAAGCGGGACAGTCGAACTAGGAATCGCAATTTGGCTAGTTAACATCATTAACGGATTGTTTAGTTTTTGGCAGGAACGAGCAGCTAAACGAGCAACGGATGCCTTAAATAATATGTTGCCGACCTATGTACAAGTTATCCGTGATGGTAAAAAGGTTCAGATTGATTCTAAGACATTGGTTCCTGGCGACGTTTTTATTTTACAAGCAGGAAATTCAATTCCGGCAGATGCGCGCTTAATCTCTGCCAGTTCGATGCAGGTTGATCAAAGTGCCTTAAATGGTGAATCAGTTCCGGAATCAAAAACAACGGAATATGCCCCTGGTGAGGGCAGTTACGCTGAAACTAACTTGGTTTATTCGGGTACGACTGTTGGAGCAGGTACTGCACGTGCGGTTGCATTTGCTACAGGAATGAATACTGAATTTGGTAAAATTGCGCAGCTGACCCAAAAGCAAAATAAAGTCGATAGTCCGTTAACGCAGGAGCTTAACCGTTTGACTAAGCAATTATCAATTATTGCTGTTTCAATCGGAATCGTCTTTTTATTAGCAGCAATTTTCTTTGTTAAATATCCTTTCGCAAAAGCCTTTATTTTTGCATTAGGGATGATTGTTGCCTTTATTCCAGAAGGACTTTTACCAACTGTTACCTTAAGCTTGGCCCAAGGAGTTAAGCGGATGGCGAAAAAACATGCGCTGGTTAAGGAACTTAATTCAGTCGAAACTTTGGGTGAAACGACCGTTATCTGTTCTGATAAAACGGGGACATTAACCCAAAATCAAATGACTATTCACTACATTTGGACGCCTAAAAATGAATATGAAGTTACCGGTAACGGTTATGAAAATAATGGACAAATTGAGTTAAACAAAAAGCAGTTATGGTATGAAGAAAATCCTGATTTGCATAAATTAGTTCAAATTGCTTCTCTTGATAATGATACTGCTGTTCAGCCAAGTAAAACTAAGGGTGGAAAGCCCAAAATTTTGGGAACGCCGACTGAAGCTTCTTTGATTATCATGGCTGAAAAGGCTGGCTTTGATCGACAAAAGGTATTAGTTAAATATCCACGTTTACGGGAACTGCCTTTTGATTCAGATAGAAAGCGCATGTCAACGATTCATCGTTGGAATGATACCCAAAATATTATCTTTACTAAGGGTTCTTTTAGTGATGTCATCAAGCAATGTGATCAGATTCAAGTTGATGGTCAAGTTCGGGCTATGACTAAAGAAGATCAGGATTTAGCCAAAAAGCGTAATGCTGGATATGCAGCTAAGGGATTACGAAGCATGGCAATGGCTTACCGCATCATTGATCAAACAACTGATGTGAATAAATTGACAATTGAAACAGCCGAAAATCATTTGGTATTTGTTGGCTTGACCACAATGAGTGACCCACCTCGACCAGAAATATATAATGCTGTTAAACGTTGTCACGAAGCCGGAATTAAAATCATCATGGTCACTGGTGATTCAAAACTTACTGCCAAAACGGTTGCTGTGCAAATTGGCCTTACTTCTGATGCCGCTCGGGTTATTTCGGGTGACGAGCTAAATACAATGAGTGAAGACGAGCTTCGTGAAGCCCTGAAAGGTGAAGTAATCTTTGCTCGGGTAGCGCCTGAACAGAAGTATAAGGTTGTTAAAACATTACAAGAAAATGGTGAAATCGTTGCTTCTACAGGTGATGGTGTCAATGATGCGCCTGCCTTAAAGCAAGCCGACATTGGTATTGCCATGGGAATGACTGGGACCGATGTTGCAAAAGATGCAGCTAATATCATTCTGACAGATGATAACTTTGCTTCAATTGTAGCCGCAATTGAGGAAGGGCGTGCCGTTTACAGCAACATCAGGAAATTTTTGACATATATTTTAACGTCAAATGTGCCAGAAGCTTTTCCGTCAATCCTCTTCTTGTTATCTGGTGGACTAATTCCGCTGCCAATGACAGTTATGCAGATTTTAACTGTTGACTTAGGAACGGATATGCTGCCTGCTTTAGGATTAGGTGGCGAGCCAGTTGATCCCGACGTAATGAAACAGCCACCAAGAAAGAGAAACGAGCATTTGCTTAATCGAAGCGTAATCGTTAAGGCCTTTTTATGGTATGGCTTAATTTCAAGCATCATTTCAGTTAGTGCCTACTTCTTTGTTAATATGCAAAATGGTTGGCCACATGTTCCTCTAGCTGGTAGCGGCTCAGTCTACATGCGCGCTACCACGATGGTATTAGGAGCAATTATCTTCTCCCAGATTGCTAACGTTTTAAATTGCCGGACGAATAAAGTTTCTATCTTTAAGAAGGGGCTGTTTACTAACCGCAGTATCTGGTATGGAATTATTTTTGAAATTCTCTTATTCCTAGTTCTAACGGTTACCCCAGGCTTGCAACAGCTATTTAATACCACAAGATTATTACCAGTTGACTGGCTATTCTTATTCTGTTTGCCAATACCGCTAGTTTTAATCGATGAAATTAAAAAATGGGCTCTATACCACCGAAAATAATTGGAAATAAAGAAAAACCGCTTATATATTAGTTAAGCGGTTTTTGTTATGCTAAAATTAAATCTTAAGGAGCGTAACAAAATGAAGTGGATATCAACAATTACAAAAGTAGGTCAACAAGCCATTGAGCCTGAAGGCAATATGGTGATTTTATTTGGTGAAAACGTCACTAAAGATTTAGTTGACGTTTCGATTATTCAAAAATTTGATACTAAAACTCCTGTTAGTGGCTTTATTTTTAAAAAAGGCGATACAATTACAATTGATGGGCAAACTTATGTTGCTGATTATGTTGGAGCAATGGTTGAAAGTGACATGAAGGCCTTAGGCCATATTACGTTATTTTTCAATCAATCAAAGCCTAAAAATCCATTAGCAAATGCTGTTTACCTCACGTTTAGTGCAAAACAGACTATGCCAGCATTTAATGTTAACGATGACATTATTTATGAACATATTTAATTAGGATGATTTAATGAATTCTCAAGGAAAGTATAAAAAGCAAACTGTTTTTCAGAAATGGTTTTTAAATAATCGTTTTAGTATCGTTTTAGTCAATATTTTATTATTCTTCCTAATTATTTGGGTGTTTAATAAAATTTCATTTGTTCTGAATCCAGCTAAAGTATTTGTTAGTGCTATTTTGCCACCATTAATCTTGGCACTGATTCAGTATTATATTATGAATCCTCTGGTTGATTTACTGGAGCGAAAATTTAAAGTTCCTCGTGTGGCTACAATTATTGGATTATTCTTGTTAGTTGCTGTTCTGCTTATTTGGACCGTTAATACGTTATTGCCAATAGTACAGGCACAAATTGATTCATTAATTCGTCACTGGCCACATATTTGGAATGATGCAACAATTGCAGTGCAAAACATGCTAAGCGACCCGCATCTGCACAGTGTGAAAAATAATATTAATGATGCAATTACACGTGGCCAGGACATGATTTTTAAATCTGGACAAAATACGATTGATGCGACACTAGATAACATCTCGTCTGCTATTAGCATCGTCACGGTAATCTTTATGACACTGTTAACTGCGCCGTTTATTTTGTTTTTTATGTTAAAGGATGGCCATAATTTACGGCCATACTTGATGCAATTTGCTCCTAAGAGATGGCAAGATGGTTTTGGACAACTGCTTTATGACATCAATTTTGCTTTGTCGTCTTATATCCGTGGTCAATTAACTGTTGCCTTTTGGGTAGGAATTATGTTCGGTATTGGTTATAGTATTATCGGACTACCGTATGGGATAGCTCTTGCCGTTTTAAGTGCCTTTTTGAACTTAATACCTTATTTTGGGACTTTTATTGCGTTTATTCCTGCAATTGTAATAGGAATTATGATTTCTGTTCCGATGGTCATTAAGGTTTTAGTGGTCTTTTTCGTCGAGCAAACAATTGAGTCCAGATTAATTAGTCCGTTAGTCATGGGCAATAAAATGGAAATGCATCCCGTAACAACAATTCTTTTACTGATTGGTTCCAGTTCAGTTTGGGGACTGTGGGGCGTAATTTTTGGTATTCCAATTTATGCTATTTTGAAGATAATTACCATTCGCGTGTATAATTACTATCGCAAGGTTTCGAAAGTCTTCGAGGAGGATGAGACCACTTCCTTAACTGAGAAGGATAGTAATAAAAATAATGAAGTGACAAAGAAGTAAAAAAAGTGTGGTCACAAAGCCACACTTTTTCAATTAAGGAGAAAAAATTGACTAATCACGTTGTTTTATATGAGCCTTTGATGCCAGCAAACACGGGCAATATTGCTCGTACTTGTGCAGGCACCAATACTGTTCTTGATTTAATTGAACCATTGGGTTTTCAAATTGATAATAAAAAAATGAAACGTGCTGGACTTGATTATTGGGATAAAGTTGATGTACGTTTACACGATGACTTGAATGCTTTTTTAGCTAGTTTGGGTCCAAATGATGAAATGTATTTGATTTCTAAGTTCTCTGCTAAAAACTACGCTGAAGTAGATTACACTGATTCAAATAAGGATTATTACTTTGTTTTTGGCAAGGAAACTACCGGATTGCCCGAAACCTTTATGCGCGAATATTATGATTGCAACCTGCGAATTCCTATGTCGGATAACATTCGGTGTTATAATTTAGCAAATTCAGTTGCAATTGTTTTACTTGAAGCATTAAGACAGCAAGGATTTCCACAACTTGAGACAAGTCATCACTATGAAAATGACAAGTTAAAGGATAATTACAATCGCCCTGAAAGATATGAGCGTAACCTAAAAGGAGAATAACAATGGAATTTAATAAAGAAACACCTGTTTTGGTAAAGAACTTTCACTATGATTTAAACGAAGAAGCTGAGACTAAGGATGAAGTTAACTTCGGCCTGAAGAAAGTTGAAAAGCAAAATGAGGATGGCACAACTGATGCCGGTGAAGACGGTAACTATTTTGATATTACGGTTGTGTTTGACGTTGCTCCAGCGCCTGGCGATTTTTCGGTTAGCGGCATGATTAGTCAAATAGTTCAGATTAAGGATTATTTTGGCGATGGTAGTGACCTTTCCAAAGCTGACTATAAAATATTAAGTCGTCCGTTAGTTGAATATATTGAGACTTTGACTTATGAAGTTACGCAAATTACGCTGGATGAACCGGTTAATTTGAACTTCCAAGCCAATTTTTAATTCTTAATTAGGTGCCGTTATGCCTAAGAAGAAGAAAAAAACAACAAAAGCGCGAAAAAAGACGCAAAATGCGGGCATTACCTGGGCGGTAGTCGGTCTTGTTGAAATAATTATCGTTTTCTTAGCGGTAGCCAAATTTGGTATTTTAGGTAAACAGATAGCCAACATTTTCCGCTTGTTTTTTGGTGATTCTTATTTGCTGGCTGCTGGATTATGTGCAATTTTTGGCTTAGTGATGTTAATTTATAATAAGCCGATGCACTTCAAGTTTAAACGCAGCTGTGGCTTATTTTTAGCTATTTTGGGCATTTTATTGATTCAAAGCAGTATTTACTTCGAACGTGAACTAGTGAATAACGCTTTTATGAATGTTTTTTGGCATGAAATGTCAGCCGAATTCGGTCGTGCTGCAATTACCAAGTCCGTGGGCGGCGGGGTGATTGGAGCAATGTGTTATCAACTTTTTTACCCATTGCTCGGCCATATTGGTTTACGCGTTTTTGCCGTTTTATTTATCCCAATTGGCATTTTGATGTTTTTTGACGTGAAGTTTGTTGATGTAATTAATAAATTTCAAAAGTTTAGCCAGCTTTTTATCAGCAAAAATAAGGAAGCGGGAACTAAACTAAAAGATAAATACAGTTCGCTTCGAGAAAAGCAAGCCGAAAAAAAACAGGAACAGCTGGCAAAGGATTTTCACGATCCGCTTTCTTCTGAATCACCTGTGTTTCCTAATGTTGATGATTTTACCGTCAAAAATGATACCGAAACGCAGGCAGATAATCAGGAATCGGATGAAGATATTTCCCAAACTGATTTTGCACTTGATGAAGTTACACCGCCTGAACCAGAAGAATCCAAAGAACAAGTTCAAATTGCAAGCCATGATGATGAACAACCCTCATTTGCTAATAAGACAAATTTTGAACTAGATGATGATGCTTTACCAAAATCTCATTCATTTGACGACGAAGATGAAAAAATGAAGCAGGAACTCGGTAGCGTCGATCATGGTGACCTTGAGCAGAGCGCTACTTCAAGGCCTAAGGTGGAGTATAAGAAGCCACCAATAACTTTGCTTGATCCGGTAAAAAACACTGATCAAAGTGCTGATAAAGCTTCAATTAGAAAAAATACGCAAAAATTACAAGCTACTTTTAAAAGCTTCGGTGTGAACGTTATTATTAAACGGGCAATTTTAGGGCCAACAATTACGCGTTACGAAGTTCAACCTGCTGTGGGCGTGAAAGTTAGCAGAATCGTCAATTTAGCGGATGATTTAGCGTTAGCTCTTGCTGCCAAGGACATCAGAATTGAAGCGCCAATTCCAGGTAAACCATTTATTGGAATTGAAGTTCCAAATAGGGCAACTTCAGTGGTGGCATTTAAGGATGTTATGCAAAATCAGGATGCTAAAGCAAAAGCTGACCCAATGGAAGTTCCCCTTGGTAAGGACGTAAGTGGGCAAATCATTTCGGCTAATTTGGCCAAAATGCCCCATCTCCTAATTGCCGGTTCGACGGGTTCCGGTAAGTCAGTTGCCATTAACACCATTTTGACAAGTATTTTAATGAAATCCACGCCAGATCAAGTTAAACTGATTTTAATTGATCCGAAGATGGTTGAACTGTCAGTTTATAATGGTGTTCCTCATTTGCTTATTCCCGTTGTTACCGACCCTAAGCTAGCTGCTAATGCCTTAAGCAAGGCTGTTAAAGAAATGGAACGACGCTATAAGCTCTTTGCTGCTAGTGGTGCTCGTAATATGGGTGAATTTAACGAAAAAGTCCGTATTAATAACCAGGATAAGACTAAACCCGTAATGAAACCATTACCTTACATACTGGTCGTAGTCGATGAGCTGAGTGATCTGATGATGGTTGGCGGTCATGATGTCGAAGGTGCAATTGTGCGGCTAGGCCAAATGGCGCGTGCGGCTGGTATTCACATGATTTTGGCTACTCAACGGCCTAGTGTTGATGTTATCACCGGTTTAATCAAGGCGAATGTACCTTCAAGAATCTCCTTTGCGGTTTCAAGTGGTGTAGATTCAAGAACTATTTTGGATCAAACTGGAGCAGAGAAACTCTTGGGAAGAGGGGATATGCTTTATATGCCTGTAGGGGCATCAAAGCCTGAACGTATTCAGGGTGCCTATATTGCCTCTCATGAAGTGGAAAAAGTCATCTCTTGGGTAAGCAACCAGCAAAAACCTGAGTATGATGAAGGAATGATTCCGCAAAAAAATGAGGAAACTGCTGAAAATAATTCCGATGAGCCAGAGGATGAGTTTTACGAGCAAGCAGTTGACCTGGTAAGACGGCAACAGACGGCCAGTGTTTCGATGTTGCAGCGCCGCTTCCGCATTGGTTATAATCGTGCAGCGAGAATTGTTGATGAAATGGAAGCAAAGGGAGTAGTTGGCCCTTCAGAGGGCTCTAAGCCACGACAGGTGTTATTACCACCGTTAAAGGAGGATGACAGAGGCTAAATTTTTAAGAAAGTTTAGCATGTCTAATTTTTGTTCAGTTTTCCGAAAAAATAATGGTAAAATAGAATTAAAATGGATATGACATTTAAATTGTAGCGGTAATTTACTAATTATTATGTAATTACATTACGGTTTTTAATTGTTGGTTCATAAATTAAGTAGTAAAAGGGAATGTTGTGATGCGACGAGCGATTGTATTTGGTGCAACTGGCGGAATCGGTCAGGCGATTTGTACTGAACTAGCACAATCTGGCTGGTCTTTATATCTTCATTGTCACACTAAGTGGCAAGAGGCTTGTCAATTGAGCCAAAAGCTAATGCAGCAATATCCAGAGCAGGATTTTATTCCAATTAGACTAAGTTTTTTAGCTGAAAATAGCGATTTATCAAAGTTCGTTCAAGACTTGTTGCCGCTTAATGCCGCTGTATTTGCTCAGGGTATTACGGATTATCATTTTGTAAATGGGCAAGAGATGAGTCAAGTTGACGATATGATTAAGGTCAACTTAACAACACCGATTAAACTAGCTGGACTTCTAGAGCCACTTTTAACTAAAAATGATTTTAGTCGGATTGTTTTTCTGGGTTCAGTCTACGGCAAACAAGCTAGTGCGCTTGAAGCTGTTTATAGTGCAACCAAAGCCGGACTTACGGCTTTTAGCCAAGGATATGCACGAGAGGTGGCTTCAGCTAATTTAACGGTCAATGTTGTTGCCCCCGGTGCGGTTGATACGGCAATGAATGCCATGATTTCGGCGGAAGACATGAACGAAGTAAAAGAAGAAATTCCTGCTGGGCGCCTCGCTAGGGGAAGCGATGTTTCCTACTGGGTCAACGTTTTGCTTGACAAACGTTCTAGTTATTTAACAGGTCAGACAATTTATGTAAGTGGTGGATGGCTTATATAATGGTAAAAGTAATTAGTAGTATATGTTATACTCAAAGTGTAAATTAGAAATTAAAAGAGGTAACTATGGCAGATATCGGAGACAAATTACGCAGTGCCAGAGAGGCAAAGGGACTTTCAATTGAAGATATTGAAAAAGCAACCAAAATTCAAGGTAGATATCTGACGGCAATTGAACAGGATGAATTTGAAAAACTCCCTGGTGATTTTTATGTGCGTGCTTTTATTAGACAATATGCGCAAGTTGTTGGTTTAGATGGCAAACAACTGCTTAGTGAATATCATAATGAAATTCCGCAGGCGGAACCTGAGGAATACGTTGAGGATTCAATTGATAATAAGAGTGAGGAAGTCCGCAAAACAACTAGTAGCAAAAAGAAACTTTGGAAAGAATATCTTCCCCGAATTATCGTTGGGATAGGTATTATTGTCGTTATTTTGGTTTGTTACGTTGTTTATGCGCATTTTTCAGCTGGTAATAATCAGAGCAATAATAATTCTGCTAATGACGTATCGGTTTCTTCCGATAATACAAACAAGCCGAAAAAGCAGAAGAAAATTAAGAAGAGCTCTGTCAAAATCAAGGAATTGGCCACGGCGCAATACCGTGTTACTGGCTTAAAGAAGAACCGTAATTTGGTTGTTCGTGCTGGTGAGCAGGCTACTAACGTTTCTATTTCAATCAATGGTATCCACCAATTTTCACAGGTTTTGAACCCTAATCAAAAGCATACTTTGAATTTACCAACTACTGCTCAAACAGTAACGGTTACTTTTGGTAATGGTTCTGGAACATCCATTTCTTTTGGTGGCAAAAAAGTACCATATGATACGCAAACAACTGGCAATACTTTAACCTTCTATATTGGTAAGCAACACCGTGTAAACCAATCTAATACGACTAATAATAGTAATTCGACTACTAATAATTCAACTACTGGTCATTCGGGGACAACTACCAACCAGCAACAGAATCAACATCAAAATAGTGGAACTACAAACAACCAGCATACTGGTCAGACTAATAGTCAAACTGGTGGCCAAGGTGGTCAAACCGGCCAACAGACTGGACAAGCAAATAATAATGAACAGAGCGGTGAAACCAATCACTCTGATAGCTCTTCAAGTACTGGTACTGATGGGAGATAAAGAGCTATTCAATTAGGAGGAAAAGTAAAGAATGAATTTACCCAATAAATTAACGGTTTTTAGAATTATTTTAATTCCGGTATTTATGTTAATTATAATTTTTGGCGGTGATGCCAGTACGCAGGTTGCTGGAACAACTGTCTACTGGAAATTAGTTATTGCTGCGATTGTTTTTGCGGTTGCTTCAGCTACCGACTGGTTTGATGGTCACATTGCCCGTTCACGCAATTTGGTAACTAACTTTGGTAAATTTGCCGACCCGTTAGCAGATAAGATGTTAACGATGACAGCATTTATTATGTTGATTTCCTTGAAATTGGCACCGGCTTGGGTTGTTGCTATTATTGTCTGCCGTGAACTAGCAGTAACCGGATTACGGTTAATCTTAGCTGAAAATAAGGGCCAAGTGATGGCAGCAGAAATGCCAGGAAAGATTAAGACCACTTGTCAAATGTTATCAATCATCTTTTTATTGATCGGTGACTTCTACCATATCGGTACGATTTTACTTTACCTTGCACTAATCTTTACTATCTACTCAGGATGGGATTACTTCCACAGTTCATGGGATGTATTTAAAGGGTCAATGTAAGTTTATGAGAATTAACTAAAAAGCACCAACTTTGTTGGTGTTTTTTGTTTGCTCTGATATCGCCATTTAACGTTCTCATTTGCCAAGCTCAGTTTAACTTGTTAGGATTAAATTAGAAATAAAATTGAAAAAGGGGGAATTTTATGGTAAAGGAAATACCAATGGTTGAATTTAAAAATGTGACTAAGATTTATCCGAAGTCAAAACAACCAGCAGTTGAAAATATTAATTTCAAAATAGATAAGGGTGAATTTTGCTGTTTAATTGGTACCTCTGGCTCAGGAAAAACTACGTTAATGAGAATGATTAACCGGATGAATAGTATAACTAAGGGCGAGGTTTTAGTTAACGGTAAAAACGTGACAGAATTTAACCCGGTAAGTTTACGCCGGCGAATAGGTTATGTCATTCAAAATAATGGCTTAATGCCACACATGACAATTAGGGAAAATATTGTTTTAGTACCTAAATTATTAAAATGGCCTAAAGAAAAATTAGCTGAGGAAGCTAAACGATTAATCAAGATGGCAGAATTACCGGAATCATTTTTGGATCGCTATCCGGTTGAATTGTCAGGTGGACAGCAACAACGAATTGGTGTTGTTCGGGCATTGGCTGCAAATCAAAATTTAATTTTAATGGATGAACCTTTTGGTGCACTTGATCCGATTACTCGTGAAAGTTTGCAAACACTGGTACAAAATTTACAAGTGCAATTGGGCAAAACGATTGTTTTTGTAACGCATGACATGGACGAAGCTCTCAAATTGGCTACTAAAATTGTCGTTTTGCATGATGGACAACTTATTCAGGTAGGAACACCTGAAGAAATTTTGCACCATCCGGCAAATGACTTTGTTAAGAGCTTAATTGGTGAAGAGCGTCTGTCAGAAGCAAAATATGAAACGGTCAAAGTTAAGAATGTGATGACAGCTCCTGTCAAAATTAATTTAGGCGCATCGCTTACTGATGCGTTGACCATGATGAAAGAGCACCGCGTTGATACCCTACTGGTAGTTGATGATGATAATCACTTAAAAGGCTATATTTCAATTACTGACTTGCAGCGTAAGTATCCTGAAGTAAGTACTGTAAGTGATATTATGTTGCCAGTTACTGCCACTGTGGAATCGGATGAATATTTGCGGGATAACTTTAGCCGCATTTTAAGTCGCAATGGGCAATATATTCCAGTGGTTGATTCTGCTAATAAATTAGTTGGAATCGTCACTCGCTCTAGTTTGGTAAACGTTGTTTATGAAAAAATTTGGGGCGACAAGAGTACGTTAAAGACGCAGACTGAAAAGAAGGCGAATTAAAATGTCAGCTTTTATGGCTCAGCACGGTTCCGAATTGTTAGTTAAAACCTGGCAGCAAATTTATATTTCTGCAATTTCGCTTGCACTGGGAATAATTGTCGCAGTTCCTTTAAGCGTCATTTTAATGAAATTTCCGCGAACAGCAAAAGTTGTAATTGCGCTTGCCAGCATGTTGCAAACAATTCCGGCACTAGCATTATTAGCAATGATGATACCCTTCTTTGGTGTGGGCCGAGTGCCAGCAATTGTGGCTTTATTTCTTTATAGTTTAATGCCAATTTTACGTAATACTTATGTCGGCTTGATGGATGTCAATGCGGATACGGTCGATTCAGCTCGTGGGCTTGGCATGACAGAAATGCAATTGATTTTAAAAGTAGATATACCATTGGCAATGCCAGTGATCATGGCTGGAATCCGTTTATCCGCCATTTATGTGATTGCTTGGGCAACCTTGGCTTCATACATTGGTGCAGGAGGCCTAGGTGATTTTATCTTCAATGGCCTTAGCTTGTATCAGCCCGACCTAATTTTTGGTGGTACTATTCCAGTAATTATCCTAGCTCTGTTAACAGATTATTTACTAGGTAAATTGGAAAAAAAGATCACGCCAAAAGGCATATAGGGAGGCTAACATAATGAAAAATTGCTTTAAAAAATTAACATTATTGATTACTGCTTTTTTGGTTATGCTGGCTACCAGTGGTTGCGGTTTACCAGGATTATCTGACAGTCAAGGAAGTAACGAAAATATTAGAATAACTGCGTTAACAACGACTGAATCGCAAATTGTTGCTAATATTGTGGCGCAACTTATTGAACACGAAACGCCATATAAAACTTCGATCGTAAATAATTTGGGTTCGGCACCTATGCAGCACCAAGCGCTTTACCGCCATGATGCCGACATTCAGGCAGCAGCCTATGATGGTGGTGAACTGACTGCCAATTTGTTATTACCGGCAATCAAAGATTCAAAAAAGGCTAATAATACGGTTCGACGCGAAGTAAAGAAGCGGTGGGATCAAACGTATCTTCATACTTATGGCTTTGCCAATAATTATGCATTCATGGTTAGGGCAAAAGATCAGAAGAAATACCACCTGTACAATATTTCAGATCTAAAAAAGGTGCAAAATAAGTTTTCCTTCGGGGTTGCATCTGAATGGGTTAATGCCCCAGGAGTAGGCTATCCTGCTTTTCAGACAGCTTATGGCATCACTTTTGCCAAAGCCCATCCGATGAACATCGGGTTAGTTTATTCAGCTTTAAAAAATGGCAAAATGGACGTTATTTTAGGTTATTCAACCGATGGCCGAATCGATAGTTATAAGCTGCACCTGTTAAAAGATGATAAACACTTCTTTCCACCGTATAATTGCGGTATGTTGATTAATAACTATGTTTTGCGCAAGCACCCGGAATTAAAACCACTTTTAGAGCGGTTAGTAGGTAACATTAGTGTTCATGATATTCGTAAAATGAATTATGACGTTGATGATAAGCTGCTTGAACCGTCCACGGTGGCGCACCAATTCTTAGTAAAGCATGATTACTTTAGAAAGGAGAAATAATGGCTAGATTATCTTTATGGCAGCAATTTATTTATTATTATCAACATAATGGCTTTTATGTGCTTGAACAGTTTAATCGAACTTTTCTAATTTCGATTTATGGCGTGTTATTTGCGGCCATTATTGGAATTCCGTTAGGTATTTTTATTTCACGTAATGCTCATTTAGGTGATTTTGTCGTTGAAATTGCTAACTTTATTCAAACTATTCCTTCGCTGGCATTACTGTCAATTGTAATGATCGGCTTGGGATTAGGCGTGATGACGGTCATTTTTACTGTTACGCTATATTCTTTGTTGCCGATTATTAAAAATACATACACTGGGATGCGCAGCGTTGACAAAAATGTAATTGATTCTGGTAAGGGCATGGGTATGACTAAATGGCAGGTATTGCGCATGGTTAGATTGCCTTTGTCAATGTCAGTTATTATTGCTGGCCTAAAAAATGCGTTAGTTATTGCCATCGGGATTACTTCGATTGGCTCCTTTGTTGGTGCAGGGGGTTTAGGTGATATCATAATTCGTGGTACCAATGCTACTAATGGTAGTGCAATTATTTTAGCTGGTGCGTTGCCAACGGCACTAATGGCCATATTGGCAGATATCATTTTAAATTTCTTGCAAAAATGGTTACAGCCGAAAGGATTAAAAAAATAAAACAGCTTTTTCGCGTATTTAGTAGTGAAGGAACAAATTTAAACATTTGTTCGCTTATTCCTTGCAAATATACACTAAATCAAAGTATAATTAGTACGTACTAAATTGAGGACTATACTAGAGGAGGAAAAATACTTGGCCAAAGATGAGAAACAGGCTGCATTAGAAAATGCACTGAAGAAAATTGAGAAAAATTTTGGTAAAGGTGCTGTTATGCGCATGGGCGATAAGGCAAATACTAAAATTTCGACCATTCCATCTGGTTCGCTTGCACTTGATGCAGCTCTTGGAGTTGGCGGCTATCCGCGCGGAAGAATTGTTGAAATTTATGGGCCTGAATCTTCAGGTAAAACTACCGTAGCTTTGCATGCTGTAGCAGAAGTGCAAAAGCGCGGGGGAACAGCTGCCTATATTGACGCAGAAAACGCAATGGATCCAGCCTATGCAGAAGCACTTGGAGTTGACGTTGACTCACTTATTTTGTCACAACCAAATACAGGTGAGGAAGGCTTGCAGATTGCTGACACGCTGATTACTAGTGGCGCGATTGACATTTTGATAGTTGACTCAGTCGCTGCTTTAGTGCCCCAAGCTGAAATTGATGGTGAAATGGGCGACAGCCACGTCGGACTTCAAGCACGGTTAATGAGTCAGGCTTTGCGTAAGCTTTCTGGGAATATCAATAAAACCAAAACAATTGCTATTTTTATTAACCAGATTCGCGAAAAAGTTGGGATTATGTTTGGTAATCCAGAAACCACACCTGGTGGACGTGCACTGAAGTTTTATTCGACAATTCGGCTAGAAATCAGACGAGCTGAAAAGATTAAGCAGACTGGTGGAGAGATAACCGGTAATCGTGTCAAGATTAAAGTTGTCAAGAATAAGGTTGCGCCGCCATTTAAGGTTGCTGAAGTTGATATGATGTATGGTAAAGGGATTTCACAAAGTGGTGAACTTCTCGATATGGCAGCTGATAAAGATATCATTGCCAAGGCCGGTTCGTGGTACTCGTATAATGAAGAGCGAATTGGTCAAGGACGTGAAAACGCCAAGAAATACCTTGAAGACCACCCAGATATTTATGATGAAGTCCAACAAAAGGTACGTCAGGCATATGGCATTGATGAAGAATCTGTTGCTGAACGCGAAGATCCTGAAAAAATCAAAGCTAAGAAAACAAAAGAGACTGAGAGTAAAGAAAAGGAAGCTTCTGATAAAAAAGAAGCAGATAGCAAAAGTAACTAAAGTCGAAGAGATTAACCTTGACCTGTAAAATAGGTCAAGGTTTTTTTCTACTTAATTGACATCACCACCACGGTTCATTATTATTAATACTGTGTGAATAATCTTAAAAAAATAAAAAAAGGCGATAGTAATCATGACAAATACAATTTTGATTCCCGTCGCAGTTGCTATTATTTCAATTTTATTGGGAACAGGTATTGGATATGCTATTCGCAAGAATGGCTGGGAAAAAAGAGCGCAAAATGCTCAAAACGATGCCGACCATATATTAACCGAGGCAAAAGCACAAGTAGATGCTGCAAAAGCTGAAGTCAACGCACAAAAGCAAGCAGCAGATGCTTTAAAGCAAAGTGCACAAAACACGAAAAAAGAAAAAATTCTTGAAGCTCAAGAAAAGATTCAAGAATATCGACAAAAAGTTGAGGATGAGTTAAACGTCAAGCGCGATGCGATTGCACGTGATAATAACCGTTTACAGCAAAGAGAAGATACTCTTAATCACAAGAATTCTTTGATGGTAGAAAGGGAGGATGAACTCAAGGAAAAGGAAAAGCAGCTAGCTAAAGAGCAAACTGATCTAGATCAAAAAGTTCAGGAAGCTGATGAACTAGTTGAAAAGAGCCAGCAAAAGCTCTATGAAATTGCTCATTTAGATAAGGAGCAGGGTAAGAAACTGGTGCTGAGTCAATTATCAGATGAGTTAGTCAAAGAACGAGCAGAAATGATTAGAAATAGTAATGAAGAAGTTCAAGCTAAAGCTGATCATTATGCACACAAAGTTATTATTGACGCAATTCAAAGCAGTTCTGCTGATACTGTGGCAGAAACAACGGTATCGGTTGTAGATTTGCCAAATGAAGAAATGAAAGGACGAATTATTGGTCGTGAGGGCCGTAATATTCGCTCCTTTGAGGCACTTACTGGAATCGATTTAATAATTGATGATACACCGAAAGTTGTTACTCTAAGCGGTTTTGATGCAATCAGACGAGAAATTGCCAAACGAGCAATGGAACGTTTGATCAAGGATGGCCGAATTCACCCAGCTCGAATTGAAGAGATGGTTGATAAGGCACGTAAAGAAGTTAATGATGATATTTATGAAGCTGGAGAGAGCGCTTTAATGGAATTAGGAATTCATAAAATGAATCCTGAGCTTGTTAAAATTCTTGGTCGGCTAAAATATCGGACTTCTTACGGTCAAAATGTTCTTGGCCATTCGATTGAAGTTGCAAAACTAGCCGGTACAATGGCGGCTGAACTAGGTTTAAATGAGAAATTAGCGGTTCGCGCGGGATTATTACACGATATTGGAAAAGCCATCGATCATGATATTGAAGGGTCACACGTTGAAATTGGTGTGGAATTGACGAGAAAGTATCATGAACCAGATGTTGTTGTTAATGCAATTGCAGCGCATCACGGGGATGTACCGAAGTTATCGTTTATTGCTGAATTAGTTGTTGCAGCAGATACGATTTCATCGGCTCGTCCAGGTGCCAGGAGTGAAAGTTTAGAAAATTATATTAGAAGATTGACTGAACTGGAAAAGATTGCTAATAGATATGATGGGGTTAAGCAGGCATATGCCATTCAGGCTGGACGTGAAGTTCGGGTAATGGTTGAACCAGAAAAAATTTCTGATGATCGCATCACGGTATTGGCACGTGATATCCGAAATCAAGTTGAAAAAGAGCTTGATTATCCTGGTAATATTAAAATTACAGTTATTCGAGAAAAACGAGTAGTTGCAGTTGCAAAATAAATAAAAGGTTGAACTTTTGTAGTTCAACCTTTTTTGTTTGTTCTAAAATAAAACTAAAAGCATAATTGTTGGCGCGTTTAAGCATAAAATTGCACCAAAAAGCATATTTTTAAAAAATGAAAGGGTATACAATACGAATTAGATAGGAGGACAATGATGGATCAAGCAGTCGCTAAAGATCTAAAAGGCTTTTTGCAAGAACTAGGATATCCGTTTGATTCTATTTCAGCTTTGCTAGATTCTGGAAATATGACGCGTTATTTTAATTCAAAATGGCTAAAAAGTTCACATTCATTTGCCATATTAGATCAAAAAGCAACTGATGAGCAGCTGTTAGCTTGTAGTGATGTAAGTAATATTTACCAATTTGTTCCTCCTTATTTTGCCGCGCTATCTAGTAAAAACGGGTTGCAGGCAATCGAACGGCTTTCATCATACGAGCAATTAATTGGGCCAATTGAGATTGGTACTTTCAAAGAGGGGGAAAAGCTAAGAGTTCATATAAGCTATTTAGATGATTCGCGGAAAAATTCAAGGTTTAGTCTATTGGTGGATCAAATCTCATTGATTAGTTTGCTTAGGACTGGGACCGGTAAGCTAATTAAGCCATTATCAATTGGCAGTAAATTTAATTATGGTAAGAAAATAACTGAATACTTAGGACTTAGCGCCCAAAGCTGCCATGATAATTACTTGGTTTTTAGTAAAAGCGATCTGTTAAAACCATTTTTAACCCAAAATGATATTATGTGGAATTTTATGGAACCAGGATTAAAAAAATATATCAGTGACTTAAAGGTTGATCCACCATTCAAGGCAATAGTGCAGAATACTTTGTTTAAACTAATTGCTGGCGGGAATTTTCAATTAAAAGATGTTGCTAATGCGTTAGAAATATCACCACGAACTGTTCAACGATGGTTAAAAAATGAGGGAACAAGTTATAAAGAGCAAGTTAATGAAGTCCAAAAAATTTTGGCACTTAATTTATTACAGGATGCGACACTAAATACAGCTGAAGTCAGTTTTTTAGTCGGTTTTAACAATGTGACTACTTTTTACAAAGCATTTAAAAGGTGGACAGGGAGAACTGTCCTGAAATACCGACACCAAATGATTATTAATAAAAATAGTATTAATGCCGCTAGCTAATTATGCAAAAAGAGGATAGAAAAATGTTTTTGCAAGATAATGATTCATGGAATGCAGTTTATGATGTGGTTGTAGTTGGTTTTGGTGGTGCTGGGGCAACAGCAGCTCGGTTTGCAGCGGATAACGGGGCCAAGGTTCTTGTAGTCGATAGCGCACCTGAAGGACATGAAGGTGGTAATACCCGTTATTGTGGTCAAATTGTTCAGGCAGGTTATGATTATGATCAATTGAAAAAGTATTACCAACAATTAACTGCCCCTCTTGATTTAGATGAAAAAGTTTTAGATACCTTTATTAAAGGGATGGTGGATTTACCGGCTTATTTTGAAAAATATTTAGGCGGAAAAGCCTTTAGTGTTCGCAAAAATCCGGGAAATAAGAACGTAGCACTTTTGGCATACATGATTGCTGAATACCCCGAATTTGATGGTGCGGAGACAAATGATGATCTCTTAATTCATGACCGAATTTTTGATGCAGCATTGTGGAAGAAACTACGGCAAAATGTACTAGACCGCAGTGATCAGATTTCGGTTTTATATTCAACGCCAGCCAAACACTTAATTCAAAATGAAACTAAAACAATTATTGGTGTTCAAATTGAAAATAATGGTCATTTGTTCAATGTTAAGGCTAAAAATGGTGTGGTTCTAGCATTAGGCGGCTTTGAAAACAATGACCAGATGATTCAAGATTATTTGGGAGAAACGAAACTTTTGCCATACGGCACTCTATATAACAAGGGCGACGGAATTAAGATGGCCATAGAAGTTGGTGCTGATTTGTGGCACATGAATAATTATGAACCAGGCGGTGCCGTTAATATTGCAGCGCCAAAAGGCGAACGTGCTCATAATATCATGGGCTGGAAAGCTTTGTTTGAGGGTTCATTAATTACGGTTGGTGATGACGGTACCCGCTATATTCCTGAAGATGATCCAACCCGTCATGGTCATCGCTATAACCATGGTTTATGGCGAATTCCCCTTGCTCAAATTCATCCGCATTTAATTTTTGATCAAAAGAAATATGACGAATTTTTGGCTGAAGATTTAGATAATTTCCAGCGCGAAGTTTTAAATAAAGTAGTTAAGTCTGACACAATTGCTGATTTAGCAAACGAAATCGGCGTTAAAGAAGAAACCTTACAAAACACACTTGAAACATATAATTTCTTTGTTGACCAAGGTGTTGATTATCAATGTGGTAGAAAGCCAGAAACGATGGCTAAACTTTCCCTGTCTGGCCCATTTTATTCTTTGAAACAGCAGCACACGATGCTTAATACTCAAGGTGGACCAAGACGAAATGAAAAGGCGGAAGTACTTGATACAGACCAGCAGGTATTACCACATTTGTACGCTGCGGGTGAGCTAGGTCATATTGGCGCTAACCAATATAACGGCGGCGGAGATATTGCCGATTGCTTGATTTTTGGCAAGATTGCCGGTGAAAACGCTGCTAAACCAAAGGAAAACGATACTGTGACTGGGGCAAGCGCGCAAGTAAACGAGCAGGTCGATTTGACTTCGTTTCCAGTTCCTCTTGCAGCTGAAAAAGATTATCCAACCAGTAAAAACCAATATATTGGCAAATCAAGTAGCGGAATGGGTAATGAAATAGTTGTCCGGGTAACCGTTGATGAGCAACAAAAACCGGCTAAAATTGAGGTTCTCAAGGAAAGTGAGTCACCTGATTATGGCGGTCAAGCAATTAAGCAGCTTCAAAAACAAATGGTAAAAGATAAGACTGCAAACGTTGATGTTGTATCTGGTGCTACTTCAACAAGTCGGGCATTTAAGGAAGCCGTCAGTGCTGCTTTAAAGCAGGCTAAATAAAATTAAAAGAGGCAAAAAATGGCTAATTTAAAAGACGGAATTTATCATGGCAGCGGTTCTGGCAATCGTGGCGAAGTCAAGGTATCCGTAACTGTAAAAGATAACCAGATTAAGGCAGTTCATGTTGATGATCAAAATGAAACCGAAGGTATTAGCACAGACGCACTTAAAAAGGCACCGGAATTGATAGTGGCTAAGCAGTCTTACAATATTGATGCCGTAACTGGTGCTACGATTAGCTTTCAGGCTGTCGAAAAAGCTGTCAAGAACGCTTTGCTTAAAGCGGGAGATCCTAGCGGGCTTGATCAGAAGGTTGATTTACGAACAGCTAAAAAAGAAGATAATGAAGATTATCGCTATCTTGATCCAGACAAAATCCACTTTGAAAAAGAAACTGAGGTATTAATAATTGGTGCAGGCGCTGCTGGTCTTGCAGCCGCAATTTCTGCTCGGCAAAAGGGCAAGGCGGTTATTTGCCTTGAGTATGCATCAAGCTACATGTTGTCAGATATGACCTTATCAGGCGGTTATTATAATGCAGGTGGCGGTACAAGCTTGCAAAAGGCCCAAGGAATTACGGATTCAAAGGAAAATTGGAATAATTACTTAAAGGCAGTTGGTCAAGGGTATGAAGATCCCGATATGCGTGAAGTAATCGTTGAACACGGTGCTGAAGATTATGAGTGGTTGGCTAATGATGTCGGAGTTAACTTTCAGGAAGTTCAGCAAATCGGTAATGAAGAAGCAATGAAAAAGTATGCTGTTCCGGCAGCCCGTTCACACTTAACTGTTGAAAAAAGTGGCTACGGTCTTTCCAAGCCTTTATTCAAGCGTGCTCAAAAATTAGGTACTGAGTTTATTTTTAATATAACAGCAGAAAGTTTAATTACCAATCAAAATAACCAAGTTATTGGCGTGCATACCAATAAAGGCAATTATCGCGCTCAAAGCGTGATTGTTGCTACTGCCGGTTTTTCGCGTAATAAGGAAATGCTCAAAAGTTTTGCCCCAGATTTTGCAGTAGGAGAATCATATGGCTCAATCAGGCAAATGGGTGATGGAATTCGAATGGGTGCACAAATAGGTGCCAAGTTAAAAGATATGTGGATGCCGATTGCTAATTCAATTGGAACGCAATCTGGTGATAATGTTTGTATTGGACCTTTATGTACTGCTTGGACCAAGCCTTATATTTGGGTTGGTACTGATGCTAAAAGACATTTTCGGGAAGACATGTATTTTGAATTTGCTTCTAAAAAAATTGCCAGTCTGGATCAAGGTTTTGTGTGGTTACTTTTTGATGAGGGAATGGCAAATGAAATGCCGACAGCCTTTTCTGCCCCGGCCGCTTCGCCACATTTGAAACGAGAAGTTGAAGATGGCTATTTTAAAAAGGCAGAAACCATTAAGGCTTTAGCTGAACAGATTGGGTTAGATTCTACCGTTTTGCAGGCAACGATTACTAAGTGGAATAATGATGTTCTTAAAGGGCAAGATACGGAATTTGGCCGTGAAAAAGACCTGACGGCTTTTAAACCACCATATTATGCTGCCAAATTAGCCCCTTCAACTCCAGATATGGCAGGAGGCTTAAGCATCAATCGGAGAGCTGAAGTTTTGGATAATCAAGATAGGCCAATCGCTAATCTATACGCGGCCGGCAGTACTACTGGTGGTTGGCGCGGCATGACTTATCCTGGCTGCGGGATGGGCATTACCAACGCAATTGTTTTTGGTCGTATTGCTGGTGTTAGTGCGGCAAATAATGCAACTAAGAAAGTCGATGCCAGTTCTGGTGCCTCGCAGCACGACTAATAATAAAAGTGGATTCGTCAAGAATCCACTTTTAAGTTAATCATTAATATTTAGTCGGTAAGCTTTTAATCAGCTTTGGTGGGAGTGATTTGTACATTTTTGATCAAGTCTGTATAATTAAAGCAACTAATTTATGAAAGTAGCCGACTATGTATAAAATTATCGTTGAATTATTTTTCTTAGTGATCATTCAAGCAGCAATCACGCCATTTATTCGTAGACTTGCCTTTGTTTTAGGGGCTGTTGATGTTCCTAATAAGCGGCGGGTTAATAAAAAGCCCATGCCCACTCTTGGTGGACTAGGCATTTTTGTTACTTTTAATATCGGGGCGTTTATTTTGCTGCGTGAGCAATTCCCTACACATGAAGCTTTTAGTGTCCTCTTGGGCTCAAGTGTTATTGTGTTGACAGGGATAATTGATGATATTCTCGAACTTAAACCGCGCCAAAAAATGTTTGGTATTTTTATTGGCGCCCTGATTATCTATTTCTTGGCCGGAATTAAGATGAACGTTCTCAATCTCCCGTTTGTAAATAAGCAGATTGATTTAGGCTGGTGGAGTTTACCAATCACGATTTTTTGGATTCTGGCCTTAACTAACGCCGTTGATTTAATTGATGGTCTTGATGGCCTGGCTGATGGTGTATCAATGATTTCGCTTATTACGATGGGGATTGTCGGCTACTTTTTCCTGCATACCAACCAGCTGTATATTCCAATTGGCTGTTTCATGTTAGCTGCCTGTTTGCTCGGTTTTTTGCCGTATAACTTTCATCCAGCCAAGATGTTCTTGGGTGATACTGGGGCACTGTATATTGGTTTTATGATTGCTGTTTTTTCACTTAAAGGGTTAAAAAACGTAACTTTTATCTCAATGCTAGTGCCAGTCACGATTTTAGGTGTACCAATTACTGATACTATTTATGCAATGATTAGGCGTAAACTTAATAATCAACCAGTTTCGCAGGCAGATAAGCACCATTTGCATCACCAACTGATGAAAATGGGGTTAACGCACCGACAGGCCGTTTTAGCAATCTATGCGATTTCGTTAATTTTTTCATTTATTTCCCTGCTGTTTTTATTGTCACCCGTATGGGGAATGTGGCTACTGATAGCAGGATTAGCTTTAGCACTTGAACTATTTGTTGAGTCAATAGGTTTACTGGGAGAAAAATATAAACCTTTGCTAACGTTGATACAAAAAATTATCAGTTCCCGCAGTAAGAAAGATCCAACCGTTGAAGTATGGCACCTGGGACAGGCTAAACCAGAACAATTAAAAAAGAAAAATAAAAAGGACTAATTTAGTCCTTTTTTTAGTGCTCATGATAATGATGGTCGGTAATTTCGATTTCGTTATACCGCTTTTTACCCTTAGTAAAAGTTACTTTGCCCGCAAGTAAGTTGCTTAACTTTTCTTCTAACTCAGCTTGCTCTTGTTCATTAATAAAAAGATGAATTACAACATCTACGCCATAAGTGATTTTTTCAACGTAAATTTGCTCGTTTGTCAAAAAATGATTTACTTCATCAAAGCGATTATAGGCTACATGAAAACTAAGTTCTTGCTGCAATACGCGCTTGACAACGCCGATTGCCTCAGCTCCCTTAGTAACACTGTTAGAGTATGCGCGGATTAATCCACCTGCACCCAGCTTGATGCCACCAAAATAGCGGGTAACTACTACCGTGACATTTTTGAGTTTCATGAGCTGCAATGCTTTTAATTCTGGGAGGCCGGCTGTTCCCGATGGCTCACCATTATCACTGGCTTTCACATGATCGTCGTTTAGTCCGATAGTATATGCAAACGTGTTATGAGTTGCATCGTGGTATTTTTTGCTGACCGCCGCAATTACATTTTCTGCGTCCTCAACTGTTTCAGTGCGGGCTAATGTTGCGATAAAGCGACTTTTCTTAATCACTATTTCATGCCAACCATTTTCTTTGATGGTTAAATAATTTTCTTCTTTGGTCAAAAATTTTTGCCCCCTTTTTGCGTACTTAATAGCGGAGGAGAAAAATAATGAAAAATTTATCAAATCTCGCTGGCCGCCAATGGATTAGCAGTCACAAGGATTTTAGCATAATTGCGGGATTAACCAAAACCAGTGCAATCAGTGACGGTCACTGTAACCGTTGTGGAGCAAAAGTTTACGCCCATTTGCCTAATAAAAAACGATATTGCCGTGAATGCATTGGAATTGGGCGAATAGTCGAGGGGGATTTTTTAATACGTTATCAAAATGAGGTGAGTTTTCCGACAAGAAAAAATGGTGGCTTAACCTGGACCGGCAAATTAACTGGGGCACAAGCAAAAATTGCGCATAACTTAGTAACAAATTTTCGGTCAAAACAGGACACCTTAGTTCATGCAGTTACAGGGGCAGGAAAAACCGAAATGCTTTTTCCGGTAATTGCTGAATGTATTGCGCAGAAAATGCGCTGCTGTATCGCAACACCACGCATTGATGTTGTCAATGAGCTCTTTCCACGTTTTCAGGCAGCTTTTAGCGAAATTGAGATTGGCAAATATCATGGTCAAGAATTTAAGCAGCCTGGACTAGAGCAATTGACAATTTGTACTACGCATCAACTGCTTAAGTTTTATCATGCTTTTGCTTTATTAGTGATTGATGAGGCAGATTCCTTTCCCTACGTTGAAAATCGCCAGCTTCATTTTGCTGCTAAAAATGCTGTTAAGAACAACGGCATGCGTGTTTATTTGACGGCAACGCCAACTGCTGACTTGTTAAGTGAAGCAAAAGCCGGCAAGATTGACATTTTGCGTTTAAACAGGCGATTTCATGGTGGCCTTTTACCTGTGCCAAGAGAACAGTTATTTTTAAAGCCGTTTTTAGCACATGGCAAAATTCATCCCAAACTGTTAAAAGCAATTATTACTGCGCTTAAAAAGGGCCATCCTTTACTATTATTTGTTCCACGAATTGATCAGATACCCGATTACATAGCCGCCCTGAAAAAAGTAAAAATAATTAATCAGGTAAAGATGGCGGGCGTCTGGGCCCAAGATAGGAATCGCTTGCGTAAAGTGCAGATGTTTCGAGACGGCGAATTACAACTGCTCGTGACGACAACGATTTTGGAAAGAGGCGTAACGTTTAAACATGTCTGGGTAATTATTGTTCAGGCTGACGATCAAATTTATACTGCGGCTAGTTTGGTTCAAATCGCGGGTCGAGTTGGTCGGGCGCAAGACGATACTACTGGGTTAGTTTTGTTTTGCTACCGCAAATATACCAAAAATATTCGGGAAGCTAAGAACCAAATTGAGGCGATGAATAAATGAGAAGATGTCTGCTTTGTGGGCAAAAGTTTGCTGCCCAGCTTTCTTTGCGTGAGCTTTTCCTATTATCTAAAAAGCCTGAGCAAGTTATTTGCTTTCATTGCCTGAGCAAGTTTGTGCAGCTAAAAAGTTTGCGTTGTCAAATTTGCTCCAAAGAATTAGATTCAGGTCAAATCTGCTCAGATTGCGAAGCCTGGAAGAGAAAATACACAGGAAACTTGCTTAGAAATTATGCCGTTTTTAAGTATAATGATGCCTTTCACGAGTTGATGGTGAATTATAAACGTTATGGCGATTATATTTTAAGAAAGGTCTTACAAGAATTATGTTGGCAGGAATTGGGAAAGCACCGAGCAGATTTTTACGTACCAATTCCGACGGCACCAGAACATATACAACAGCGGCAATTTGATACAATCAGTGCAATTTTTGCCGATTTAGTTCCATTGACGACAGTTTTAGGTAAAAAAAGTGGAGTAAAGGCTCAGGGGGAAAAGACGCGTAAGGAGCGCTTATTGAGTAAACAGAGTTTTTTTGTACTAGAAAATACTAATATTAATTTTAATTTTAAAAAAGTTTTACTTTTAGATGATATTTACACAACTGGCAGGACGCTTTATCATGCTCGAAATGCTCTGTTAACGGCTTTCCCTCAAGCTAAAATAGCAAGCTTTTCGATTTGTAGGTAGAATAATGTTGTTCAGCGCTTTCAAGTTTTGTTATAATGTAAATAAGAAAAGACTGCAGGGTGCAGTTGAAAGGAGAATCTCATATGTTAAAGTATAATGTTCGTGGTGAAAATATTGAGGTAACTGATGCTTTAAGAAGTTACGTTGAAAAACGCCTGAAGAAATTAGAAAAGTATTTCGACTTGAATCAAGATATAATCGCCCATGTAAACCTGAAGGTTTATCGTGATCGGACTGCTAAAGTTGAAGTTACTATTCCACTTCCATACTTAGTATTGAGAGCAGAAGAAACAACTGATGATATGTACCGCAGTATCGACTTTGTTTCTGAAAAATTAGAAAGACAAATAAGAAAATATAAGACCCGGGTTAACCGTAAGAGTCGTGAAAAAGGAATTAGTGATTTCTTTGTTGAAAGTTCTGAAGAAGAGACTAAAGATAAAGAAACAAGTGAATTCACGATTGTTCGTAACAAGCAAATTGGTTTGAAACCAATGAGTCCTGAAGAAGCTATTTTACAAATGAACATGCTAGAGCATGATTTCTTCGTATTTCAGGATGCTGAAACAAATGGTACTAGTGTTGTCTATCGCAGAAATGATGGTCGTTACGGCTTAATTGAAACAAAATAAATAACTGCTATTTAAGTGAGGACCTCACATTTAGTGTGAGGTCTTTGTTTTGTTTATTTTTAATTTAGGGTCAATCATGGTAAAATTATCATGTGTTTTTATACTTAAGTACATATAAGGATCGATTAAATGGTAAACATTTTAAAGAAACTATACAATAACGATAAAAGAGAACTAAAAAAATTCGAAAAGATTGCTAATAAGGTAGAAAGTCATGCTGACGAATATGCCGAACTTTCTGACGAAGACTTGCAGGCAAAGACACCTGAATTTCGTGAACGCCTTGAAAAGGGTGAATCATTAGATTCATTAATACCTGAAGCTTTTGCCGTTGCACGTGAAGGTGCAAAACGGGTATTAGGTCTGTATCCATTCCACGTTCAAATTCTGGGTGGGATTGCCTTGCATTATGGTAATATCGCTGAAATGATGACCGGTGAAGGTAAGACTTTAACCGCGACAATGCCCGTTTATTTAAACGCGTTAACTGGTAAGGGTGTTCACGTTGTAACTGTCAACGAATACTTGTCTAGCCGTGATGAAGAAGAAATGGGTCAGTTATATCGCTGGCTTGGTTTAACTACTGGCTTAAACCTTAATGCTATGTCACCTGATGAAAAACGTGAAGCTTATGAATGTGATATTACTTACTCAACTAACTCAGAATTAGGCTTTGACTATTTGCGTGACAACATGGTCGTTTATAAAGAGCAAATGGTTCAGCGTGAACTTAATTACGCTATTATCGATGAGGTCGATTCGATTTTAATTGATGAGGCCAGAACGCCTTTGATTATTTCTGGTGAAGCTGAACAAGCAAATGGCGATTACATTAGAGCAGACAGATTTGTAAAGACACTCCAAGAAGATAAGAGTGATGATGATGTCGAAGACGAAGAAGATCATGGCGATTACAAGATTGATTGGCCGACGAAAACTATTTCTTTGACCAGAACGGGAATTCAAAAAGCTTGTGATCACTTTGGCTTAAGAAACCTTTATGATGTGGAAAACCAAAAATTGGTTCACCATATTGACCAGGCTTTGCGGGCTAACTACATCATGCTTAAGGATATTGATTACGTTGTCCAAGATGGTGAAGTATTGATCGTTGATTCATTTACTGGACGGGTAATGAAGGGACGTCGCTATTCTGATGGACTTCACCAAGCAATTGAAGCTAAAGAAAATGTGAAAATTCAGGAAGAATCAAAGACACAAGCGACGATTACTTACCAGAACCTCTTTAGAATGTATAAAAAGCTTGCAGGAATGACCGGTACCGCTAAGACTGAAGAAGAAGAATTTCGTGAAATCTACAATATGCAGGTAATTACGATTCCAACTAACCGTCCTGTAATCAGAAAAGACCGTTCGGATATTTTATATCCAACTTTATCTTCAAAATTTGCAGCAGTTGTAGATGAAATTAGAGAACGTCATGCAAAAGGCCAACCTGTTTTAGTTGGTACTGTTGCCGTCGAAAGTTCAGAACGCCTAAGTAATCTTTTGGATAAAGAAGGCATTCCACATGCAGTTCTTAATGCCAAAAACCATGCTAAGGAAGCTCAAATTATTATGAATGCCGGACAACGTGGTGCGGTCACAATCGCAACTAACATGGCTGGTCGTGGTACTGATATTAAATTGGGGCCTGGAGTAAAAGAACTGGGTGGACTTGCAGTAATTGGTACTGAAAGACATGAATCGCGAAGAATTGATAATCAGCTGCGTGGCCGGTCCGGTCGACAAGGTGATCCGGGTGAAACCAGATTTTACCTGTCACTTGAAGATGATTTGATGAAACGCTTTGGTGGCGAGCGCGTAAAAGATTTCTTGGACCGCTTATCGGATAATGATGATGATAAAGTGATCGAGAGTCGTTTAATTACTCGTCAGGTTGAGTCTGCTCAAAAACGTGTTGAAGGTAACAACTATGATACGCGTAAGCAAACTTTACAATATGATGATGTTATGCGTATTCAGCGTGAAATTATTTACGGTGAACGGATGCAAGTTATCGAAGAGGAAAACTCGCTTAAAGATGTTCTGATTCCAATGATTCGTCGTACAATTAATAGTCAAGTGGACATGTTTACTCAAGGTGACCGTAGTAAGTGGCGCTTAGATTCATTGCGTGACTTTATTAGCTCAAGTATTCTTTCTGAAGAGCAAACAGAAGAAATTGACTTCAAGACAATCACTGTCCCTGAATTAAAAGAAAAATTATACAATGAAGTTGAAGCTAACTATCAGGAAAAGGCCGACGTTTTAGCAGACCAAGCGCAAATGTTGGAATTTGAAAAGGTAGTTATCCTTCGGGTGGTTGATGAACACTGGACTGATCATATTGATGCGATGGATCAATTACGGCAATCGATTAGTTTACGTGGATATGGTCAACTTAATCCTTTGGTTGAATATCAAGATTCTGGCTACAATATGTTTGAAGAAATGGTCTCGAATATTGAGTTTGATGTGACTCGGTTATTCATGAAAGCTGAAATCAGACAAAATCTTAGTCGTTAACAGGTAAGGTTGAAGAGAAAGCAGCTGCTTTCTCTTTTTTTACTTTTGCTTAATTGAGAGATTTAGGAGAGATTTAAAATAAATGGAAATTAGTGAAATTCAAAATCAATTAGATGAATTAAAAAAGCGGTTAGACCACTTTAGGGGGTCTCTTTGACTTAGATTCGATTGACGAAACAATTGCTGTCAATGAAAGCAAGATGCAGGAACCTTCATTTTGGGATAATCAGGACAAGGCGCAGCAGTTAATCAGCGCAACTAACTTATTAAAAGAAAAGCGTGATTCATTTTTAAGCTTGCAGGAAAACTACCAAAATGAAATTACTGCCTTGGAATTATTGCGTGAAGAACCTGATTCTGAATTGCAAAAAGAAGTTGAAACTGACTTGGAATCCCTACAAGAAGATTTTCATAATTATGAAATGGATCTTCTTTTGGCAGGAAAATATGATGGTCATAATGCACTGCTTGAAATTCACCCAGGAGCTGGTGGGACAGAAGCAATGGACTGGGGCCAAATGCTATTACGAATGTATCAACGATATGCGGATAGCAGAGGATTTAAATTTGAAATTAATAACTATGAGCCTGGTGAAGAAGCCGGTCTTAAAAGTGTTAGTGTCAGAGTCAGTGGTAAGAATGCCTATGGCTTGCTTAAATCTGAAAACGGGGTTCATCGGCTAGTTCGTATTTCGCCGTTTGATTCTGCTAAGAGAAGACATACGTCTTTTGCATCTGTCGAAGTTATTCCGGAAATTGACGATAGCATTAAAATTGATATTAATCCTAAAGATTTACGGATAGATGTTTATCGGTCTAGCGGTGCAGGTGGTCAGCACATCAATAAAACGTCAAGTGCGGTTCGAATAACACACCTGCCGACCGGATTTGTAACGACTTCGCAGGCACAGCGTTCACAAATTCAAAACCGTGAGACGGCAATGAATGAACTTCGCGCAAAGTTATTTCATTTAGAAGAGGAGAAAAAGCGGCAACATAAGCAAGAACTTAAGGGTGACCAAAAGGAGATAGGCTGGGGTTCACAAATTAGATCCTATGTTTTTCATCCTTATAATTTGGTTAAAGATTTACGAACAGGCTATGAAACTTCGGATACAAGTGGTGTAATGGATGGGAAATTGCAACCATTTGTTTATGCATACTTGCAATGGTTGCTTAGTCAAGATAACCCAGAGTAGGTGAAAAAATGAGTTTTTGGGGAATTGTTGGTATTGTCTTAGTGGCAGTGATAATTCTATGCGTGATTTTTGCTTTCTTTCATCTTTTATTTATCCTTTTGCCTGCAATTATAGTTATTGCGGGGATACTTTGGCTGATTAATCATTTTACGAAAAAAGATGATGACCAGCCTCACGGTCCCGACTTTGATAACTGGAATGATTGGTCTGGCAATTCTCAGCAACCAAATGGCCGGCCTAAAAGAAAAAAGGTCCGCAATGCGCATACTAAAGATGTTGATAAATAAGCTAAGAGGAGTGCAAAATGGCTAATGCAGTTAAGTTAAAGAATTTAATTCGCGATAATAAAATTGCGTATGTTGTTAAAGGAAATCAATATATTGATGACCGTGCAATTATGGTTTCTGATATTTATCGGCCAGGACTGGAACTGACAGGATATTTTGATTTTTATCCTAAAGAAAGAATCCAACTTTTGGGCCGAACTGAAATTTCATATGCTGCAAGGCTTGATCATGAAAGTTTAGTTAATGTCTTTAAGCGGCTATGTACTCCCGAGACGCCGTGTTTCTTTATTTCACGTTCTCTTCCAATTCCGAAAGAATTAATTGAAGCAGCCGATAATGCGGGAATTCCCATTTTATCTTCAACAGAATCAACCACTTATGTTTCAAGTGTGTTAACTGAATATTTGCGTGAGCGGTTGGCAGTTAGAGACACAATTCATGGTGTCTTGGTTGAAGTAAAGGGGTTAGGCGTTTTGCTCACTGGCGATTCAGGCGTTGGAAAGTCTGAAACGGCTTTAGGTTTAATTCACCGCGGGCATCGCCTAATTGCAGATGACCGAGTAGATGTTTATCAAAAAGATGTGGAAACTGTCGTTGGTGAAGCACCCCAAATTTTAAAGCATTTAATGGAAATTCGGGGAATCGGAATTATTGATGTCATGGATTTATTCGGTGTTGGCGCAGTTAAAAATCGTGAAACTATCCAGTTAGTCATCAAGCTCGTTAATTGGGACAATAAGGTCAATTATGATCGTCTTGGCTTTGAGGAAAGCAAACGCGAGATCTGTAATGTTGAGGTACCGCAAATTACGATTCCAGTTAAAGTTGGTCGGAATATGGAAGACATAATTGAAATTGCTACTATGAACTTTCGTGCTAAACGGATTGGCTACAATGCAACAACAACTTTTGACAATAATTTAACTGCTTTAATTGCTCAGAATTCAAAAGATAATTCAACCAAAAAAGCAAAGGATGCGGATAAATGATCGGAACAATCAGCCCGATAGCCTTTAACTTGGGCGGTTTAAGTGTAAAATGGTACGGCGTAATCATGGCAGCAGCGATAATTTTAGCTGTTTCGATGGCCATGATAGAAGGAAAAAAACGGCAGATTGAAAGTGACGATTTCTTAGACCTGCTTTTATGGGCCGTTCCACTTGGCTATGTTGGGGCCCGTTTGTATTACGTAATTTTTGAATGGGGTTATTATGCTAAACACCCTGATCAAATTATTGCGATTTGGAATGGTGGTATTGCAATCTATGGCGGCTTGCTGGCGGGCTTGTTAGTTTTACTGGTTTTTTGCTATAAAAGAATGTTGCCGCCTTTCTTAATGCTTGATGTTATTACCCCTGGCGTGATGGCAGCCCAAATTTTAGGTCGCTGGGGCAACTTTTTTAATCAGGAGGCCCATGGTGGTCCAACAACCTTGCATTTCTTGCAAAGTTTGCACTTACCTAGCTTTATTATTGAGCAAATGAAAATTGGTGGAGTTTATTATCAGCCTACCTTTTTATACGAATCGTTTTTCAATTTAATTGGGTTAATCTTGATTTTAGCTTTACGACACAGAAAGCATTTGTTCAAACAGGGTGAAGTTTTTATGCTTTACCTAGGTTGGTACTCAGTTGTGCGCTTTTTTGTTGAGGGGTTAAGGACAGACAGCCTTTACCTGACGGCAGGAATTAGAGTTTCACAATTGCTTAGTTTGATTTTGCTAATCGTGATTGTTGCACTTTTTATTTATCGGCGCAAAGTTGTCAAGCCAAAGTGGTATCTTGATGGTAGTGGATTGAAATTTCCGTATTCAAGAGATTAATAAAAATATATTTAAAAGAAAGTCTGGAAGAAAAATGACAAAAATTGCAGTTTTAGGTGCTGGTTCATGGGGCACGGTTTTAGGTTCAATGTTAGCTGACAAGGGTAATGATGTAATTCTTTATGGCAACAACGAAGCTGTTAATCAAGAAATTAATGAGCATCATACTAACGAGCACTACATGAAAGACTGGCAGGTCAATGAAACCGTTACTGCTACAGAAGATTTGAATAAAGCCTTAGAAAATGCGGAAGTGGTTCTTTTCGTTTTGCCAACGCAAGCGGTTCGAATCGTAGCTAAACAGGCAGGTCAGATTTTAGCTAAAAGTGGACGTAAGCCACTTATTGTTACTGCTACTAAAGGAATTGAACCAGGCTCTAAAAAATTGATTTCGGAAATTCTAACTGAAGAAATATATCCTGAAGATGAAGACCTTATCGTTGCTATTTCAGGTCCAAGCCATGCTGAAAGCGTAGCTCAAAAAGACTTAACGGCAATTTCATGTGCTTCAACAAGTAAGAAAAATGCTGAAAAAGTCCAAGAAATGTTGTCAAATGATTATTTCCGTTTGTACACTAATAGCGATTTGATTGGTGTTGAAGTTGCTGGGGCCGTTAAGAACATTATCGCAATCGCTGCTGGAATTTTGGTTGGTAAAAAATACGGTGACGATGCTAAAGCAGCTTTAATGACTAGAGGCTTGGCAGAAATTACCCGTTTGGGAGTTAATTATTTTGGTGCTGATCCGATGACTTTTAGTGGGTTATCCGGAATCGGCGACTTAATTGTTACTTGTACATCTGTTAATTCACGTAATTGGCGCTGCGGTAAACAACTGGGTGAGGGCAAGTCACTTGATTATGTCTTGCAAAATATGGGACAAGTAGTTGAAGGTGCAACGACCGTTAAGGCAGTTCATGAACTTTGTGAAGAAAAACAGATTGATATGCCAATTAGTGAAGCTATTTACCGTGTTTTATATGAAAATTCCAACGTTGATGACGAAATTAAGCAAATGATGGGCAGAAGTCCAAAACAGGAAATTAGACTTTAGTCCATTTCCATTGTAAGATTTACTTACGAAAAATAAGTTTTTTAAGGTGGAAATATGACAAAGAAATATGATGTAATTGTTATTGGAGCAGGTCCTGGCGGATTAACGGCAGCGTTATACGCTTCACGGGCTAATTTATCGGTTTTAATTTTAGATCGCGGCCTTTATGGTGGTCAGATGAATAATACTGATGCGATTGATAATTATCCTGGTTTTAGCGAGGTTAAGGGGCCTGAATTAGGCGAAAAAATGTATAATTCGACGATGAAATTTGGCGCCGAATTTGAATATGGTGATGTTCAATCTGTTACTCTTGAAGGCAATGAAAAGATTGTTAAGACAGATACGGCTGAATATTCAACGCAAGCTTTAATTATTGCCACTGGTGCTGATCATCGTCACCTAAACGTTCCCGGGGAAGAGGAATATTCTGGTAAAGGCGTTTCCTATTGTGCCGTTTGTGATGCCGCCTTTTTCAAAAATGAGGACATTGCAGTTATTGGTGGTGGTGATTCCGCGATTGAAGAGGGAATTTACCTTGCCCAGAGCGCAAAATCTGTTACAGTTATTCATCGTAGAGATCAATTGCGCGCACAACCGACTTTGCAAAAACGCGCTTTTGCCAATGATAAAATTCATTTCATTTGGAATGGCATTACGGAATCGATCGATGGTGATGGCAACCGCGTAACTGGTGTAACTTATCGTGATAAGGTTTCAGGCGAAGAAAAGAAACTAGCAACTCACGGCGTTTTCATTTACGTTGGCGTTATTCCGCAAACAGCACCATTTAAAAATTTGGGTGTAACTGATGAAAATGGTTGGATTCCAACAGATGAACATATGAGAACCAAGGTTGCCGGCATTTTTGCATTAGGTGACGTTAGAGCAAAAGACTTACGCCAAATCGCTAATGCTGTTGGTGATGGTAGTATTGCTGGTCAAGAAGCATACAACTATTTACAGAGTTTAAATGATTAATGTTAAAAAGAAGAATTCAGTTAGTTGGATTCTTTTTTATTTTATGCAGAAAGCATAATTGATAAATGCTAGAATATAGATTATGAAACCGAATTATTAAATCAGATAACTTAAAAAAGAGGTCTATATTTTAAATGAATGCTGAGAAAATTTTTCAAAGCTGGCAAGAGGCTACTAATATGCCTGACTACTTAAAAGAACAATTGGCAGAATTAGGCCAAGATTCAAAGTGGATTGATGATGCTTTTGGTCAAGATATTAATTTTGGAACGGCAGGGATGCGTGGCCGCCTTGAACCGGGAACTAACCGGATTAACATTTTTACCGTTGCGCGGGTAACGGAAGGTCTTGCTCGCTTAATCGATGAAAATGGCGTACAAGCCCAAAAAAGAGGCGTGGTAATTTCATTTGATTCCCGCTATCACTCGCGAGAATTTGCAGAGCACGCTGCCCGTATTTTAGGAACTCATGGGATTCATGTTTATCTTTTTGATGATTTACGCCCCACGCCCGAGCTGTCTTACGCTGTCCGGCACCTCAACACGTTTGCCGGGATCAATATAACCGCTTCGCACAACGCTAAGCAATATAACGGTTATAAGGTTTACGGTGAAGATGGTGCTCAAATGGGTCCAGAAGACGCTGATCGGGTTTTCCATTATGCTCAAAGTGTAAAAGATCTTTTTCAAATTAAAGCACAGCAAGTGGAAGTATTGCGCGCAAAGGGCTTGATAGAACTAATTGGGGAAAATATTGATGAAGATTATTTGGCTGAATTAAAGACAGTCAACGTTAACCGCAAGTTAATTAAAGATAATGCGCAAAAATTAACTATTATCTATACCCCTTTACATGGGACCGGTAAGATGCTTTATGAACGAGCATTTCGGCAAAATGGTTTTACGAATGTTTTTCCAGTTGAAAGCCAATCAATTATTGACCCGGAATTTCCAACTACCAAAAAGCCTAATCCCGAATACCGAGATGTTTTTGATCCCGGAATTAAGTTAGCAAATGAAAAAAATGCCGATTTGATTATTGCAACTGATCCTGATGCTGATCGAATGGGAGCATGTGTTAGAACCAAAAACGGTGATTTCCAAGTTTTGACGGGGAATCAAATTGCAACATTAATGATCTATTACCTTTTAGTAAATATGAAAGATAATAATCAATTAGCGTCAGACTACGAACTAGTTACTTCAATTGTTTCAAGTAGTATGCCGGGCAAAATTGCGCAAGATTTTGGCATCCGAACTAAGGAAGTTTTAACCGGATTTAAATTTATTGGCGAAGAAATAGACCGCATGAAACGTGAACATGATGGTAGATTCTTAATGGGCTTTGAAGAAAGCTACGGCTATTTATTTAAGCCATTTGCTCGTGATAAGGATGCCATGCAGGGTGCAATAATGTTTGCTGAAGTTGCATCTTATTATGTTTCACGTAAGATGACAGTTTTGGATGGCTTAACTGAAATCTGGCAAAAATACGGAACTTCTTTTGAAATCACTCGTGCAATTGAAATGCCAGGAATTGGTGGTCAAAAGAAAATGGCGCAATTAATGACCAAATTAAGGCAAGAGCGTCTGACAGAAATAGCTGGAGTTAAGGTAGAAAAAATTCAGGACTTTTTAGAACAAAAGGAATTTAGTGCTGGACAGGTAAAAGAGTTAGCGGATCTGCCAAAATCAAATGTTCTTAAATATTATTTGTCAGATCAAACTTGGCTGGCTTTACGTCCTTCAGGAACAGAGCCGGTTATTAAAGCATATGTGGGTGTAAACAAGCCAACTATTGCTTTAGCAGAAGAAGCGGCAGAAAATTATCAAGCAGCATTAGCACAGCTATTGAAATAAGACAAAAGACGTGCGAAAGTACGTTCGATGTAGTAAAATAGAATACGCAAAATAAAAGTTGGGCTATTTTGTCCAACTTTTTTACGAGGAGCTTTTCTATGATTAAACGACAAGATAACCGTAAATTTGAACTTGTCTCCAAATTTAAGCCGGCTGGTGATCAAGAGCAGGCGATTGATAAACTGACAAGTGGTTTTAAAAAGGGATATAAAGAACAAATTCTTGAAGGTGCTACTGGTACCGGTAAGACGTTTACAATGGCGAATATAATTGCCAATTTAAATAAACCTACTTTGGTTATTTCACATAATAAGACTTTAGTGGGACAGTTGTATGGCGAATTTAAGGAATTCTTTCCTCATAATGCCGTCGACTATTTTGTTTCATACTATGATTATTACCAACCAGAGGCTTACGTTCCGCAATCTGATACTTATATTGAAAAGGATTCATCCATTAATGATGAAATTGACCAACTGCGCCACCAAGCAACTAGTGATTTGATGGAACGAAACGATGTTATTGTAGTTGCCTCAGTTTCATGTATTTACGGGTTGGGTGATCCTAAAGAGTATTCGGCCAGTGTGATTACGGTGCATGAGGGTGATGACTATGGCAGAAATACTTTGCTGCGTAATTTAGTTAACATTCAATACGATCGTAATGATATTGACTTTCAGCGTGGTCGCTTTCGTGTGCGTGGGGATGTAGTTGAAGTCTTTCCGGCCGGTAATTCTAATCATGCTTACCGAATTGAATTTTTTGGTGATGAAATTGATCGAATTGTCGAAATTGATTCTTTAACTGGTGAAATAATTGGTGAACGCGAAAGTATCTCCTTATTTCCGGCCACGCACTTTATGACTAACGAAGAACAGATGCGTCGAGCTCTCAAAGCAATCTCTAAAGAAATGAAACTCCAAGTAAAAGATTTTGAAGGTAAAGGCAAGCTTTTAGAGGCTGAACGAATTAAGCAGCGGACTACCTTTGATATGGAAATGATGGGAGAAGTTGGTTACACAAGCGGTATTGAAAACTATTCTCGTCATATGGAAGGGCGTAAAGAAGGCGAACCGCCCTATACTCTGCTTGACTTCTTCCCTGATGATTTTCTAATTTTAATTGACGAGTCTCATGCCACTATGCCTGAAATTCGGGCAATGTATAACGGTGACCGTAACCGGAAAAAGACTTTGATTGATTATGGTTTTCGTTTACCATCAGCTTTAGATAACCGGCCCTTAAAAATTGATGAATTTGAAAAGCACGTTAATCAAATCCTCTATGTTTCCGCTACTCCCGGTGATTATGAGCTAGAACGTACTGATCACAAGGTCGAACAAATTATCCGGCCAACGGGCTTGCTTGATCCTAAAATTGAAGTTAAACCGGTTGAAGGTCAAATTGATGATCTTGTAGGTGAAATTAACAAACGAATTGACCGTAATGAACGGGTTTTTGTAACCACTCTAACTAAAAAAATGGCAGAAGATTTGACAGACTACTTAAAGGATCTAGGTATTAAAGTTCAATACCTGCACTCGGATGTTAAAACGCTGGAGCGGATGCAAATATTGCGTGATTTACGGTTAGGTAAATATGATGTATTAATCGGAATAAACTTGCTTCGTGAAGGAATTGATGTGCCAGAGGTATCTTTGGTAGCAATTCTTGATGCGGATAAGGAAGGCTTTCTTCGGGCATACCGGCCATTGGTTCAGACTATGGGACGTGCATCACGAAATTCAGATGGTGAAGTAATAATGTATGCTGATACTATCACTGATTCTATGCGCGAAGCCATTGATGCTACGCAAAGAAGACGTAAGCTGCAAATTAAGTTCAACCAAGATCACGGCATAACACCTAAGACCATCGTTAAGCCAATTCGTGATGTTATTTCTGCAACTAAGGTGGCTGACGAAGTTAGCGATAGTGACAGCTTTGCTGACTTGAATTTTGATGAACTAACAGCTAAGCAAAAGAAGACTATGATTAAGGATCTGCGCAAGCAGATGCAAGAAGCTGCGAAGAAACTCGACTTCGAGGGAGCAGCAACTTTAAGGGATGCAATTATGGAACTTGAAAGTTCCACTAGGAAACCAGTTACTAAAAAGGGAAATAAAATAAATGGCAAATGATAAGATTGTAATTCGCGGAGCGCGCGAGCACAATTTAAAAGATATAAATCTATCAATTCCAAAGGATAAAATGGTTGTAATTACTGGCTTGTCGGGTTCAGGTAAGAGTTCACTTGCTTTTGACACCCTCTACGCTGAAGGTCGGCGCCGTTATGTTCAATCATTATCCAGTTATGCTCGCCAATTTTTAGGGCAAATGGATAAACCAGATGTTGATTCAATTGATGGCTTGAATCCAGCTATTTCAATTGATCAAAAAACGACATCGCATAATCCGCGTTCCACGGTTGGAACCGTAACTGAAATTAACGATTACTTGCGTCTGTTATGGGCACGTGTTGGTCAACCAATTTGTCCAAATGACGGGACAGTAATTGAACGGCAATCAGTTGAGCAGATGGTAAATCGCATCATGGCTTTGCCAGAACGGACACGAATTCAGCTTTTGGCACCGGTAATCAGATCTAAGCGTGGAGCACATAAAGAAGTGTTTAAACGTGTACAACGAGCTGGTTATGTCCGTGTAATTATTGACGGTGAAATGCATGAAATTGGTGAAGACTTTGACTTGAATAAGAACAAGCGTCACTCAATTGATATTGTGGTTGACCGGTTAATTGTAAAAGAGGGCATTCGCTCACGCCTTTTTGATTCAGTTGAGGCTACTTTGCGCCTGTCTGAAGGCTATATGAACGTTGACATAATCGGAGGAGATACGCTTAACTTTTCTGAATATTATGCTTGTCCGAAATGTGGCTTTACGGTCGGCGAAATGGAACCGCGGTTATTCTCATTTAACGCACCATTTGGTGCCTGCCCAGACTGTGATGGGTTAGGTGTTAAGCGTTCAGTTGATGAAGACCTAGTTGTTCCTGATAAAAGTAAAACGCTAGCTGAGGGAGCAATTATACCGTGGAAAAACTCCAAATATTATGGGGGCATGCTTGAACAGGCATGCCAAGGCTTAAAGATTCCAATGGATAAGCCATATAATAAACTCACTAAAAAGCAAAAAGAAATGCTGATGCATGGTTCTAAAAAAGAAGTTGCTTTTCATTTATCTGGTGAATTTGGCGTTAAAGATACAAAAGCACCTTTTGAAGGCGTAATGGAAAACGTTGAACGTCGTTATGTCAACCCGATGTCTAAGTTTATGCGTGACATTATGGGAAAATACATGACGGAAATGACTTGTGGAACTTGTCACGGAAAAAGGTTGAACCAGAAGGCCTTAGCCGTAAAGGTAATGGGTAAAGATATCGCTGAGGCGTCGGAACTTTCGATCAATAAAGCACTAGACTTTTTTAACAATATTGAGCTTAATGAGCAAAAAAGCATTATTGCTAAACCAATCCTAAAAGAGGTTCGCGATCGGTTATCCTTTTTGAACAGTGTTGGCCTTGATTACCTGACTTTATCAAGATCAGCTAATACTTTATCTGGTGGTGAAGCACAAAGAATTCGTTTGGCAACGCAGATTGGATCGAACTTATCAGGTGTTATGTACGTGCTTGATGAACCGTCAATTGGTCTGCATCAGCGCGATAATGATCGTCTCATTGCTGCTCTAAAGAGAATGCGTGACCTTGGTAATTCGTTAATTGTTGTCGAACATGATGATGAGACAATGAGGCAAGCCGATTATTTAATTGATATGGGACCAGGAGCAGGGTCATATGGCGGTGAAGTAATGGCTGCCGGTACACCAGAAGAAGTTGAAAAGAATCCTAAATCGCTCACTGGCCAATACCTAGCAGGTAAAAAGTTTGTGCCAGTTCCCCTTAAAAGACGTAAGGGCAATGGTAAAAAGATTACCATTACGGGTGCAGCAGAAAATAATCTAAAAAATCTTAAGGTAGACTTTCCTTTAGGTAAGTTGATTGTTGTTACTGGTGTTTCAGGTTCTGGAAAATCAACTTTAGTCAATATGATTCTTAAACGTGCTCTAGCACAAAAATTAAATCGTAATCAAACTAAGCCAGGAAAATATCGCAGCATTGCTGGTTACAAAAATATTGAAAAAATAATTGATATTGATCAAAGTCCAATTGGACGAACACCTCGTAGTAATCCAGCTACTTATACTAGTGTGTTTGATGATATTAGAGCTTTATTTGCGCAAACAAATGAATCTAAGCTTCGTGGTTATACAAAAGCGAGATTTTCTTTCAATGTTAAGGGCGGTCGCTGTGAAGCATGTCGTGGTGACGGTATTATTAAGATCGAAATGAACTTTTTACCAGATGTTTATGTACCTTGTGAAGTTTGCCACGGCAACCGCTATAACTCCGAAACTTTGGAGGTAACTTACCGGAAAAAGAATATTGCACAAGTTCTCGATATGACAATTAGTGAAGCATGTGACTTTTTCAAAAATATTCCTAAAATTGCGCGGAAATTGCAGACAATAGTTGATGTTGGTTTAGGCTACGTCAAATTAGGGCAATCAGCTACGACTTTATCTGGTGGTGAAGCCCAAAGAATGAAATTAGCTGCTGAACTACAAAAGATTTCAACAGGTAAGAATTTCTATATTTTGGATGAACCAACAACAGGATTACATACAGATGATATTAAGCGTCTTCTTGATGTCATGCAGCGCTTAGTTGATCAAGGTAACACCGTTTTAATTATTGAACATAATCTTGATGTAATTAAGAATGCTGATTGGTTAATAGATCTGGGCCCAGAAGGTGGCGAAGGCGGTGGCAATATAGTTGCTACAGGTACGCCAGAGCAACTGGCAAAAGTTAAGGAAAGCTTTACTGGGCAATATCTTGCTCCCGTGCTTAAACGCGATACGGCATTAACTAAGCAGACCGTTAAAAAAGATAATAAATAGTATTTATTCTTATTCAAAAAGTGTAAAATAATTGTCAGGGAGGAAGAAAAATGGATAATTTTTCAAATTATAAGGAAAATCGTAGCTTTAACTGGGCCGCACTAATCTCTGGTATTTTAATGATCATAGCAGGACTATTTTTAATCCGTCATCCAGGCAAGGCATTACATGCATTTGTATTATTGTTTGCAATTGTATCGATTGTACAAGGATTTGTTTGGTTGGTATTTTATAGTCGTTTTCGCTATTTTGTTTCATTTAGCTGGCTCTCAATTGTTTCTGGGGTATTGGATATCATTATCGGTGTTCTATTCCTCTATTCATACGATGCTGCTGGACTGACAATTGCATATTTATTTGCATTTTGGTTCCTATTCGATTCAATTTCTGGAATTATTTTTTCGTGGCATTTACGAGATATTTCGGGTTTTTACTTTTGGATTAATATTATTTTGAATATTTTCGGATTATTAATCGCAATTAGTTTAATGTTTAACCCAGCATTGTCAGCTTTAACGTTAATCTGGCTGGTTTCATTATGGCTATTGATTTTCGGAATAGGTGAAGTAATTGCGGCATTTGCTCGTAGATAAAAAAGACAAAGAAAAAGTTCCTAACGGACTTTTTTTTTGCCCAGAAAAGTTATGAAACACCCGGTATGTTATAATTATATCAATAGGGGGATAGCGTATGTCTGTCAATAAAAAACAATTATTAATCGTTACAGGTATGAGTGGTGCGGGTAAAACGGTGGCCTCGCATGCACTTGAAGATATGGGCTATTTCGTTGTAGATAATTTGCCACCAACGCTTCTTTCCAGTTTTTGGGATTTAATCGTTAATTCAGATGACTTTAAAAAGGTGGCAGTTGTCGTTGATCTTAGAATTAAAAATTTTTACAAGGATTTGTTAAACGAAGTAAACTCACTTGAAGATAATAGTAGCGTTCAAACAAGGATTGTTTTTTTAGATGCCTCAGATGATACCCTTGTTGCCCGCTATAAAGAAACAAGAAGAGTTCCACCACTTGCTCGAAGTGGTAGACTTCTTGATGCAATTATCGAGGAGCGTCGAATATTAACGGGAATAAAAAATCGGGCCAATGATATTATTGACACTTCTAATTTGAAGCCCAAAGAGCTTAAGCAGAAACTTTTTGATGAGTTTAGTGGTAAGGCAAAACAACCATTTTCGATTGAAGTCCTGTCCTTTGGTTTTAAGTATGGTATGCCAATCGATGCGGATATCGTTATGGATGTTCGTTTTTTGCCCAATCCGTTTTATATTCCTGAATTGCGACCGTTTACTGGTTTAGATAAGCGTGTTGCCAAATATGTAATGGAAAAAAACGAAACAAAAGTCTTTTACAAGAAGTTATTAGATTTACTGGAAACAGCTGTGCCCGGATATATTAAAGAAGGCAAGGGTAAATTAACAATTGCGATTGGTTGTACTGGTGGTCAGCATCGGAGCGTCGCAATTGCCCAGCAGCTTGCTCATGATTTATCCCAAAATTATTCAGTTGATATTACACACCGCGAAATTAGTCGTTACACTAGAAAAAGGTGAAAAAATGACCTATGAAGGTTCTAAAATAATTAGAGTTACTAAAAGCAGAAGACCACAAATCGTTGTTATTGGTGGCGGTACTGGCTTACCAGTAGTTTTAAACGCCTTAAAGGATCAAAATGCGCAGATTACTGCCATCGTTACTGTATCGGATGATGGTGGCTCGTCTGGTTCAATTAGAAACTTTATTAACGTTGTTCCACCTGGTGATATAAGAAATGTTTTAGTTTCATTAAGTGATATTCCTCAGGAAGAAAAAGATATTTTTCAATATCGGTTTGATTCATCAGATTCATTTTTCTCCGGGCACGCGATTGGTAATTTAATTATCGCAGCGTTAAATGAAATGCATGGCAATATTTTTGATGCCGTACAATCTTTATCACGTATGATGCGAGTTGATGGTCATGTTTTCCCAGCTTCAAATGAACCCTTAACACTAAATGCTGAATTTATTGATGGCACAGTTCAAGCAGGGGAAAAGGAGATAACTAATAAAGATAAACGGATTAAGCGTGTTTGGGTAACCGATACAAATTCTACTTCTGAGCCAGAAGCCGTTTCGCCTGTTTTAGAGGCCATAATGCAGGCTGATGCCGTAGTTCTGGGACCGGGAAGTTTGTTTACTTCAATTTTGCCGAACCTAATGATTCCGAATTTAGGTGAGGCTGTAAAGAAAACGCAAGCTGAAGTTATTTATATTTGTAATATTATGACTCAGCTTGGTGAAACAGATCATTTCTCTGATTGTGACCATGTATCTGTAATTAATAATCATCTTGGCGGTCATTATATTAATACAACATTGGTTAATGGGGCCAAGATTGATATGTCAAAATTTGACCCGGATGATTATGATGCTTATATTGAGCCGGTTAAAAATGATTATGCTGGCTTAAGGCAGCAAGGGTGCCGCGTTATTACCGATGATTTTATTGATCAACGAAGTGGCCTTGTTTTTCACGATGGGCAAAAAGTGGCTAAAGAAATTATTAATCGGGCGTTTGCGGCAATGTCCCGCAGAAAGAGAATGGATTAGTTAATGGCAAGCTATGCGAGCAAGGTAAAAAAGGAGTTAACGTCGCTACCAATTCATCCTGAGCATGCAAAAGCTGAGTTAGCGGCATTTTTACGAATGAACGGCGTGTTAAACTTTCATGATCACATGTTTAGCCTTGATATTACAACCGAAAATCCCGCAATTGCGCGTCGCATTTTTTCTTTAATTAAAACTGCATATAAGGTCGAACCATTATTAATAGTTTCACGAAAAATGAAGCTTAAGAAAAATAATCAGTACTTGGTTAGACTGCAAAATCACGTTAAGGAAATTCTGACAAATTTGGAAATTTTAACTCCCGAGGCAGGATTAATTACCCGTATTCCCAAAAGAATTATTAATTCGCGTGAAGGTGCTATGTCTTATTTGCGAGGTGCTTTTTTGGCCAGTGGCAGCGTTAATAACCCTGAAACAAGTCGTTACCACCTTGAAATCTATTCTGCTTATGAGGATCATAATAATGATCTGCTTAAGCTGATGAATCATTATTTTAAGCTTAATGCGAAAACAACTAAGCGGCGGCGGGGTTATATCGTCTACTTAAAAGAAGCTGAAAAAATTGGTGATTTTTTACATATAACTGGTGCAATTAATGCCATGCTTTCTTTTGAGGATCTCAGAATAATGCGTGATATGCGGAATTCAGTTAACCGATTGGTTAATTGTGATACGGCTAATTTGAAAAAAACGGCAACGGCTGCCGCTAAACAAGTTGAAGACATTGAGCTGATTGATAATAAAATTGGCTTAGAAAACATTCCCGAAAAATTACAGGGAATAGCCCGTCTGCGATTACAGAACCCGGAACTTTCTTTAAAAGAAGTAGCCGAAAAAGTACCAGATGGACCGATTTCGAAGTCGGGCGCTAATCATCGGTTTGCCAAACTGCATGAGATGGCTGAAACATTAAATGAATAACAAAAAGAGCTTTGAAAATTATTCAAAGCTCTTTTAATTTGGCTGTATTCAACTATTTCTTCTGGTTAACCATAATTTCGTCAATCAAACCATAATCTTTTGCTTCTTCAGCAGTCAAGTAGTTGTCACGTTCAGTATCCTTTTGGATCTTTTCTAGTGGTTGACCAGTTGTCTCGTGTAAAATCTTATTGATCTTTTCACGACTCTTTAAGATCTCATTGGCTGCAATTTGAATATCAGTTTGTTGACCTTGTGCGCCACCCAAAGGTTGGTGAATCAAGACAGTTGAGTTTGGCAAAGCAAAACGCTTACCCTTAGCTCCACTGGTTAAAAGAATTGATGCCATTGATGCAGCCATTCCAATTGCAATGGTTGAAACATCTGATTTGATAAAGTTCATGGTGTCCATGATTGCCAAACCAGAAGTAATTACTCCACCTGGTGAATTAATGTATAGTGAAATGTCCTTTGTGTTGTCTTGGGCATCAAGGAATAATAATTGGGCAATAATTGAATTGGCCATATCATCATTAATCTCACCACTAAGCATAATAATTCGATCTTTTAACAAGCGTGAATATATGTCATAAGCACGCTCACCACGGGCAGTTTGTTCAATAACTGTAGGTACAAGCATATTTCTACCTCCTGAATTAAAATTCATATCTATTAGCACTCTAATAAGTACAGTGCTAATTAAATCACTTACATCAAAACCTGTCAATGAAAGTGTATTAATTTTGTATTCTAAGTTACAACATTCTTATTATATAATACGAAGAGTAAACTAAATTTTTGGAGGAATAATTTTGAAGCTTATTAAAAAAATAGCAACAATGACGACAGCATTGATAGTCAGCTTACCAGCAACGACTGGATTGTGTGCAACTCCAGTTGTAGCTGATTCCAGTACTACGCAGCAAACACCGGCACAAAACAATTCTAATAAGAATTCTGTCTCTGATACAGTTGACAATAATGAAAATAATGGTGAAAGTGCTGACGATGACGATGGCAACGGTAATAGTAATACGGATGCAAAAACACCGACTAATCCGAAGAACCCTAATGATGGGGATAATGGCGATCAAGACAAAGAAAATAAAAAGAAGCCAAAGCAGATTATTACTGGTTATGCCATGATGACTAAAGTTGCCGGTAATAAGAATTATAAAGTTTGGCAAGACGTTAAAAACGGTAAGGTTGTCAAAAAAGTTGCTGACGGCATCAATTTTCAATACAATCACATTCAATCTGACCAATTGATTGAAACAAAGAAATACCGCTACTGGCGAATTTATGTTGACGGTCGTAAGGTCGGCTATGTCAATGAAAATTATTTTGCAAGAAATGAAATTGCTGTCCCTAAAACAGTCACTTTAGTTCGTAATGATGGCTATGAATTTCCTACAAGAGATGCTATTTCCTATGCAACTAACTATATGGGAACAGTAATTGACAATGATAATGTCAAGGTGTCGCGTGATGCTATACCATGTGCTACTCCAAAAACTTATAAAGTAAAATATACATATGGTAAAGCTACTGCTACTGTTAAAGTTACTGTTAGAAAGAGTACTAAAGAGGGAATTGCCGACCCAGACGTAACTAACAGTTTACCAGCTCAACCAGGTACTAATGATCACCAAGCATGGAAAACACACTATGGTTCTTCAGTAAATTATGTTAGTCCAACTGAATATTCACCGGAAACTGAAAAACACACTTTGACAAGTGGTAATTTAACGCTGAAGACTAAGTTCTATCAACCAGTTTTACTCAGTGTCAAAGATCCTAGTGATGATAATATTAACCGTGTAGGTCATATCCCAGAAGGCGTTACTGTGTCAAAGGGATGGGCATACACTAGTTTATTAAGCCATACATATTTAAGATCAGGACACATTGTGGGTTATGATTTAAATAAACTAACTAGTCCTTATAACGCCCAATACTTACTCGATATGTCTCAAAAGGATTTTAACAATTATGTAAAACACGTTAAAGTTAGTCCTTATATTCCAATTGGACATGGTCAAGCCATGGGTTCAAGTGACAAATATATCTATGTTTTGAACAATGATAATACTTTGAAAGAGAGCAGCGATTCTGAAGAATTATTACAAATTCGGAAGAGTGATATGCAAATTAATAAGATTTGGACCGTTAAGACTTGGGTTGGTGACCAAGACAATCCACGTTACTTCCATAACGGTGTTGTGATGAATGATTATGAAATGTATACTGTTTATCACGATGTTAAGAATAATCGCTATGAATATTGGCAATTAACTCGTACTGGTGACAACTGGTATCCAAAATTAGTTGGAAAAACAGATGGTAATTTTGTTAATAACAACTCTCCTGTTCAAGGATTTACCTACGATCCTGAACATAAGAACTTCTATCTTGCCTTTAATGATTTAATCTTTAAGATCGGTCGTGACGGCACATTAAAAGATCATTATTCATTTGATACAGGCCGCGAGATTGAAGGAATTTCGGTCAATAACGGGCAATTATATGTTAATTTAGCTCAAAGAGCTGAATTGTTAGTAAGTATGAAAATCGATTAATTTGAATAAAGTAAAAAGCAAGAACAGTTAGTTCTTGCTTTTATTATTCTTTTTTTGACAATCCGGGCAAATACCAAAAATCTCCAAGTGACTTGCAGATGTAATAAAACCTGTTTGCTTTTCTGCCTCAGCGCGCATTCGATTTTCAACCGTTTCAAAATCTGGATAATAAACATCTGCAATCTTGCCACATTGTTTACAAATGATATGAAAATGGGGCTCGACAAAGTAGTCATAATGAAGAGAATCATCACTATTCTTAATTTCAATTACTATTCCTGCATCGACTAGTTTATTCAAAGTATTATAAACAGTAGCACGGTAAGTAGGTTCGTTACCACTGATTGCCTGAAAAATAGTACTAGCGGTGGGATGATTATGGTGCGACATTAAGTATTGTAAAATTTTTAAACGAGGCTTGGTAACCTTTAAATTATGTTGGCGCAATAAATTTTCTACTTCTGTTAAATGTTCCGACATGAAGATCATCTCCTCAGACTTTTTACACCTAGTTTAGCATTAAATTATAGAAAAAAGCTGATTCTACATAATCAGTTTAATTATTTTTTAGTTGACTGATCAAAATATTTGAGTTAATTCTAGCTCGTTATCAATGTGATTAGCAAATAAACAGTTTTTTTGCGCTAATTTGATTTAATAACTATTGCTTTAGTCATATAAAAGTGCAAAACTATACTTATAGTTTTATATAGATAGGTAAAAAGTAGATGAAGAAAAAGTTGAAGCATAATTTACTAATTGCCAGCGCTACAGTTGCAATTAGCTTATTTTTTGTGGGGAGTAATTCAAATATTCAGGCAAAAAACTACCATCAAGCTGTAACTAAGATCGCAGGAGATGGTAATTTTGCTGTCTATCATCGTGTATCCAAGAAATGGTCCAGCAGGTAAGTTTACCTCGACTAAATATTTTAAGCATGGCCAAATTCAGTCAAAGCAATCGTTAGCGACAAAAAAGGGGACATTTTGGAAAATTATCGTTGATGGTCATCCTGTAGGCTGGGTGAACCAAAACTTTTTTGCAAGAAATGAAATTTCTGTGGCCAAAAAAGTTAGTTTAGTCCAAAATAGTGATTTTTCATTTAAGACCCGGGATGCAATTAATTATGTGACTGATAGTGCTGGTACTGCCGTTAATACTGGTAAAGTAAGTGTATCAAAAGCAAGCGTTAGTTCTGCAACCCCTGGTAAGACTACTATTGAATATCAATATGGTAAGGCTAAGGCTAGTGTAGATGTAACCGTGCGTGATGATAAAAATGAAGGTATCAGTCGAGCAGCTTTAACACCTAAGAACGGTCCAAAAGAAGTAGCAACATGGAAGGGTAGTTCAAAGTCATCTTCTAGAAACTGGAATGCTGCGCATCACTATACTTCAGAAACAAGAGCAAATACTTTTCGTGCAAATGGGTTAACCTTAAAAACCAAGTTGTTCTAACCACGATTTGTCAGCCTGGGATATCATGAAGCTGGTGATCAAATGGGCCAAGTAGGTGTAATACCTGAAGGTATTTCTGTTAATGGCTCTGACTTCACTGTTGCTCTATTTAAATCCAGTCATGATCAAAATGGTCATTTAGTGACTTACAATTTAAATCATGTTAACAAGTTTACTGCTCAAAATTTGGCAAATCTAAAATGGTCTACTTTTAAACGTTATGCCGCAAATATTAAAGTTAGCCCATACATCAAATTAGGCCACGGACAGGCTATTGGCTCTTCAGCTGATTATATTTATGTCATTGCTAATAATAATACTGCAAGCAATTCTAGTGCGTCAGAAGAGATTTTACAAATTCGTAAATCGGATATGAAGATTAATCAGATTTGGAGCTTTAGAATTTGGAGTGGAGCTTTCCCACGTTATATTCATAATGCTACGTTTGATGGTGATAATACCATGTACTGCTTATTCCATAATGGCGGCAACGGCTATTATGAATACTGGAAAGTAACCAGAAATGGTGATACTTGGACCCCAGAAGAAGTAGGAGCCACCAAGGGTAATTTTGTAAGTAATCATTCACCTGTTCAAGGTTTTACTTATGATTCGAACCGTAAGCAATTCTATATTGGGTTTAATGATTATATTTTCAGAGTTGACCAAAATGGTACGTATAAGAAAACTTATCATTTTAACGTTAAACGTGAGATTGAAGGATTATCAGCAGCTGGTAATAAACTTTACGTAGAATTTGCTCAACGTGGGGAATTAACTGCTGGTCAAATTAAATAAAAGCAAATCTAGCTAAGGTAGATTAATTAAAAACACACAATTCCTACTAACGAGAATTGTGTGTTTTATTTGTTAAAATGGTTTTTACTTAATCTTATTAAGACGGTATATTTACCGCGATATTAAAAAAGCCACCTATTAATAAGGTGGCTTTTAACTTGTTTAACTGATAGATTATGCTTTTGCATCTTGGTGATGCTTAATTGATGGCAAAATCATACCAAGTAATAATAATACAATTGGTGTTGCGATGTTTAAGCCTAAAGTAAATGGATCAGGTGAATACATTCCCATTAAGCAACATGCGATTGTGACAATCAGTCCCCAAACGCCAAGAGTGTATGCTAAGCATTGGTGCTTAGTCATTTCATAATTTTGACCGTTGTGGAATTTTTCTGCTTGCTTACGCAAAGCAATGTAAGCAATGAAGACCCATAAGTAACGCATTGGCATTACGATCGAGTTTAACTTAACTAATTGTGCCATGATTGCTTGAGCATTAGGCATGATTGCTTGTAAGACGATTAAACCACCTGAAAGGCAGACAACCATCCAAATACCGTTGATGTAAGCGCCGTGTTTATTCACTTTCAGCAGTTTCTTAGGAATGTAATCTTTGGCTTCTTTACTACCCAAAAGAATTCGTAATGGAGCATCGATACTAATAACTAATGCTGAAAATTGTCCAATAACATTGCACCAAGCGTAAATGTACATGAACAATCCACCAACACCGTAGTATTCGCCTAGCTTATTGAAAGCCATGTAAGGTCCATTTGAAATGTATTCATTTAAGTTGTTGTTGACAACTTTAGGATCAAACATTAAGGCTAAAGCGATAGTTCCTAAGATAGCAGAAATCATTACCATTGCGGCTAAACCTAACATTGATTTAGGGAAGTTACGTGCAGGATCTTTCAGCTTATTAACATAAGGCGAAATTTTTTCTGCTCCTCCAACCGCAAATACTAAAATTGATAAAGAAGTAAAGTACTTAACATTAAAGTCAGGCACAAAATTCTTCCAGTTCCAGCTAATGCTGTTAAAACCAGCATGTGGGTTAATCATTGGTGCCGCAAACATCATGATAATGAACAAAATAGACATGATGAACATTGAAGAACCAGCAATGGTTGACAATGTTTTAATAACTGGTAAGCCGCGACTTGCAACCCAGCAGAAAAAGAGGAAGACAGCTAAAGTGGCAAGTTGAGTAACAGTAGTTGGTAAACTATCGTACCAATTCGTATTACCAAAAATGCCCCAGGCCATTCCTCTTAATCCACCAGTACCTTTACTGGAAATATATACAACGTGGACAGCCCAAAAAGTCCAGCCAGCATAATATGCCCACTTTGCTCCAAGAGTAGCGTTAATCCATGAGGAAACTCCACCCTCTGAGTCTTTAAAAACAGAGCCTAATTCCCCGACCATCAGTGAGTATGGTATGAAGAACAGTAGGAAAATAATAATCCAGCTAAGAATAACTTTTGTACCGTCAAAATAAATGAACCCGTTAACAACGTTACCGAAACTCCAAACTATGGAGAAGGCCATCGTTGCCAGTGTAGTCCACATCATTTTTTTAGAATTTTCTTGTGATTTATCCATTAATCTTATTCTCCCTAAAGAAAAATATAATAACCTTAATATTGTAACCCACAGTGTCTTAAAAAGCTATCCTTTTAAAAAAAGATAACTTAGGCAACCCTTTAGTAATTTGCTTTAGCTCGTTAAAAGTGTGAGACTAGTATTAATATATTTTTTTCGGAAAGGTAGAGTAATTGATGAACCAAAAGTTGAAAAGTAGGCTGCTAATTATGACCTTAACTATCATGATTAGCTTATTTTGTGGGTGTAATTTATCAGAGGTAAGTGCCAAAAGTTATCATAAAGCTGTTACTAAGATTGCAGGAAAGGGCAAATACCCAGTTTATCATCACATATCTAAAAAAGGTCCATCGGCTAAATTTACCACTACTAAGTATTTTAAGCATGCCCAAATTCAATCTAAAAAATCAGTTACTACCAAAAAGGGAAAGTACTGGAACATTATTGTTGATGGCCGCCCAGTCGGCTGGGTTAATCAGAAATTTTTTGCCAGAAATAAAATTTCTGTTGCCAAAAAGGTAAGTCTAGTGCAGAATCCCTATTTTTCTTTTAATCCTGAAGATGCGATTAATTATGTGACTAATAGTGCTGGAACAGCAATTGATACTAGGAAAGTTTATCTTTCAACTCCGACCATTTATTCTGATAAACCCGGAACCACCACAGTAACTTATCGCTATGGCAAGGCCAAAGCACAAGTGGACGTAACGGTCCGCTCTGATAAAAATGAAGGAATTACTAAGGCAAATAAACCGTTAATGCCTGGTCCAAAAGAAGTTAAGACCTGGAAAGGGAGTTCAATTTCCACGTCGAGAAATTGGAACGCCGCTCATAATTTTACCTTTGAGACTCGACCTAATACCTTCAAATCAAAGGGCCTGACCCTTAAGACTAAGATGTTTCAACCTCGCTTTGTTAGTCTAGATTACAATAAGGCGGCTGATCGGATGGGACAAGTTGGTATTATTCCAGAAGGGATAACCGTCCGAGGTTCCAACTTCACTGTTGCCGTTTTTAATTCCAGTAATGACCAATATGGCCACTTAGTTTCGTATAATTTGAAGCATATTGGCAAATATGCAGCCCAGAATTTGCCTGGCCTCAAATGGTCTACTTTTAAAAAATATGCTGCGCATATCAAGGTGAGTCCTTACATAAAATTAGGTCATGGACAAGCAATTGGTTCATCATCTAAATATATCTATGTGATAGCTAATAATAATAAATCGAAAAATTCTAACGAGTCTGAAGAAATTTTTCAAATTCGTAAATCAGATATGAAAGTTAGGCAAATTTGGAGTTTCCGAATTTGGAATGGTAAAGCACCACGCTATATTCATAATGCTACTTTTCCTAACGATCATACCATGTACTGTTCGTTTCATAATGGTCGCAACAATTGCTATGAATACTGGAAAGTGACCCGCAATGGTGACACATGGACTCCAGAAGAAGTAGGAGCCACTAAGGGTAATTTTGTAAGCAATCATTCGCCTGTTCAAGGTTTTACCTATGATAAACGACACGATCAATTTTATCTTGGTTTTAATGACTTAATTTTTAAACTTGCTAGAGATGGAACGTATTTAAAAACTCACCGATTGCATGTTAAAAGAGAAATTGAAGGGTTATCAGTTTCTGGTAATAAACTTTACGTTGAATTTGCTCAGCGAGGAGAATTAACGGCCGGAAAAACTAAATAATTAGATTAAAAGTAGCTTGTAAAAAAGCTGCTTTTTTATTTTAAAGTCATTCTCATAATTAAAATAAAATGATATTATTGTACTAAATTATTATTAATAAATATAGAAAAGTATAAAACTAAATTTAGTGCGAAGAGAGAGCAAATAATGACTAATTTAATTGAAACACATCAACTGGTGAAGAAGTTTAAAGATCAGCAAGTGCTTAATGATATTAATTTGCATGTTCCGGAAAGCAAAGTTTATTGCCTTCTTGGTCCTAATGGAGCTGGAAAAACTACCTTAATGAAAATTTTAACTGGAATGATTCCCGCTACAAGTGGTCATGTCGAATTTGCGGGGCACGAATGGACAAGGGCTGACTTGGCAAACATTGGTTGTTTAATTGAAAATGCTCCTTTATATGGTAATTTGACCGCCCAAGAAAACTTACAAGTAATTTGTCGTTTACGAGGATCTGCAGAAAGTGAAATTCCCAATATCCTGCAAACCATTGGGCTCGCTAACACCGGGGAAAAGTTAGCTAAGAATTTTTCTTTAGGAATGAAAGAGCGTCTAGGAATTGGTCTGGCTCTAGTTGGTAACCCTAAGCTTTTAATTTTAGACGAACCAACTAATGGTCTTGATCCACTTGGAATTCAACAATTGCGCGAACTGATTGCTGAATTCAAACATAGGAAAATGACAATTATTATCTCCAGTCACATGTTATCTGAGGTAGAACATTTAGCTGATAATATTGGCATTATTGGTGGTGGCAAGCTTCTCCTGGAGCAAGAATATGATCATGAAACTGATTTGGAAAAGCTCTTCAATTCAACTTTGGCAAAGGCTGGTGCTTTGAATGTTTGATGTTCTAGTAAACGAAATCCTTAAAGACAAGCGAACACTAATTAGATCAATCACACTTGTCTTTCCACTTTTGATTATTATTTTCACTATGCTATTTTTCAATTCAACGGGTTATGTGATTGAAAGTACGATTAACCAGTGGAGTTTTTTATATTTTAACTTATATTTAGCCTTGATCATCGGTCTGGTTGATCGTCATGAAAAAGCTAGTACTGAATATAAAACGATTTTAAGTTCCCCAAATAATTTGTTTACGTTTGAATTAGGTAGGATATTGCACGGGGTACTGCTTTCATTGATGGTCAGCCTGGTTTTAGCACTAGTTCTTTTTTTAGCTAGCTTCATATTTTCAACTAGAGTTGGTATTGTATCTTGCTTAATTGCAGTTGGCGGACTTTTCTTGACCACAATCTGGCAAATTCCTCTATATACGTGGTTAAGTAGAATATCAAATCTCTATGTGACAATTGGACTAGCTTTTCTTGGGTCAATAATTAGTATTTCTTGTTTAGGAACATTTACTTGGGGAAAAATCTTGCCTTATAGCTGGTCGGACTTGTTTCCAGTTGCTTTGATAAGATTGCATGTCAATGGAATAGCACTAAAAGCAAGCGAAGTTACCCCTGATGCTACTTGGACTATTCTTGCTTCAATTGTTTTATTTATTCTGCTTAGCTTTTTGGCAGCTTACTCCTTTAGAAAGCAGGTGACTAAGAATGCCTAAATCAATTTTTAAAGCTGAAAATATTAAATTGCATCGTAGTATGCTGCTCTATTTACATTTAGCCGCCTTAATTATTTTTCCACTTCTAATAGGTATTTATTATGGCAGCCGGAAAAATTTAACTACTTCCGCTAACATAGTTGATATGTTTAGTACAATTTTGGCCCTTATTTCGCCGTTGGCGATTAGTATTGTAGTTTCTGTAGTTTTTGATCGTGAAGAAAAAGCCGGGAATTTTCAAAATTGGTTAACTCAGCCCATGAGCAAGGGCAAAACAATTATGGGACAGCTAATTTACTATTGGTTGCTGTATGTAATTGAAGTGATCGGCACAAACTTAATTTATTACTTGGTTTTAACTGCTGTCTATCACGTGACTGGAATTTCTTTTCTTAAGCTATTTTCACTCAGCATTGTCTTTGCAGTATTAGGATTTTTGCAGTATGAATTTGCAGAACTAGTTTCTTTGAAGTGGAACATCGGTGGCAGCTTGATCTTGGGGTTTTTTGGTTCAGTGATTTCAATGCTAGGCGTTACTTCTTTATTTGATTTAGTTTGGCCATTTATTCCCTGGGCTTGGCAAAGTCGCTTAACCGTTTTTTGGCGGCTTAATATCCCGGCTGATTACGTCAAAATGGCGACATTATCTTATCTGGTACCGGTGATCTTAACCGCTATCTTAAGCTGGCTGATTTTCCGCTATTTTAATCATTGGCAGGGCACCAAAAAATAATGGTACATAAACAGGAAAAAACACTAATTTATAAGATTTCTGAGCCAAAGTAAATCTTTGTTAATTTGTAGATGATAAGAAACATTAAAAAAGCTTATAGTAGTTAAATTTTTGGGTAAATTTTCAATTTGTTAACCTATTTTCAGTATATTTCCGTTATTATTAGATTTAGTCACAAAAAATTCAAAAAGGAGATATTTATGACTAAAAGAGATTGCATCGAAACTTTGGCATTTTCAAAAGAAGAAATGCAATACATAACTGATTTAGGTTTAAAGATTAAGGCGGCAATTGCTAATGGTTATTATCCGCCTTTACTTAAAGGAAAAAGTTTGGGGATGATTTTTGATCAGTCATCTACCAGAACTCGTTGTTCGGCTGAAGCGGCAATGACTGAATTAGGTGGACATGCGCTATATTTAGCACCAGGTCAAATACAGCTTGGTGAGAATGGACACGAAAACTTAGAAGACACGAGTCGTGTTTTAGGAGATTTGCTTGATATTATTGGTGTGCGCATCAGTAGTCAGGAGGCAATAAAAAGCATTGCTTTGAGTTCAAGAGCACCCGTAGTTAGCTTTATGAGTGACGATGATCATCCAACTCAAGCTCTTGGTGATCTCATGACTATTGAAGAGAATATGCCGGCTGGCAAGAAAATTGAAGATGTTAAGCTGGTGTTTGTTGGTGATACAACACAAATTACTCTATCTGCTTTGTCATTGTGTGCTCAAATGGGAATGAACTTTGCTCAGTATGCACCAAAAGAAAAGCAGATTTCGACTGCTATTTTAAACCAGGCGAAAGAAATTGCTGTCAAAAGTGGAGCTACAATTGAATTATCAGATCAAGATGACATACTGCAAGGTGCAGACTTGGTTTATACTGATGTCTGGTATGGCTCGTATGAAGACGAATTGACCAAGGAAGAATATCTGAAAATCTTCTATCCTAAATATCAAGTTAACGAAAAACTGCTGGCAAAAACTCATAATACTAATGTTAAATTTATGCATTGTTTGCCAGCTAACCGTGAAGAGGAAGTCTCAACTGCTGTTCTTGAAGGTAAGCATTCGATTGCTTGGGAACAATCTGCAAATAAAAAAGCGATAATGCGAGCAATCTTTACTTATTTATTGAATTCTCAAAAACAAGAGCCATCTGCTTCAGTAAAAACTAATTTTCAAAATGAGCTTGATGCAATGCTGGCTAAAAGTCCTGTCAAATAAGCAGCAGACCTAATTTGATAATACTGAAAAATAAAAAGTCAGGTTAACTAGTAACCTGACTTTTTTATTGCTTTTATTTAATGGGCCCCCTGAGAGTCGAACTCAGATTTTAAGAACCGGAATCTTACGTGCGATCCATTACACTAAGGGCCCGAACAAATACATCAAGTAGTATACCAAAAAAATTGCCAAAGTTAAAACTTTTTTGCTAAAAAATAGCATTTTAAGGAAGATGACGCAATTTACGGTCACAAATATAAAAGATTCAAGGTGATGAGATACGTGAATAACAAAGTATTAAAACAATTCTTATAAAGCTTTTTAGTTAAAAACCAGTATGCTATCAGCAGTAATCGGGCAGACTCGAAAGTAATGAGACAGTAACCCCAAAAATTAAGTATTTAAGTCGACAATTGTGGGCATGAATTGCTTTTATTTTCCTTGAATTATTCAAAAAGGGTTGTTATACTATAGATGTCGATTGAGAAATGGGAGATTTTAATATCGTAAGTCTACGTTTCTCTTATATTTTTAGACAATCTGGGACGAAAAATGACAAATATCGGGTCATGTTTGTCCCAGGAGAAGGAGAGAAGTCGATGTACGCGGAAATTCCTGTGCTAGAAGCTCTCGTTCCTGACATCTTAAAAGTTTTTCGGCAAAGGTATCTTGTCCTTGAGCAAATTTCTCTTCATGCACCTGTTGGACGCAGAAGTGTTGCTCGGTCATTGGGACTTTCTGAAAGAAATGTGCGAACCGAAACAGAGTATCTTCGTGAGCTTGGTTTAATTGAGATCAAGAGTTTTGGCATGTTTATGACAGAAAAGGGCAAAAAGATGTTGCAAGAAGCAGCACCACTGATTGATCGCTTGTTTAATGCTCGTGAGACTGAAGTCGATTTAGCACGTAAACTTGGGATTGAACGAACGATTATTGTTCCTGGTGATAGTGATTTGCAAGAGCTAGTCTTTGAAAAGATGGGAGAAGAACTAAATTCTGCTCTGGATCTTTTATTACCGCTCGGGCATTCAATTATCACTGTACTAGGTGGAGCTGCACTTGCAAAGTCAGCTAGAAATTTGTCTAAAAGTTTAGGTAAAAATCGGCAATTGGAATTTGTACCAGGTCGGGGAGCCTTAGGCGAAAATGTTGCTATTCAAAGTAATACAATCGTCCAAGAAATGGCCGCTGAGACTGGTGGTAACTATAAAACTTTATATTTACCTGAACAGGTTTCAACAGAAGCTTATAAGTCTCTGATTCGTGAATCAACTGTTGCTGATGTGCTTGAAGATATTTCTAAGACTGATGTCGTAATTCACGGAATAGGGCTAGCTCATGATATGGCACGTAGACGAGGATATGATTCAATTCGCTTATCCGAGTTGCGCGAAAAAAAGGTCGTCACCGAATGTTTTGGGTGTTTCTTCGATGGCGATGGAAAGATTGTTGACCGCGTGCACCAGGTTGGCTTGCAGTTCGAGAATCTAAATAAAATACCTCACATATTTGCCTTTGCTTGTGGCAGCCGGAAGGCAAAAGCAATCAAAGCTTATATGCCTAATGCTCCTCATCAAACCTGGTTAATTACTGATGAGGGAGCCTCAAATAAGATTTTAAAGGAGAAATAATTCTCATTTAAAATAAATAGATGTTTATAGTTCTTAAGGAGGACTTTAGAATATGACAGTTAAAATTGGTATTAACGGCTTTGGCCGTATCGGTCGTTTAGCATTCCGTCGGATCATGGATTTGGGCGAAAAGTCAAAGGATATCGAAGTTGTTGCTATTAACGACTTGACTACCCCAGCACTTTTGGCACACTTGTTGAAGTATGACTCAACTCATGGTACTTTTGACCACGAAGTTTCAGCTACTGACGACTCAATTGTTGTTGATGGTAAGAAATACCGCGTATACGCAGAACCACAAGCTCAAAACATTCCTTGGGTTAAGAACGATGGCGTTGACTTTGTTCTTGAATGTACTGGTTTCTATACTAGCAAGGCTAAGTCACAAGCTCACCTTGACGCTGGTGCAAAGAGAGTCTTAATTTCAGCACCTGCTGGTAATGACTTGAAGACTATTGTTTACTCAGTAAACGATGACACTTTGGACGCAAGCGACAAGATCGTTTCTGCTGGTTCATGTACTACTAACTCATTGGCACCAATGGTTGATGCTTTACAAAAAGAATTTGGCATCAAGGTAGCTACTATGACTACTATCCACGCTTACACTTCAACTCAAATGCTTTTGGATGGACCTGTTCGTGGTGGTAACATGCGTGCTGCTCGTGCTGCTGCAGTTAACATTATTCCTCACTCAACTGGTGCTGCTAAGGCTATTGGTCTTGTTGTTCCAGAATTGAACGGTAAAGTTAACGGTCACGCACAACGTGTTCCAGTTACTGATGGTTCATTGACTGAATTAGTTTCAATCCTTGACAAGAAGGTTACTGCTGATGAAGTTAACTCAGCATTGAAGAAGTACGAAAGCCCATCATTTGCATACAACGATGACGAAATCGTTTCAAGCGATGTTGTTGGTATGACTGCTGGTTCAATCTTTGACCCAACTCAAACTATGGTAACCACTGCTGGTGACAATCAATTAGTTAAGACTGTTGCTTGGTACGACAATGAATACTCATTCACTTGCCAAATGGTTCGTACTTTGTTGAAATTTGCTACTCTTTAATCGCTAAATTTGATTACTGTTAAGTAGTAAAGAGAAGGCGGAGGGAAATTCTTCCTTCCGCCTTTTTTTCAAGAGAAAATAATTAAGTTATCGGAGGATAAAGATGGCTAAATTAATCGTTTCAGACCTTGATGTTAAAGATAAAAAGGTTTTAGTTCGTGTTGACTTTAATGTCCCAATTAAAGATGGCGTAATTGGTGATGACAACCGGATCGTTGCTGCACTTCCTACTATTAAGTACATTATTGAAAATGGTGGTAAAGCCATTTTGCTTAGTCACTTAGGTCGGGTAAAATCAGACGCAGATAAAAAAGAATTGACTTTAAAGCCTGTTGCTGATCGCTTAAGCGAATTGTTGAACAAGCCTGTAACTTTTGTTGCCGAAAATGAAGGCAAAGAAGTTGAAGACACTATTAACAACATGCAAGACGGCGATGTTGTTGTTCTTGAAAACACTCGTTTCCAAGATATTGACAATGATTTTGGTAAGCGTGAAAGTAAGAATGATCCTAAATTAGGTGAATACTGGGCTTCACTTGGCGATATGTATGTCAATGATGCTTTTGGTACTGCTCACAGAAGTCACGCTTCTAATGTTGGTATTGCTGAAGCAATGAAGAAGGATGGTAAGCCTGCAGCAGCTGGTTTCTTGATGGAAAAGGAAATCAAATTCTTAGGCGATGCCGTTGCTAATCCAGTTCACCCATTCGTTACCATTTTGGGTGGTGCCAAAGTTTCAGACAAAATTGACGTTATTACCAACTTGATTCCTAAATCAGATCACATCTTAATCGGTGGTGGTATGGCTTATACTTTCCTTGCTGCACAAGGTCACGAAATTGGTAAGTCATTATTTGAACCTGACAAGGTTGACTTAGCTAAGAAGCTCCTTAAGGAAGCAGATGGCAAGATTGTTTTACCAGTTGATAACCTAGCTGCAACCGAATTCTCAAATGATGCTGCACGTAAGGTTGTTGGTGATGATATTCCTGAAAACATGATGGGTCTTGATATTGGTCCTAAGACTGTTGAAAAATTCAAGGATATCTTAAAAGACGCTAAGACTGTTGTATGGAACGGCCCAATGGGTGCTTTTGAAATGTCCAACTTTGCTGAAGGTACGCTAGAAGTAGGTAAGGCTTTGGCTGATCTTACTGATGCTACTACTATCATTGGTGGTGGCGACTCAACTGCTGCTGCTAAGCAATTAGGTATTGCTCCTAAGATTACCCACATCTCAACTGGTGGTGGTGCTTCTCTTCAATACCTTGAAGGTAAGGAATTACCAGGTATTGCCTGCATCTCAGATAAATAAGCTATAGGAAAGGACGTCGATTAAATGCGTACACCAATTATCGCTGGTAACTGGAAATTAAACATGAACCCAGAGCAAACAGCAGAATTTGTTGCTGCTATTAAGGATAAGTTGCCAGAATCAAGCAAAGTAGAATCATTAATTTGTGCTCCAGCTGTTGACTTAGATGCTTTGAAAAAAGCTGCGGCTGGTTCAGAATTACGTGTTGGTGCTGAAAATGCCTACTTTGAAGATGAAGGTGCCTTCACTGGTGAAACTTCACCTAAAGTTCTTAATGAAATGGGAATTAACTACTGCATTATTGGTCACTCAGAGCGTCGTGGTTACTTCCATGAAACTGATGAAGACATTAATAAAAAAGCTAAGGCATTATTTGCTAACAATGTTACCCCAATCGTTTGCTGTGGTGAATCACTCGAAACTCGTGAAGCTAACAAGCAAGAAGAATGGGTAGTTGGTCAAATTAAGGCAGACTTAGAAGGTCTTTCTGCTGACCAAGTTGCCAACTTAGTAATTGCTTATGAGCCAATTTGGGCTATCGGTACTGGTAAAACTGCTAGTTCAGACCAAGCTGAAGAAATGTGCAAGACTATCCGTGATACGGTTAAAGACTTGTACAATGAAGAAACAGCTGAAAATGTTCGTATTCAATACGGTGGTTCAGTAAATCCAGGCAACGTTAAGGAATTAATGGCTAAACCAAACATCGATGGTGGTTTAGTTGGTGGTGCATCACTTAAGCCTGACTCATACTTAGCTTTAGTAAACTACCAAGACTAATTTTAACTGTATTAAAGAAAAAGCTTCTGCCATGAGCAGAAGCTTTTTTTGTATGTAAGAATGGAGTAATTCATTCGGTCAATCGTTTTTAAAATAGTTTAGAGTTTCATTGCCTTAACTATCTTTATGGGATTATAATGATAATCAACATAAAAAATAAGGAGGCTTTTAATAATGAAGCTGCGTAAAATAATTACCGTGCTGCTAGCGACAGTAACATTGACTACTGTCAGTGGATTGCTAACTAGTCAACCAGAAATGGTGCAAGCCAAGCAAACAAAAATTAAGATTAAGAAAACAAAAAATGGCTTTACAGCTAATTTTAATTTTCCTCAATCATGGCGTGGTAAGTGGTATAGCTATACTAATCAGAAATTGAAAAGTATGGAAATTCATTCCAAGGGCTTAAATACACCGTGGACAGGCGAATATGTGAAACTTGTTACACCAACAAAGGTTAAAGGAACTAATAAGTATATCTGGCAAATGGGTCATAAATGGAACCAGAAACATTATCCGGTTATCAAAAAAGTTTCGCGCGTTTCTACTAAAACACTTAATAAGCAAAAATGGATTATCATGAGTCCAATTGACGAAAAATCTTTAAAGATGGGCTACGCTTTTGCCTTAGAAACTAGGCAATTAGATGGAACTAACCAGGAAATTATGTTTGAGGCAAACCCAATAACTGGTCAAATTTATGAACAATTCTTTAGGTCTCCAGAATTAGCCCAAAAATATAGTGGGTATCGTTTTAATGACTTAAACTATCTTTCTTATGATGTAAACTAGAATAAACAAAGTAGAACTATGATTAAAAAGCAAATTTAGACTTAAAATTGCTTTTTTTGTTAACATAGTATTAGTGGATTATTTAGTTTTACATAAAGGAGAATTAAATTGAAAAAATTAAAATATTTATATGCCCTAATGGGAGTGTTTGCTATTGGTCTTTTTGCCTACAAGGCTTTTAATAATGAAATTTTACCTCCTACACAAATAGTACAAGCGCAACATGTTAAAGGAGACTTAGGCAAATTTACTGTTCCCAAGAGAATGCGGGGAACTTGGTATGGTAAATATTTTGATATAGGTGGAATTAAGTCAAAAACGCTTAATAAATTGAAAGTGTCAGCTCATAAAATTGGTGGAACAGTTTTACATAAACAAACTGCTAATTTTAATGGGACCAAGATTCCTAAAAAAGCGCAAAATTGGGCAAGAGTATATTACCCAGTCACTTATAAAAAAGATCACGGTATTAAGTATGTTGGCATGTATCCTTGGGTTAGTCCAGCATCTTCTGGAACACATCTCGGTTTGTACCATTATAAGGGTCATAAAGTTTTAATTGAGCGAACAACGTCTTCTTCCAGAATAACTAATGTTTACTGGAAATCTAAGCGTTTAGCCAAAAGATTTGGTGGGCATAAGCCAAAAGAACTTAAGCGATACGCAGAGTATTAAACGTCGATTAGTTAGCAACTTTTTATTTTATAATAGTAGTCTTATTTAGCTTCAGGTTGATATTTGGGAATAAATCCTTTGACTCATATTCAAAACTGACCATTTTGATGAACATATAGATAAATAAAACTAATTTGCTTAAAGGTACACTTTTAGCAATTAACTGGTATAATAATAAATTATCTTAGGTTCTCAGGAGGCCGACAATATGAAAAGTAAAAAGATTATTACACTGCTTGCAGCCGCAACTGTTACTCTGACTGCTGCTACTGGTGTAGCCGCAACTCAAGCAGAGCAAACCCAAGCAGCTAGTGTTAAGAAAAGTAAATATGGCTTTAAAAAGTCATTTACTTTCCCCACATCTTGGCGCGGCAAATGGTACAGCACCAATAATTTGACTCCAAGTCCAATGAACATTCAAAAGACTTCTTTTGATACACCATGGACAAACGAACATGTGAAAGCTGTCAAAGTTGGTAAGGTTAAGGGTACTAACAAATATCCTTGGCAAATGACCAAAGCTTGGAAATTAAAGAATGCTGGTGTATTTGCAAAATATACTCGGGTAACTACTAAGAAAATGAACGGCGAAAAGTGGATTGTTTTGAGTCCAGTCGATCAAAAGTCTACTAAAAAGGGTTATGCATTTACTGTAAAAACTGAGTTAATTGATGGCAAAAAAGAACCTGTATTGTTCCAATCACATCCGCAAGAAGGAAAGGTTACTAACCAATTCTTTACTTCTGAAGAATTAGCTAAGAAGTATGCGACATATGAGTTTAAGGACATGACTTACAGCAAAGTAAATCCTCGTCAATAATATTGTGACTGCAACTACTATCATGTAGTTGCAGTTTTTTGTTTAATTTTGGAGAAAACAGTGAAATTACTTTTATCAGGCGATAGTATCATAGCGCGAAAAGAAGGTTTAACTGAACCGCATATTAACTATAATTTAAAAAAGCTGCTTTCAAATCTTCAGGTTATTAATACCGCTGTTGCGGGAATTAACTCAGTAAAATTTTATGACTTGATTTCCGAGTTGGCTTTAAAAAGAGAACATTGCGATAAAGTAGCAATCTTATTGGGTACAAATGATTTAGCTGCCAATAAACAGGTACCAATTGATCAATTTAAGCAAAAGATGGCATCAATCGCTTCTAGCCTTATTCAAGTTTACTCACCAAAAGATATTATTTTTATTTCGCCGCCAGCCATTGATGAACTAAAGCAGAAATACCGCACAAATTATTTAGTGGCACTTTACACTGCAGCGATTGAAGAAGTTACTAAAGATTACCATCTGCAATTTATTAATTTGTACCAAGCAATGATTTCTAGTAAAGAAATTAAAATACTTTGTCGTGGCTTGCTTGATGATGGCTTACATTTTGGCAATGCAGGCTATACCTTACTAGCTAATCTGCTTTTCGAACAACTAACTAAATAATAAAAAGCACCCCCACCGAGGATGCTTTAATTAAATTTCACATTATATTTTTGGCCGATTGGCGGAAACGTTGGAAGTCGCAAGGGAGTGGTGTGCCATTGGGTAAACAAAGTGGCACATAACAAAATGAAGGGAACATCTTCTGGTCGTAGAATATTGCAGGTAAGAACTACGCCAATTTTTTGGACATCCGTTTTTACAGTCGCTACTTTCTTGATTCCTGATAAAAACTTGTAACTCCCGTTTTTTATACTTCCGCTAACGAGGTAATTTAGCCGAGTGACATAAAACAGGTTTGTAACTTTACTATTGAGACGTTTAACCTTTACTAAAGAATGGTTAACAACGTCGATGGTATAAGAAGAAACAATCCCATTTCCGTCAGTATAAAGACGTCCAATTTCTGTCCCATGAGTATTTTTTAGATAAAGGGTATGATTGGGATTATCAAGATTGCCCTGAATAATATACTGAATTTGACCTTGCTCATTGGCTACGGGAATTTGACCATACTCCTGTTTTTGATTTAGTTCCAATAAATAGCGCATTCCAGCACCTCTATTCTTTAGCGTTATTGCTAATAAACTTCTTTAAAATATAAGCTACTCCATTTTCATTATTAGTTTTAGTTTTAACTTGTGCAATTTTTTTGATTGCGTAGACGGCATTTCCCATTGCCACACCGGTACCTGCATCCCTAATCATGCTTTCGTCATTAAGGTTATCGCCAATTGCCGCAATTTCATTTTGCTTGATTCCCTTTTTTTGCGCATAGTCCAATAATGCTGGTCCTTTTTGGGCCTTGATATCGTTGATTTCGATGTTTGCAGAAGAGCTGGAAGTAACAGCAACATTGCCAAGTGCCGTGATTTCTTTTTTGACGTCAACAAACGCTTCTGGTCCATGACCGTCAAAAGCAATAATTTTCATAACTTCAAAATGGGGATCATTTAAAAGTGTGGTAAAACTATTAACATGCTTCATACTAAACATTGCATTACTGCCAGCGGAGGTTGCCACAGCCTTTTTAAACGTCAGTCCCGGATTAAGGGCAATTAGTGATCGAGCTAAGTTAACAACTCGTTGACTTATATCTAGCGAATAAATCAGGTCTTCGGTTACTAATTCATGGTAAATATGATGTTTTTGCAAGATGTTGACAACTTGCTCCGCTTTATCATTTGGTAATGCGTGTTTAACTTGCAACTGATTATTGGCATCATAAACCAAAGCACCATTGATGTTGATGAATCCTGTTTTAAGACCATAATTTTCGATTACTTTACGTGACTGTTGTGGTGAACGACCTGTTGCAACTAAGAATTCAATGCCATTTTTTTGAGCTTCCCGAATTGCCTTAATATTTTCATTAGATACTATTAAATCACTGTTAAACAAGGTACCGTCCAGATCGCATGCTACTAATTTAATCAAGATAAAATAAGCTCCTCCTCCCGAAAATCGGTATTTTTTACTTCTCTATCATATTAACATAATAAGGGGAGAAAACTTTTCACATTTTTAAATAAAATTTAATTAAATAGAAGATAAAGAACCGTTTAAATGTCGAAGATTCTACACAAACATTATTAATTTCATGATACCATAAGGGCTAGTGAAAGAGAGGCTATTGCTAGAATGAAAAAATTTATTGGTAATGACTGGGACGAAGTATTGGCTCCTATATTTGACAGTAACGAATATCATGAATTACATGAATTCTTAAAAACAGAGTATAAAACTAAGCGGATATTCCCAGATATGTATCATATTTTTACTGCTTTTAAGTTAACCCCTTTTGCTAAAACAAAAGTAGTCATTTTAGGTCAGGATCCCTATCACAATCCTGGTCAGGCAACAGGGATGAGCTTTGCTGTAATGCCTGGAGTAAAGTTGCCACCGTCATTACAAAATATTTATAAAGAACTATATGATGATGTCGGCTGTGTGCCGGTTCAACATGGTTATTTGAAAAAATGGGCTGATCAAGGAGTGCTCCTTTTGAACGCAGTTTTAACAGTTCCTTATGGTCATGCTAATGGTCATCAAGGTAAAGGCTGGGAAAATGTAACGGATGCTGCCATCAAGGCTTTGAGCGATCGGGGAGAAGTAGTTTTCATTCTTTGGGGACGATATGCTCAAAATAAAATTGCATTAATTGACCTTGACCGTAATTTTGTGATTAAATCAGCTCACCCCAGTCCATTTTCGGCAGATCGTGGCTTTTTTGGCTCACGGCCATTTTCTCGTTGTAACGAGGCCCTGCGGAAGTTTGGGAAAACCCCAATTGACTGGCAATTACCGCAACAAGTAACACAATCAGATTTAGTATAGGTGAGATAATAAATGAGTATTTTTGAACTATTAAAAAGTAAAGTAAAGAACGCGGAAAAAAAGTACCGCATTGTTTTTGCAGAAGGAAATGATGAAAGAGTATTAGCCGCTGCTGCCGCACTGCAGCAAGATGATGTTTTAGAGCCAATTTTATTAGGCGACACAGCTGAAATTGAAAATGTTGCTAACCAAAATAAGATCTCATTGGCCCAAATACAAGTGGTTAACCCCGAAAAATTTCATGCGCTAGATGAAATGATTGCAGCTTTCATTTCGGCTCGGGGTAAAGAAATAACTAAGGAAGAAGTCCGTGAAGCGTTAAAAGATCCTAATTACTTTGGTACAATGCTAGTTAAAATGGGCAAGGCTGATGGTATGGTTTCTGGGGCTACTCATTCAACCGCGGAAACCGTTCGTCCCGCTCTGCAATTAATCCATACTGCAGCCGGGATGAGTCGTGTTTCTGGTAGTTTCATCATGGAACGTGGGGAAGAAAAATATCTTTTTGCTGATTGCGCAATTAATATCGCACCAGATGCTAAAACGTTGGCAGAAATAGCCTATCAATCAGTTCAAACAGCTAAACTAGCAGATATTGAACCACGTGTAGCCTTTTTGAGTTTTTCAACTAAGGGTTCTGCCAAAGGTGAGATGGTTACCAAAGTAGTTGAAGCTGCTTCGCTATTCCAAAAACAGCACCCAGATATTCCTGCTGATGGCGAGTTGCAATTTGATGCTGCATTTGTACCCGCAGTGGCAGCTAAAAAAGCTCCAGACTCTGAGATAAAGGGGAGAGCTAATATTTTTATTTTCCCAGAACTACAGTCTGGTAATATAGCATATAAAATTACGCAGCGTTTGGGGAATTTTACGGCTATTGGGCCCATTCTGCAAGGAATTGCACAGCCGGTTAATGATTTATCACGGGGTGCAAGCAGTGATGATATTTATCATATGGCTGTTTTAACCGCTGCTCAAGCGCTATTAAAGGATAAATAGTAATGAAAATAAATGTAAATTCTTCCACGGAAATGAAACAACTTGGTGCTGCGATTGCAAATACCGCTAAAGCACATGATTTACTGCTACTAAATGGTGATTTAGGAGCTGGCAAAACCACTTTGACGCAAGGTATTGGCGAGGCTTTGGGGGTCAAGCGCCCTGTCAAAAGTCCTACTTTTACCATCGTTCGTGAATATGAAGAAGCTAAGTTGCCAATTTATCATATGGACTTTTATCGTTTAGAAAATGATGATTTATCATCAATTGATTTAAGCAGCTATTTACAGCAGCCGGGACTAGTGGTAATCGAGTGGCCTGAAGTTGTTAAAGCCGATCTGCCTGATCAATATTTACAAATTGTAATTCGCCGGGTTGATGATAGTTGGGATTCGACTAAAAGAACGGTTGAATTCCGCCCACAGGGAAAGCGAAATGAAGATTGGGTAGCCGAAATTGCGAATAAAATAAAAAACAGGACTTAACCATTTTAGTCCTGTTTTTAGTATGATTATATTAAACTTGATAAACCAAATTTTTAATTGCTTCATCCCCAAACTGCTCATTTTGCGCAATTAAAATACCAGCACATGCTTCGCTGTCACTAAGTGCATTGTGGTGATGCCATAATTCGACATCTAAAGCATCAGAAACAGTATCTAATTTATGGTTAGGCAGATCTGGTTCAAACAGTTTGCTGGTCTGCAACGTATCAATGACAAAGTAATGTGGTTCCTGAATATCGTAACGACCTAAACTTTGACGCATAACATTAGTATCAAAGCGGGCGTTATGCGCACAAACGAGCATACCAGGTTGATAAAGCCGCTTAATGTGGGGCCAAACTTCAGCCATAGTAGGGGCATCTTTAACGTCATCGGCTGTAATATCGTGTACTTCAATATTACGGGCATCAAATGGCATTTGGGGATTAATAACAGTATAAAAACGGTCAACAATTTTATTATTCCGCACCATCACCAATGCTAATGAACAAGCACTTTCTGGGTGACGGTTAGCGGTCTCAAAGTCCATTGCGATAAAATTCATTTTTTCTCCTTTAAAACTTAATTTTAGTATAACATAGGATGAAGCAACTAAATGAATGCGGTAAAATAGTAAAAAGATAGGATAAAGGGAGCTATAACTTTGAAGTTATTTGATTTAGTAAAAGATGGAATAGAAATAAAGAAACAGGTTCCGCTTAGCAAGTATACATTTACTAAAACTGGTGGGCCAGCAGAATATTTAGCTTTTCCGCAAAATCAAGCCGAACTAGAAAAATTAGTGGAAACCGCTAATTCTAACCAAATTCCCTTAACCGTGATCGGTAATGCTTCCAACTTAATTATTCGTGATGGTGGAATTGCGGGTTTGGTAATTATTTTAACCAAAATGAATAAGATTACCATTAGCGGTAGCTGTGTTGAAGCGCAAGCGGGTGCCCGGATTATTGATACGGCATTTTTTGCTGCTAAGCACGGACTCAGCGGCTTGGAATTTGCTGCGGGTATTCCTGGAAGTGTTGGTGGAGCAGTTTTTATGAATGCGGGCGCATATGGCGGCGAGACAGCTGAGGTTATTCAAACAGTTAAGGTCTTAACGCCAACTGGTGAATTTAAGGAATATTCGAATAAGGAGATGCAATTTTCATATCGTCATTCTCTTGTTCAAGAAAATAATGATGTGGTAGTTAGTGCAACTTTTAACTTGCATCCCGGTCAAAAAAATATCATTTTGGCGGAAATGAATTACTTAAATGCGTTGCGCCAATATAAGCAGCCACTTGAATATCCTTCATGTGGCAGTGTTTTTAAGCGTCCCGCAGGCCATTATGTTGGGCCAATGATTATTCAAGCTGGTTTGCAGGGAAAACAGGTTGGCGGTGCTCAGAACTCGACTAAACATGCCGGTTTTATTGTTAATAAAGGTGGTGCTACTGCAACAGATTACCTTGACTTGATTGCGTTAATCCAAGCCAAAATTAAAGAACAGTTTGGGCTGGATTTGCAGACGGAAGTTCGCATAATTGGTAAACCAATTGATTAAAAAATATTTTAGATATTAGAAAGGAGTATTTATGCATTTTAATGTTTCCAATATTTTTACTTGGAACAACTTATCGACCATTCTTGATGTTTTAATCATCTGGTTTTTAGTCTACCACCTCGTTATTTTAATTAGGGGTACTAAGGCCGTTCAACTGGCAAAAGGAATTGTCTTAATCTTCATTGTCCGGATCATTGCTGGTGTTCTTCAGCTGCATACCACTACTTGGTTAATTGATCAGATTGTATCTTGGTCGGTAGTGGGAATTATCGTGATTTTTCAGCCTGAGATTAGGCGTGGTCTTGAGCATTTAGGACGGCTGCCAATTTTTGGAGGTCGCGAGGAGAGTGAACGTGACGAATCAATTAGGTTTATCAATGAGCTAGATAAAGCGATTCAGTACATGTCCAAGAGAAGAATTGGTGCCCTGATTACAATCCAGCAGGAAACAGGTCTTGATGATTATATTGAGACAGGAATTAAATTAGATGCGCGGGTAACTGGCGAGTTGCTAATAAACATTTTTATTCCTAATACTCCTTTACACGATGGTGCTGTTATTATTAACCAAGACCATGAAATTGCGGTTGCCGCTGCTTACTTGCCGCTGTCCGACAACAGTATGATCCCCAAGCGACTCGGAACAAGGCACCGCGCCGCTGTGGGTATTTCGGAAGTTACGGATGCGATTACGATCGTTGTCTCTGAGGAAACTGGTGGAGTAACTATTACTCGAAATGGTCGTTTTCTTCTTGATATGACCCGTGACGAATATATGAAATATTTAACTGCTGAACTAGTACCTAAGAAAAATGAGAATGCTAAGTGGTACCAAAAGATTATGCGTAAAATTTGGAAGTGGGGTGCTGACCGATGAAAGAATTTTGGCGTAAATCGTGGTTTATTCGTCTTGTTTCGTTACTAATAGCGATTTTATTGGTTATTTACGTTAATGATACTCAAGGCGGTTTCTTAACTCAGGGCCAAACTAGTCGTACCAGGCAAACAGCTAATAAAACACAGACAATTAGTGTGCCCCTACAAGTCTCAGTGGATACGGATAAATACTACGTAGTGGGTTATCCTGAAAAAGTCAATATTACGTTGGAGGGTTCAACCGCGCTCGTGACTTCGACAATTAATACGCAAAACTTTCGCGCTTATATTGATTTAACCAGTCAAAGCATTGGCACTCACGATGTTAAAGTTCATGTTAATGGCATCAGCCGGCAAATTTCTTATTCGATTAATCCCAAGACGGTTCATGTTAATATTCAAAGGCGAAAATCGACTACTATGCCTATACAAATAGAGTATAATAAGAGTGCTGTAGCTCATGGTTACACGTTAGGACATTCTAGCGTATATCCTCAGCAAGTTGAAGTTACTGGTGCACGAAGCGAAGTTGAGCAGATTGACCAAATTATTGCTAAAGTTGTATTACCAAATGAAATTACTCACACTTATGAGCGGCAAGTAAGTTTGGTAGCGCAAGATCGAAAAGGTAGGCAGCTTAATGTCGTGATTGAGCCAGCTACTGCCAAGGTAACTATTCCAATATCTGTTGCTAAGAAAAATGTCAAAGTTAAGTTGCAGCCAAAGCATGAACAAAATAACAAAATTTATTCACTAACTGCTAAAAATGACTATGTTACTATTTATGGTGCGGAAAAGGACTTAGCAAAGATTAAAAGTCTACAAGTACCAATTGATCTTAGTAATGTTGCTGCTTCAACGACAAAAACAGTTTCATTGGCCATACCGCATGGGGTAGTTAAGGCCAATCCTGCTCAAATTAGTATTGATATTAAAGTGGAAAATTCCGATGCTAAGGGCAGTAAAAATTAAATTGAAGATAAATAAAGAGAGGTAATTTTTAATGTTAAAATATTTTGGCACCGATGGTGTTAGAGGTGTAGCAAACCAAGACTTGTCCCCTGAATTAGCGTTTAAATTAGGACGCGATGGTGGTTATATATTAACTAAAAATAAAGCTAAAGATGAGCAAGCCAAAGTTTTAGTTTCGCGGGATACCAGAATATCTGGGCAAATGCTTGAATATGCGCTGATTTCGGGTTTGTTATCCGTTGGAATTGAAGTACTTGAAGTCGGTGTGATTACCACTCCCGGATTATCTTACTTAGTGCGTGCGCAGGGAGCAGATGCCGGTGTGCAAATTTCCGCATCCCATAATCCAGTTGAAGACAACGGAATTAAGTTCTTTGGTAGTGATGGCCTGAAGTTGTCTGATGAAATGGAAGGCGAAATTGAAAAATTAATTGATGCTAAAGAAGACAAACTCCCTCGGCCATCAGCCGAAGGCTTAGGCTCGTTAACCGATTTTCATGAGGGTAGCGCTAAGTACCTTCAGTTCATTGAAAACACCATCCCAGAGGATCTTGATGGCATTAAAGTGGTCATCGATGGCGCAAATGGTGCTGCCAGCAATTTGATTTCACGCCTGTTTGCAGATTGTGGTGTTGACTTTACCACAATTGCCACACATCCCAACGGCTTAAATATCAACGATCATGTTGGCGCAACGCATACCGAGAAGTTGCAAGAAGAAGTTGTTAAGCAAGGAGCACAACTTGGTTTAGCCTTTGACGGGGATGCTGATCGCTGCATTGCTGTTGATGAAAATGGTAATGAAGTCGATGGTGACCACATTATGTACGTTCTTGGCACCTGCATGCAAGATGGTGGCCGCCTGAAAAAGGATACTATCGTAACCACGGTCATGAGTAACTTAGGTTTCACTAAAGCCCTTGAGCGCAGAGGAATTAAGAATGTGCGGACACAAGTTGGTGATCGTTACGTTTCAGAAGAAATGCGTGCTAACGGCTATAATCTCGGTGGTGAGCAGTCTGGTCATGTCATTATGAGTGATTATCATAATACAGGAGACGGCATGCTAACTGGACTACACTTGATGTTAGTTATGAAGAAAACAGGTAAGAGTCTTAGTGAATTATTGGCTGATTTTAAAGATTACCCTCAATGTTTAGTCAATGTACCCGTTAAGAATAAGCAAGATTGGAAGAAACACCAACCAATTCTTGATGTCATTAAAGAAGTAGAAAAAGACATGAATGGTGATGGTCGTGTCTTAGTACGTCCATCTGGTACGCAATCATTACTGCGGGTAATGGCAGAAGGACCTACCCAAGAAGAAACTGATGCCTATGTTAAACGGATTACAGATGTTGTTGAGCAAGAGATGGGTGCTTAACGATAAAATAAAATAAATTATCAAAGCAGGAAATTTTTTCCTGCTTTTTTGTGTTCTATCAAGGCTATCCTTAGTATGTATATACCAATTATAACTTTTTTAGCTTGACCAATTATCAAACTAGTAATATTATTCCTTACATAAAGCTAAATTTACTACTGGCCCAAATAAACATTTTTGGGCTATACCAAAGGAGAAAAATATGTGCGGAATTGTTGGAATTGTTGGAAAACCTGCTAGAGAAATTGTTTTAAATGGTTTATCTAAGCTAGAATATCGTGGTTATGATTCAGCGGGGATTTACCTAAATGACCAAAAAGGCAATGAGTACATTACCAAAACTGTTGGCCGTATTCAAAATCTAAAAGATAAAATGACGTCTGATGAACAAGGATTAGTTGGTATCGGTCATACTCGCTGGGCAACCCATGGTAAGCCAACAGAAAATAATGCTCATCCGCAATATGATGAAACTAATCGTTTTTACCTAGTGCACAACGGTGTGATTGAAAATTATCAAGAAATAAAAAGTAACTATTTGTCAGATGTAAATTTTGTTTCCGATACTGATACTGAAGTTATTGTTCAATTGATTAGTAAAATAGCGCGAACAGAAAATGTGGATGCTTTCACTGCCTTGAAAAAAGCTTTAGCTATAGTGAAGGGTTCATATGCTCTTTTACTAGTTGACAATACTAAGCCGGATCATATTTATGTCGCAAAAAATAAGTCACCATTAATGCTAGGAATTGGTGCTGGTTTTAATATCATCGCTTCCGATGCGCTATCAGTATTAGATCAAACTAAAACATTTGCTGACTTACAAGATGGACAAGTTGGTGACATTACTAATGATAGTTATGTGATTGAGAGTCTTGCAGGTGAGCCTGCTGTCGTGCAGCCATATACTTTAAAAATTGATCCAAATGCGACTTCTAAGGGAACCTATGAATTTTATATGTTAAAGGAAATTTGTGAGCAGCCCGGAGTTTTACGTCACCTTGAACAATTTTATTTAGATCAAAACGGCAAACCTCAAATTAAAGCAAAAATTATTGATATGCTAGCAGCTGCTGATCGGTTGTATATTTTTGCTGCAGGGACCAGCTATCATGCGGGTCTGGTTGGTAAATTGCTTTTTGAAAAGTTTGCAAGTGTACCGACCGAAGTTGGTTTTGCTTCTGAAGCCGGCTATCATTTTCCAATGATGTCAAAGCATCCCCTGTTTATTTTTCTATCACAATCGGGTGAAACTGCTGATTCTAGGGTGGTTTTACAAGAGGCAATCAAGCGCAATATTCCAAGTTTAACTTTAACCAATGTTCCCAATTCAACTCTTGCTCGTGAAGCAACTGCCTCACTTTCCTTAGAAGCAGGGCCCGAGATTGCGGTTGCATCTACCAAAGCATACACCGCTCAAATTGCGTTAGAAGCTATTTTAGCTAAAGCATTAGGAGAAAAAATTGGCAATGAAAATGCGCGTGCTTTTGATTTAAAAACCGCTTTTGCCTTAGCTGCTGAAGGAGCAGAGCAGGTGATTTCAAGTAAAGAAAAAATTGAGCAATTAGCTCAAAAGTTTTTGCTTCCCTCACGTAATGCTTTTTATATTGGCCGTGGGATTGATTATCCGCTTGCTCTTGAAGCAGCGCTCAAGCTAAAGGAAGTATCATACATTCAAACCGAAGGCTTTGCGGCCGCCGAGTTAAAACACGGAACAATTTCACTAATTGAAAAAGGAACACCAGTAATTGCCCTGATTAATGACCCGCTAACTGCCGATTTAATGCGAGGTAATATTCAAGAAGTAATTGCTCGGGGAGCGAGCGTAATCACGATTGCAAGCAAAAAGTTAGCGGTTGACGATGACGATATTGTTCTCCCAGAGATAAATTATTATTTAACCCCACTGGTAAGTGTTGTGGTCGCACAGCTATTTGCCTATTATGCTTCCAAAGATAAGGGCCTTGATGTTGATAAACCACGGAATTTAGCTAAAAGTGTAACGGTTGAATAAACCTTTGAAAGTCCTTATGCCAATCTGAATAAAAGCGAATATTGAAAAAAGTCGTAAGTAATTACGACTTTTTGTATAATAAAGGAGATAATATCCAGATTGTGGGAGGAAAAAACTTTGTCAATTAAATTAATTGCGGTCGATTTAGATGGTACTTTACTTTCTAGCAATAATAGTATTTTGCCAGAAACACAGAAAACGTTGAAACAAGCCATAGACTCAGGTATTCAAGTAGTTCTTGCTACCGGCCGCCCATTATCAGGCGTGATGCAATTCAACCACGAATTAGGACTAGCCGGGGATAAGCAATATAATATTGTCTTTAACGGTGCAGTTATTCAAAACTTAGCTGGTAAAGTATTGATGAACCAAGAAATGAATTATCATGATTTTACTAATATGCGGCGTTTACAGCGCCTTGCTCATGTTAACCTGCATTTTGAAACACCAGAATGTTTTTGGACATGTGACCGAGAATTGGGCGTCAATTTATCGGTCAATGCTGCAATGACAAAAAATATTATTAAAGTACGTAAAGCAGAAGAAATTCCACAAGATTTTACCTTTAATAAAGTGGGCTTTAGCGAGACAGATGATGTCGAAGAAGTAGAGAAGCTTTGGAATAATGTTCCGGAGTGGGCTTTTGCTAAATATGATGTTGTGCGTAGTTTTTCTTCTAATATTGAGATTAATATTAAAGATGCTTCAAAAGGTAACGCACTAATTAACCTTGCAGACCGGTTAAAAATTGCTCCTAGTCAGGTCATGGTATTTGGTGACCAAGGAAATGATATTTCAATGTTTTTGAATCTGAGTTTTAAAAAAGTGGCAATGGGAAATGCGATTGAAATGATCAAAGATAATGCAGATTATATAACTGAGGATAATGATCATGACGGAATTGCGAAAGCATTAAAAAAGTTTGTTTTGTAGTAGAATAAAACTAGGTTGACTATTATGGTAAAGAAAAACAAAGAACATAATATTTCTGAAGCCGAGTGGGAAGTCATGAGAATAGTGTGGACTCTCGGCGAAATTCATACTGGTGAAGTAATCGAGCAGCTTCAGACTAAGAAAAATTGGTCTGAATCAACTATTAAAACTTTAATGGGACGCTTGGTTAAAAAAGGTCTATTGCAGACGCGAAAAGATGGTCGCCGATATGTCTATTCTGCCACAGTTACACAAATTCAGATGATGATTCAAGTCACTAAAGAAATGATGAATCATATGTGTGATATGCATAAAGGACAAGTCTTAATTGAAATATTGAAAGACATGCCTTTGTCTGAAAGTGATATTGCTACAATTGAAACAGAACTTGCACAGAAAAAACTGCATGCACCAGCCAAAATTGCTTGCAACTGCTTAGCTTCGGGTCAACACGATTGCTAGAACATTAGTTAATCTACCTAAGGAGGTAAGTCTAATGAGAAGGTTTGCTAGTATAATTCTGCGGTTAGTATTTATAGTATTTATTGGTGCTGCGGGCTTTTTGTTATTTGAAAGTCCGGCAACGATCAATGTTCAAAACGTTCCGAAAGTTGCGCGTTCTGTAATAAAAAAGAACGTCGATAAAAGTGGTGATACCAATTTAAAGGGAACACTGAAGTTAGCTAAAGACTTTGGAGTTGAAAATAAGGTGCTTGAGCAATTGCCTTCAAAGTATCACCGGGATTTATCCTATGTTGACTTGTATAATCTTAGCGTTAGCTATCAGGAAAACGGAGAGCTAACTGCCAAAAATTTAAAGCTACCTGAGAAAAACGAGATTCAAAAAGCTGTTAATTATCTGATACTCCAGCGTGTTAATAAGGGATTATCGGATAATTCTAAACAGGTCAATAATTCAATCAATATTTTTCATTACTTCTTATTTGGAGCTATTTTGATTTTAGCTCTGGCAGCATTGTTAGTATTATTTGGTCAATCTTGGGCCTCAATTGCTTTGTTAATTGCTGCAGTTGGCTCTTTTGGTGCCTTGCAATATTACCTAAATCAATTAGTCCAATATTTACAAAGCGAATTAGATCCAGGAATTTCTCTAATTACTTCCTCAATGTTATGGTTAGGTTTAGCAATTAGTGTTGTCGTTGCTATTATCTGGCCACTAGGTTTAAAGCTGACCAAGAAAAAGGATTAGAAATTTATAGTATTTTGGTGTTAACCCCATAATTAGCATAACTAATTATGGGGTATTTTGCTGGTCAGCAAAATTATCTAAACAGATTAAAGCTGAAACATGACGTTCTCCCCTAATATGGCCAGAAGTTTTATAAATTAGGTTGCCTTGATAATATTTAAGCACAATTTTATAGTAATTAACCATTATTATAGTGTAATAATGTAATTTTTTGTGATTATAAGTAAGCGCTGGAATAAAAACAGTAATTTTATAATACTTAAAAAGTTGTTATGAAATAAATAAAAGTTAGCTTTCAACCAAAATAAATTACATAGTTACAATTTCTTCGTTAACATCGTTAAAGTAAGTCCTTATAAAATCTTTTATACATCAACATTTCCGATTTATATTATAAATAACATAAATTGCATTTAATAACATGATTCAATTGTGATAAAATATAGTATGAATGACTGAAATAACGAGGGATTAATAAATGTATTATTTTTTAAATAACAGATTAGACTCCAATAGTTCTGGCATTGAACATGCTGAAGTTAAAAGGCTAAAATTATTTAAGCAAAAGGGTGTAAAAGCTAAACTTGCAATGCGTGATTATAATCGTTTTGCTCATCGAAATTTACCGCTATATGGTTTAAATGATGACGATTATGTAAATATGTACGACTTTTTTGCTGGAACGGTTAATTATCCGCAACAAAAGATGACAATTGATGAGCTACCAATTCCCGAATCTGATCAGATTAAAAAGGTTGATAATAGCTATGAAGTATATGATGGTAATCGCAAAACAATGTTAATTACTTTGTTTAGTGATAATAATCTTGATAGTATTACTTATTTTAATGCTGATGATCATAAGACAAAAATGGATTTTTATGACACTAGAGGATTTAAAAGCCTTACTCAAATTTTTAATACTTCAAATGATAACCTTATTTATGAATCATTTTATCGACCTGATAATACAGTTTATTATGAAGTTTCATATGAGCAAAAACCGAAGTGGCTTGCAGCAACTAATATTCAACTGACGGATAAAAAAGGTATACAATATTCGCTGATGAATATAGGACAAGCTTTTACTATTATGCTTGACGAGCTAAATGAACAAGATGGCGGCCAATCTACTTTTATCTCAGATCGTAGTAATATCACCAATTTACCTATGATAAATATGAAAACACCGGCACGTAAAATTGAGCATTTTCATAGTATTCATTATGGTGATTACAGAGACCCCAACTCATTTTTATCATATGGCTCAATTGCCAATACAGAACAGTTAAGTAAAACTGACTTAATTATCACGCCCGGACAGCGCCAAGCAGATGATATGAAAAAACGGTTGCGGACCCAAGTACCGATTGTTGCGATTCCTGTCGGTATTGTATCCAATGAGCAGCTTGCCAAGCCGCATATTCCTATGAGTCAGAGAATTCCTGGTAAAATTGTTATTTTAGCAAGGTTATTTGTTGAAAAACGCATAGGTGATTCTATTAACGCATTTGCGCAAGTTTATCAGAAAAATAAAGACTTAACATTAGATATTTACGGTTACCCTGATGGCTCAGATAATTTCAAAGAAGAAAAGAAATTGAAAAAGCAAGTTAAAGACCTTGGCTTAGAAAGTTGTATTCATTTTTTGGGTTACGCAAATGATGTTGATGATATTTATGACAGTGCTCAGCTTTTATTGCTTTCTTCTCTTTATGAAGGTGCGTCTCTAGTTACGATGGAAGCTCAATCGCATGGCGTTCCGGTAATTTCGTATGATATTAATTATGGTCCATCTGATTTGATTAATAATAATGTTAGTGGTGTTCTCGTACCAAACGGAAATGTTGATGTTTTTGCAGATGAAATTGCAAAATACTTCTCAGATTCTAATTTACGTGAACGAATGAGTGAGGCTGCTTATGAAAACGCTAAACGTTTTTCAGGCGATGAAGTTTGGAAATACTGGAAAAAATATGTAATTGATACGGATAAGGCCTAAAAAGAATTACTTTTTAATTATTATTTGCATATCTTTAACCATCTTTTAAAGATGGTTTTTTTATTTTTTAAATTATTATTAATTGCATTTCAAAATTATTTACGTTACTATGGTTAATCAGTTAGCTTGCTAACTAAAATTTTGGGAGGAATTATATGCAAAGAAAATTAGATGCAAAATTAATTTGTTCAATTTTTGCGGCAGGACTGATGTCTTTTTCAGGAGTCCTGATAGAAACGGCGGGGAATGTTACTTTTCCTGTCTTAATGAACGAATTTCACGTTAATATGGCGATGGTTCAATGGATGACAACGGGTTACTTACTTGTAGCTTCGATTATCATGCCATTATCTGCCTATTTGAAACGGAATTTCAGTTCACGTACGCTGTTTATTACTGCTTCGGCAGTCTTTATTGCAGGATTGCTTATTGATGTTGTGGCTAGAAACTTTTCCTTCTTAGTAATTGGACGAATTGTTCAAGGGGCTGGAGCCGGAATTGCGATTCCATTGATGTTTAACATTATTTTGGAAAGAACACCGTTAGATAAAATCGGTTTACTGATGGGGATCGGAACAATGATCACTGCTGTAGCACCGGCATTAGGACCAACTTTTGGTGGCTTAGTTGTAAACACAATGGGTTGGCGTTTTATTTACATTTTCATCATTCCAGTAATGATTATTTCTTTGGTTATGGGACTTGCTTCTATCACTAAGGAAAGTAAGAAAATTAAACATTCTAAGTTAGATGTTGCGGGCTTTTTAAGTATTACCGTAACTTTCATTGGCTTGATTTTAGCCTTCAGTAATTTGGCAACAGTTTTACAAAAACCATTAACGTTCGCTGTTCCACTAATTATTGGCATTATCGGATTGATCATTTTTATTAGGCATTCACTAAAAGTGGCAAATCCGCTAATTAATATTCGGGTGTTTAAGAAAATTAAGTTTACTCAGGGTCTGGGCGCTTATTTTATTTTTCAAATTAACACGTTAGGTTTATCTTTTATTTTGCCTAACTATGTTCAAATTGTTAATCGTTCGACAGCGATGATTGCTGGGTTGCTACTCTTAACTGGTGGTATTATTGGAGCAATTGCATCGCCTGTTGGTGGTCGGTTACTTGATAATTATGGTCCACATAAGCCAATTATGACTGGTGCGATGTTTGAATTAATTGGGGGATTGCTTTTCTGTCTTTTTGCAGCCAACTTTACTTCAATTGAAATTATCATCTTTTATACCATTACAATGCTTGGTACGGGCTTAATCATGGGTAACACGATGACTGCATCACTTAATGTTTTAAGTGAAAAAGAAAATACCGACGGTAATGGTTTATTCAACATGGCACAACAGTTTGCTGGGGCAGTGGGAACTGCAATTGTTTCCGCAATCATGCAATTTGTTCAACAGATGAGTGGCAAGAATACTGCGGCCGGTAAATTAGTTGATGCCTCACAAGTTGGTTTAATCTTTTTGCTTGTTTTAGTGGTAGTTGGTGTATACTTGCTGTATAAAGCTACTAAACCTGTTAAAGCAAAGGAATAAAAATGGAAAGACTCGGATTAGCCTTACAACGTGTCCAGAATACTTTTAACCGTAATGTTGATCATTTTGCAAGAAGCTTAGGACTAACGGGAACACAGATGTTGATTATCGAATATTTAACTTCCTTTTCCACTAAGCAACCAATCTATCAAAAAGATATTGAGCACGAATTTAATATTAGAAAATCAACTGCTACTAATATCTTGCATTTGATGGAACAAAAAAACTTGATCAGCAAAGAGGTTGATAGTCAGGACACTCGCTATAAGGAAATCCGGTTAACAGAAAAAGCAGTTAAACTAGAAAAAGAAATAACAAATTACTTTATCTCCTCAGAACAAGAAACTGAAAAGATTTTGGGGTCAGATACTAAAAAGAAATTGCTGGCAAATTTAGCCAAACTAGATTCTGCTTTATCAGATAATAAAAAGCACTAACTGAATCCATTATGGATAAGCAGCTAGTGCTTTTTAGTTGATAATTACCAACCTATTATCTTTCGTAATTTGGCGCCTTTTTCGTGATTTGAACATCGTGCGGGTGTGATTCACGTAAACCAGCATTGGTAATTCTCACAAACTGAGCATTTTTACGTAAATCAGCAATTGTTGCAGCACCAACATAACCCATTCCGGAACGTAATCCGCCAATAATTTGGAAAACAATATCAGAAACATCGCCCTTGTAAGGTACTCGTGCTTCAACGCCTTCGGGAACTAGCTTATTTGCTTCGTTAACACCACCCTGGAAATAACGATCTGAAGAACCATGTGCCTGTGCCATTGCGCCAACTGAACCCATGCCACGGTATGTTTTGAATTTTTGTCCTTCACTCTCAAAAATTTCACCCGGAGCTTCTGTTGTACCAGAAAGCATGCTACCTAGCATAACCGCGTTGCCACCAGCCCCAAGAGCTTTAACAATATCGCCTGAATATTGCATACCGCCATCGGCAATAATTGGTTTATGGTACTCCTGAGCAGCAGTAGCTGCATCATAAATAGCGGTAATTTGTGGGACGCCAACACCAGCAACAACCCGAGTAGTACAAATTGAACCTGGACCAATCCCAACTTTGACGACATCAACGCCAGCATCAAAAAGTGCCCTAGCTGCGTCACCGGTGGCAATGTTGCCAGCAATTAAAGTGACATTAGGAAAATGGGTGCGAATTTCTTTAATTTTGCGCAAAACGCCTGCAGAATGGCCGTGAGCCGTATCGATTACAATTGCATCAGCTCCTTTTTCTAGCAGGGCTTCAGCGCGTTCAAAGGTATCACTGGTTACGCCAATTGCTGCGGCAACTAGAAGCCGATTCTGGTCATCAACGGCTGCCTTGGCAATGTTGCTTGGAACAACGACATTTTTAACGTTAGCAACTTCACCGGCTTGGGCACTAATTGACATATTTTTATGAATAACACCAAGGCCACCTTGTAAAGCAATTGCAATTGCCATTGCGCCTTCTGTAACTGTATCCATTCCGGCACTTATTAGCGGAATCTTTAATTTGAGGTTAGGGGCTAATTCGGTTTGCAAATCTACCTCATTTGGAAGTACGTGACTTTCTGCTGGAATTAATAAAACATCATCAAATGTCAGTCCTTCTTTAATAAATTTCGTTGTCCAATTTGACATAGTCGCACTCCTTATCTTTATGCATAATGAATTTAAATTGTCTCCACTTTACTAATGATTTTAGTAACGGTCAAGCCAAAATTAAACTTATCATTAGTTAAGTTTCAAACATGAAGCAGTTATAATTATGGATAAAAAGCGAATAAATTAAACATTAATTTTTTTATTGTAAACTTTTTTAAAGATGCTATTATTAAATAAAGTACTAAGTTAAAAGATATAGCGTCCTTGGTATTTGCTCTTGGCTTGTTATAATGTTCGTGTTATCTTCGAGCTGAGGGCTAAAAAACTACAACTAACCAATCAATCTCATTAGTAAATGATTGTGCCAAAAAGTTAATTGTGGTCATTGGAAATAATAAAGGAGAACACAAACAATGGAAAAACTGACTCGTGAATTTGTCGCTGGTTTGCCTAAAGCAGAATTGCATGTTCATATCGAAGGAACTCTTGAACCCGAATTAGAATTTGCTTGTGCGAAGAGAAATCATATTGACATTGGTGCAAAATCCCCGGCCGATGTTGACCACAGTTATGGTTATGGTCTTACAGAATTTTTAAAAGCCTATTACAATGGGATGAAGGTTTTGCGGACAAAGCAAGATTTTTATGATGTTACGTGGGCATTTTTACAAAAAATGGCGCAAAATAATGTTAAGCATTTAGAATTATTTTTTGATCCTCAGGCACATACCAGCAGAGGAATAGCCTTTGAAACAGTAATAGAAGGGATACACGAAGCAATTGTAGATGGTCGCGCGTTAGGCGTAGACACCCAGCTAATAATGTGCTTTCTCCGTGAATTTTCTAAAGAATCCGCTCGCCAAACATTAGAAGCGGCAAGGCCTTATCATGAGAAGGGCTGGATAATCGGCGTTGGTCTTGATTCAGCTGAACATCACAATCCACCGTTAAAATTCATGTTAATTTTTGCAGAAGCCAAAAAGCAGGGATACTATTTAACAATGCATTGTGATCCAAAACAAGTTGACTCTGTGGAACACATTAAGCAAGCATTGGAAATTATTGAAGTTGATCGGCTTGACCACGGGATGAATATCATTGAAAATCCAGATTTAATGGCTTATCTTGTTGAAGAAAAAATTGGTATAACCGCCTGTCCAATTGCATATTATTACACACGTCAGGATATGGAAGAAAAGGCAATCACTACGCTTTTTAAAGAGGGTGCACTAATTAGCCTGAATTCTGATGATCCTTCATATAAAGGCGGTAATTACATTAACGATGTTTACTATCAATTTGCGCAAAAAGTTGGTTGGGGCAGAGAAGAACTGATTCAGATTGCGAAAAATTCTTTTACCACCTCGTGGATTAGTGATAATGCCAAAAAGGCTTATTTGCAGCAAATCGATGATTACGTAGCAAAAAACTAGTTAAAAAGTACTACTTCGGGTAAAGAAGTAGTACTTTTTTATTTTCCACAACACAAATTAAATTTTCTATTAAATAATATTGAGCATTATGTTAGATTAATGGTAAACTGTGATCACCGCTTAGGGGCAATAAGCTGGTTTTTGCGGTTAAGATAAATTGAAAAGTTAAGATTTTTAACAGGGCATTTTTACAGGTAAATTAATTAGTAAAATTGCTTTTTTGTGCTTTTCAAAGGTATTTGAGTTTAAGAAAGAGCATTTTTAATGGACAAGCAAGTGATTGAAGCACATAACCTCACGAAACAATATTCAATTACAAAAAGGGGCGATGGTCTAAAAGCAGCTATTAAAAATATTATCCGACCAACTAAAAAAACAGTTAAGGCTGTTAATCAACTTAACTTTTCGGTTACGGAAGGTGAGACAGTTGGTTTTATTGGTCAAAATGGCGCGGGAAAAACAACAACTATCAAAATGCTAACGGGCACATTATTTCCGACATCAGGCTATTGCAAGGTTAATGGCTTTGATCCAGTCAAAAGAAGTAACGCTTTTAAAAAATCAATTTCAGTTGTGATGGGAAATCGGTCACAACTGTTTCCAGATCTGACTCCGCGTGATTATCTTAAATTATTGCAGACCATGTATGAAATAGATGACCAAGAATTTGAACAGAACGTGAATACTCTGGCAAAAACTTTAAATATTACTCATCTACTGGATACTCAGACAAGGAAATTATCCCTAGGCGAAAGAATGAAAGTTGAGTTCTTAGCGGGTGTAGTAACTAAGCCTAAAGTTTTATTTTTAGACGAACCAACGATTGGATTGGACGTTTTGGCAAAGCGAGATTTGCGCAAATTCTTGGTAAAGTTAAATAAAAAAGAAAAACTAACCATTTTTCTAACGTCTCACGATATGGAAGATATTGCTGCTATTTGTGATCAACTAATAATTGTTAATCAAGGAGAAATTATTTGGAATGGCAGAAAAAAGAATCTGTTAGAACAGTTTGGTCAAAATAAGTATATCAGTTTTAATAAGGCCGAAACATTTGCACCAGAAAAGATAAAGACGCAAATAATTGACCAGGATGACTTAACAATTACGCTCAAAGTCCCGAACAACCGCGTGGATGAAGAACTTGCTGCGTTAGCGCGTGCTAAACAGGGATCAAATTTTCAAATTCATGATTTAAAACTAGAAGATATTATTCTTGAAATTTTTGCCCGGGAGAAAAAGTCATGTTAAAAAGCTATCTTGCAATTATTGCTGTTTCTCTAAAAAAGATTTTTGCCAATAAAAGTAGTGTCGTTATTCTGTTAATGCAAGCCATTGTTCCCAGCATTGTAATGTTCTATTTATGGTCAATTATTATCAAACCTGGTCAAACGATTGGTGGTTTCACCCGGAATCAGTTAGTTATCTACTATATTGGTGTAAATTTTATTAATTCATTTGTTTGGTATGCCATTGACTGGGAGTTAAATGATGATATTCATTCAGGAGAACTCTCAAAAATTATTCATCGACCTATTCAACTTCATTGTTATTACTTTGCCAAAATGCTAGGAGACAGGTTAGCAAATCTGCTCTTGTTATTACCAATCCTGGTAGTTGGCTTTTGCTATCTATTTGTTAAAAAGCTAGTTCAAGTTTCGCTTTTAACGTTAGTCAAATTTGCAGTTAGCCTCATATTAGCAGCTATTCTTTGGTTCTTATTTTCTTACATTGTTGGTAGTACAGCTTATTGGTTTGATAATCTGTTTTTTGTTTTAATCGTTAAAGAAATTGTTGTCAATTTATTGTCAGGCTTTTATTTTCCCTTAGAAATGTTACCTAGCCCGATGTTTAAGATTATTAGTTGCTTACCGTTTAAATATTTTAGTTCATTTCCAATTGATACGCTTGTTAAAACATTGCCTACAAAGTTTTGGCTTGTAAATACTGCGCTTGAATTGCTTTGGATTTGTTTACTATATCTAATACTGGTGTTGGTTAATAAGAGAGGGCTTCAGAGATATTCTGATGTACTAGGATAAAATGAAAAATAAGCTTAAATTAATAAGGAATCTAAGCAAGGTTGCCTTACTTGAAAGTATCAGTTTTAGACTTGATACATTGTTCGGAATGATATCATCGATCCTATGGTTAGGAATCCCGATTGCTTTTTTCAAAGTTATTTATTTGAACGTTGACACAATTGGCGGCTGGACATTTAATGAATGTCTTTTGCTGGTTGGAGTATATACGATGCTCGATGGCTTTTTAATGGCCTTTTTGGTTAAATCAATGCCATTACTGGAGAAGGATATTCGGGAAGGAACACTTGATTCGGTTTTATTAAAACCAATTAACACTAAGTTATTCTATTTTTTTAGATCAATTGAATTTACGCAATTTATTAATGCGGTTTTGGGTTTAATCATTGTTGTAATAGCTTGTCAAGGTAAGGCGATAACTTGGCAACAATTAGCTTTATTTGTTTTTTCATGTCTGTTCGGTTGTATCTTGTATTATTCACTCTGGTATCTTTGGACAATCTCTGCCTTTTGGTTCCCAACTAATTTTGGTCGCACCGATTTATTTTTAAGTATGATCCAAATGAGTAGGTATCCAGCGACAATCTATCGCGGAATTGGTAATTTGGTTTTCAACTTTTTATTACCGTTTGGTTTAATTGCTTGTCCAGCCACTATCGTTCTTCTTAACGCAAAAAAGTGGTCAGTTGTACTTATCCAGTTCGCTGTCGCTATTGTATTTCTCTTTTGTGATACTTATGTTTGGAACTTAGGACTGAAAAAGTATGATGGTGCAGGAAGATAGTCAAAATCACCTTTTATTTGACTAAAAAAGCAGGTTAAAAAGTCAATTCAAAATACTTGCATGATAAAAAAGATGCTAATAAAATCTTTTTTGCGGTTTTAATTTTATGACGTCTAGGATGGGATAGAAAATGAAAAACTAAGGTATTGTACGCTGTTAAGTAAAGCATTAATTGCTACAATCCTGATAAGTTGATAATAACGATTTTGCTTGAAGATAAAAACTCGTTGGGTAAAATAATTTTTTTACACGCGGGTCGAAATTTTCCAGTTTGGAGGACTGGCTAAAATCGAGTAGACAAAATAAAAAAATCGCAAAGCCTATTGGTTTCAGTGCCAATGGGCATTTTTTATTGCTTCAAACCTTTTATGTTTACATTTGTAAATTTTGGCTTTATAATTATTATAGTTTACAAATGTAGACATTAAAAATGAAAATTAAAACGCAATAGGAGAAATAATTATGGCTAAAATAATCGTATTAATTGTAGGTCTTTTCTTAATACTATTCATTACATGGTGGTTTTTTGGCAAGCAAAATGTTAAGGCTGAGACGGCAGAGCTTGGCACCGATAAGCAAAGTATTAATATTGAGGTAAAGGGCGGTTACTCGCCAGAAAAAATAGTTCTAAAAAAGGGCGTGCCAGCCACGTTAAACTTTAAGCGACTTGATTCATCAAGCTGTCTTGATCACGTCATTTTTTCTGATTTCGGTATTAATCAAGAATTACCTAAGGGAAAAGTGGAACAAGTTAAAATTGATACGAGCAAACCAGGCGAATACGAATGGGAATGTAGTATGAACATGTTTCATGGCAAAGTAATCGTTAAATAAAAAGATAAGGAAACTACCAAGATGAAAATTACAACACGCTTCTGGATCTCATTAATTTTTTCCTTACCGATGCTGTTAGAAATGATTTTGCATCCATTTACCGGGTGGATGCTACCGGGCGGTTCATGGACAATGTTGGTATTTACGACTATAATCATGTTGATTTCAGCAGGTCCTTTTGTGAGTAGTGCATGGGCTGCCTTTAAAAAGCACCATTCTAATATGGATACTTTGGTAGCGCTGGGGACATTAACCACTTATCTTTACAGTATTTATGCTATGTTTACTCACCGGCCAGTTTTCTTTGAAACAGCTGCTTTTGTAATTACTTTCGTTCTTTTAGGCCAAGTACTTGAAGAAAAAATGCGCAGTAATGCTTCTAGTGCTATGAGCAAATTGGTTAAATTGGGAGCAAAAAATGCCTTAGTAAAGCGTGATGATCATTTCGTGAAGGTTTCAATTGATCAGGTTAAACAAGGTGACTTAATTCAAGTTCAACCAGGACAAAAAATTCCGGTAGATGGCAAAATAGTTTCCGGTAACTCGGCTGTTTATGAATCTATGGTAACTGGTGAAAGTTTACCTGCCCACAAAAAAGTGGGCGATAAAGTAATTGGAGCAACAATCAATCAAAATGGGTCATTTGTTTTTACCGCGGAGAAGGTCGGTAGTGACACTATGTTGGCCCAGATTATAGCGATTGTTAAGCAAGCCCAAAATAGTCATGCCCCAATTCAAAAACTGACTGATAAGGTAGCTAATATCTTTGTTCCCACGGTTTTGATAATTGCTATTGCGACCTTTCTTGTCTGGTATGTTCTAATCGGCAAGGATGTGGCTACAGCCCTTAATTTTGCCGTTGCAGTAATGGTAATCGCTTGTCCTTGCGCTCTGGGTTTAGCCACGCCAACAGCCTTAATGGTTGGTACAGGCCGTGGAGCGAAGATGGGCATTTTAATTAAAAATGGTGAAATTCTCGAAGCTGCCAATAATCTTGATACTGTTGTTTTTGACAAAACTGGCACAATAACTAGGGGCAAACCGGTAGTAACCGATATTGTCGGCAATAAAGAAGAAGTCCTGCAGATAGCTGCCAGTTTAGAAAAAATGTCAGAGCATCCCTTGGCACCCGCTATTTTAGCTGCTGCCAAAGCTGGCAAAATTTCTACTAGTCCAGTAACTAATTTTATGGCAATTGAAGGTAGTGGAATTAGTGGTCAAATTAACGGTCGAGCAGCCTTTGTCGGAAAGCCTGCTTCTAAAGACGTGACTGTCGCTTCACCGCTGAAAGCCAAGATTACCACTTTACAAGAAGAAGCTAAAACGGTTGTTCTAGTGGCTATTGAAAAACAGGCAATTGGTTTAATTGCGATTCAAGATGTACCAAAAGAAAATGCGGCGCGAGCAATTAGCGATTTAGTTAAATTGGGTCTAGAGCCGGTGATGTTAACTGGCGATAATAAACCTGTTGCTCAGGCAATTGCCCAGCAAGTCGGTATTAACAAGGTCATTGCAGAAGTTTTACCAATTGATAAGGCAGCCGCAATAAAAAAATTGCAGCAACATCACAAAGTCGCATTTGTTGGTGATGGTATTAATGATGCACCAGCTTTAACCCAAGCTAATGTTGGAATTGCCATGGGTTCTGGAACTGATGTGGCGATTGAAGCAGGTGGAATTGTTTTGATAAAAAATGACTTAGAAGACGTTGTTCGTGCATTAAAGTTGAGTAAGAAAACCTTTAGCCGCATCAAGCTCAATTTATTCTGGGCTTTTATCTACAATGTCCTTGGAATTCCAGTTGCTGCCGGGCTATTTGCTGGTGCTGGCTTAACTCTTAGCCCTGAATTTGCCGGTATGGCAATGGCCTTCAGTTCATTATCAGTAGTAATCAGCTCTGTTTTATTAGGGAAAAGCAAAATTTAAGCAAAACAAAAAGGCAGTCATTATTGACTGTCTTTTTATGTCGGTAAAACTGTGTGAGCTTAAAAGCGGTGTTTTCCTTTGGTTAAAACGGGCCTAATTTGAATGACGTAAGCAATCAAACCAACCAACAGCCAAATTAGAGTAATTATGATGCTGGCTATTAGGTTTGCAGAACCTGTTTTGATAAAAGTGACTGGACTAGCGAATGGAAAAATTAGTGCGATTGACTTTAACCACATCGGATAGGCAGTAATCACAACCAAAATACCGGCTACCAGTTGAATAATTGCGCTAAAGAAATTGGCCAAAAAGTAGGGATCATTCATTTGCCATGATATTGCCCAAGCTGTGAAACCAAAAATAATCCCGGTTAGACAAAGTAATGGCAGCAGGATGACAACACGTAAAATGAGATAAAGGGGAGCACCAAAACAAAGCGCTAAAACCAAATTGATAATTGCTAAAATGGTCCCGATAATTGCCGAAGTGATGCATTTACTCATCCAATACCGAAAGCTGAATGGCTTTTTAGCAATCATCTCAAAGTCGATGCGCAAGCTGGCATCTTCAACTAATAGGTCGTTCATCGTTTGCATTGTTAAAGTGGTAGTATCAATTGCAATTGATGCAGCAACAATCGACCAATTAAAACTGTTGGCATATTGCATATCAATTAATACCAATAATGCCATATTGATTAATGGATTGAGTACAAAATAAATTATTTTTGTACGCCAATTGTTTAAGAAAGGCAAAGCTGAAAATTGTGTGGCAATCATATGATCTTCAACGCTCCTTTCTTGCGTACTAAATAATTAATCTTTTTAACTGTAATAGCAATTAAAAATAACCAGAAGATTAGGCTAAAAATGTAGGCTGCCCAATTAAAAACGATGTTTCTTGTTAGTGCGGAGATTGGTGCTGTAATCGGAATAAACCACTGTGCGATATTCGTTAAAGGCTTTAAAACAGCTTCATTGCCAAATAATCCGGCTACTAACAAAATCGGAGTGCCGATTAAAGTTTCATAAAGCATTGAATTAGGCGAAAGGGTTAAAAAGGCAGCAATTAAAATGCCCATGATAGTGCAACCCAGCCATAATAAAAGAATTAGTAAAATAAAACTGCCAGTTATTGGTCCCGTTGCTACTCCTAAGATTTTAGCCAGTACAAAGGCAAGGGGAAATGAGAAAAGCCCATAACTAGAAGCAGGGAGCAAAAGCGTGATTAGAGAAAGACGTTCATCATACTTGCTATTTAGCAAATAAGGTAAAGTTCCCTTATATTTTTCAAAACTAATGCAGCCGGCAACAGTCGTACAGGAAGTCCAGGTACCAAAGATTCCGCTTTGACGCCATAAAAGGGGATTGTTTAAATCGTGACTTGCGTATGCGATGGTATATTGTATTAAAAAAATTGAACAGGTTGACGTAATTACTAGCCAAACGAAATATTGATCAGATAAATAATCGCGCAAGTGAAAGAGAAATAGTCGAATGAAACGCATTTTATTTTCTCCTCAGCTTGGGTGCTAAAGCCATGTAGGCATCTTCTAAATTATCTAAGGACTTTTGCGTAGTCGAGTTTGCTAAATTAACCACTCCACTAACTGTTCCAGTGTAGAAAATTTTTCCGGCACCTAAAATAATGACTTTGTCGGCTAATTTTTCAACTTCTGTCATTGTATGACTTGTCAGCAAAATACTAATTCCGGTGTCCGCCAAGTTTTTGATCGTTTGCTGGATAGTATGTGTTATTTCAACATCAAGTCCACTAGTTGGTTCATCAAGTAATAATAAACTCGGGTTACCCAGGAGCGCGCGGGCAATATGCAGGCGCTGAACCATTCCCTTAGAGAATTCACCGATTTTTTTATTAGCAACGTTACTTAACTCGACAGTAGCTAACACACGGTTAACTTCATCATTTTGCTTGCGAAAAGGAACCTTAGCCAAATCAGCAAAAAACTTCAAGTTCTGTTTGGCAGTTGCATTACGGTAAAAACCCATTTCACCACCAAAGGAAACACCGATACTTGGCCTTTTACTGGTAGTTGTGATATCTTGGCCCTTCAGGATAACTTTGCCAGATGTTGGAATTAAGTAACCACCAATGATTGAAACAGTGGTAGTTTTTCCAGCACCATTGGGCCCTAACAGTGATAGAATCTCACCTTGATTAATTGCAAAAGAAATATCATCTAAGGCCTTAAATTTTTGATTATGGTCTTGATAAGTCTCTTTTAAATGTTTAACGATTAAAATTTTATTCAAATTTATTCTCCAAAATTAATTGTAAATTCTTTATCGCTAAATAAGGAAGGAGCGATAATCTAAATTTTTTACAGGTTAATTTGAAGATCTGTGATGTTTAACATTAAATCTATTATTGGATTATATCATACTTTTATCATTTTTACTTTTTTAATTAATAAAAAATGGACGTTAAAAGATTAATTAGTCCGCTTGCGTATTTACAAACAGTTAAAGAAGTTGAGCAAAAAACGACAGGTTAATTATGATTCAAAGTGGATGAATATTTTTATGCTAGAAATAATCAATATTTGCTGCAATTGGAAAGGCTAGTTAAAAGTTGCAAATTCGTGAGTTTGAGGCAGAAACAACGGGTCAAGCAGTCGCTAAAATTAAGCAGCGGCCAAAAGTTGTCTTGAAAGTTAATCTAAAAAATACCCGCTTCCAGTAAAATTGTGGAGTCGGGTATTAAATTATTTAATTTGTTAGATAATATTTAGTTTAATCAACTGATTTTAACGCTTCCAGCATATCCAAATTTTTCAATTTGCTATTCACGATGAAGCCAAGCATAATTGTAATAATTCCGATTACTCCTAGTGGCCACATAAAGCTTGAGGCAGATAGAGCAGGATTAAACATCACGTTATCGGGCGGTACTACGTAAAGAATATACTGGTAAAGCAAGTCGCCGCCAAGGTAGCCAACTAGAATACCAATAATAGTTAATAAAATTGTTTCGCGGTAAATGTACATCGTTACTTCGTTGTCATAAAAGCCCAATACCTTTACCGTTGACAGTTCACGAATTCGTTCAGCGATATTAATATTAGTTAAATTATAAAGGATCACGATGGCAAGAAGACCTGCAACAATAATAAGGACTACCATAATCATGTTTAGCGACTGCACAACGACGTCTAATTCCTGACTCACCGCCGTATTTTGAACTACCCCAGCAACACCATTTAACTTCATAAATTCGGCCGCCACTTTTCTGGTATTTTTACGGGATGTATTTTTCAAGTTTACTAGGTAAGCAGTCGTTTTGTAATTGCGGTTAAAGACTTTTTGGTACTGCTTTTGATTCATGAAAACGAAATGTCCCATGTACATTTCCGTAATGCCAGCAATCTTCATTGACCGGCGTTGATTGTTTTCATCAGTTAAAGTGATATGGTCACCTTTTTGAACGTGCAACAGACTTGCTAAGCGCTCGGAAATTACAACACCATTATTTGTTAATGGAATTGTTTGTCGATTGCGCCGGTTATTTAAGTGAACATATTGATTAAGTACATCACTGTGTTTGGGCACAATCAGAGTAATATCTTGTGTATCACCAGACTTACCGGCCGTTTTGGACATTGACTCATAATAAACTGGAGTAGCCGATTTAATATTTGGCTCTTTAAGCTTAGTTGTTAATTTCTGTTGCTGGGTATCTGATAGTGGCTTCTTTTCGGCTACAATCATGTTGTAATGGATTAAATCAGAAAATTGGCGATTGTTCATATTGCTAATTGAATTCTTGACCGCGAATCCAGCAAATAGGAGTGTACCAGCACCGCAGACGCCAAAAATAGTCATTAACATTCGCTTCTTGTATCTGAAAATATTACGTGCAGTTACCTTGTGAGTGAAACTGAGATGATTCCAGATAAAGGGAATCTTTTCTAGTAGAATTTTAGAGCCTGCTGCTGGGGGTTTAGGTAAAAGCAAGGAGGCAGGCTTTTCACGAAATTCGTTTTTAGCGGTCAAATAAGCCGGTAAAACTGAACTTATCCAAGATAAAATCAAGGCAACCAAACTAATTTGCCAGTGAAAATGTTCTTCGATCGGTGGAAGAGTCAGCGACTTATAATAAGCGTGATACACAATCTGCGGCATTAACGTGTGTCCCAGATAAATGCCAATAATTGTTCCAATTGTCCCTGACAAGAAGCCATAGAAAACAAACTTATTAATAATGACATAATCATCGTAACCGAGGGCCTTTAAAGTTCCAGAATTAATTCTTTCTTCATCAATAAACCGGTTCATTGTGGTGAAGGTAACAAGAGCCGCAACAAAATAAAGGAAAATCGGGAATACCTTAGCTAAGTCTTCGACGACACGAGCAACAGTGGTATAAACTAAGTTGCCCTCTCCTCCGGGAACTTCTCGGCGGTTATAAACGCTATAGCTTGGAAGTGCTAATTTTTCAATTTGCTTTTTAGCTTTTGCTAGTTTTTGTTGGCCAGAAGTTATTTCAGATGTAGCTTGTGCAGCTTTTTTGGCTAGTGCCTGTTTTTGCCTTTGTAGTACTTGGGCCTGGGCAGTTAATTTAGCCTGTGCACCCTTAAGCTGCATTTGGTCCTGTGGAGTTGTAGCTTGTGCGGCTTTTCTTGCTAATAGCTCTTTTTGCGCAGTTAGTTGTTTTTCAGCAGTAATTAATTGCCGCTGCGCCGTATAGATTTTTGCTTTAGCTTGCGCTAATTTCTTTTCTTCTGGTCGTAATTTCTTGAATGCCGCTGCAGTAATCCGATCCTTGCGGTTTTGGGCACCATTTTTAAGTACTTTTTGCAGCTCTTTTTTATGAACACTGATTTTATTATTATAAGTTTTTCCAAAAGAATCGAGTCCACGTAAATCATGGTATCTTAAATTAGCTACGGTATAAACGGTGTGATCAAATGCTTGTGGCATTATTACGGCATAGCCTTTTAGCTCACCAGTTCCGCTATTGCTTTGACCTAGATTAACGTTTGACAAAATTTGACTAGAACGGACGAAACCGACAACTTTAAAACTTTTGCGCTTTAAGAGGGTTGTGCCAAGAATATTTTTCTTTTCAGTAAAACTAACTTTTTGCCCTAGATGGTAGCGCTTGTCGTAATGCGCAGCTAAAGCTACCTCATTTTGCTTATTAGGCAGTCGACCTTGACGCACTTCATATTTACCAACACTTTTGGGTTTGGAAAAAACGCGAAAACTTTCTTGCGTTTTTTTTAAAACCGTATCGGTCATGTAACCAAATTCTGCTGTTTCTAAACCCTTGGCTTTTTTGATCTTGGCGGTATCATCATGGTCAAAGCCATAATTGCAGATAACAGTCAGATCGGCAGTATTGAGCTGCTTAGCGTAATGATTACCGGTATCGCGCATGTCGGGTCCAGTGACAATTAAGCCGACCAAAGCAAAAGCCCCAATCATCATTAGGCCCATGATTGACAGAAATTGCCCTTTGGTATGTTTAATTGACTCCCAAAAATCTTTCCAAATTATTTTTGTCATTGTTAGCCTTCTTTACCATTTAACGTTAGCAATGTCTTCGGGATGAGCGTTTTGATCAATCTTAGTAACTTGACCGTCATGAAAATGAATTACCCGATCAGCAATCGGTGCTAAAGCACTATTGTGGGTAACTATGACAACTGTGGCACCTTTTTTGCGACTCATATTGGCGATAATTTGCAACACACTTTTACCAGTCTGGTAATCAAGAGCACCAGTTGGTTCATCGCAAAGTAAAATCTTGGGATTTTTGGCCACGGCACGTGCAATCGCTACTCTTTGTTGTTCACCACCCGACAATTCAGCTGGAAAGTTGTTAATCCTGTTTTTAAGTCCGACATCTTCAAGTGTTTTAACAGGATCAAGAGCATCATTGACGATTTCAGATGCTAGTTCCACATTTTCTTTAGCAGTCAGGTTTTGGATTAAGTTATAAAACTGAAAGACAAAGCCAATATCATTACGGCGATAAGTGGTTAATTCACGTTTATTGTAATTAGCGATATTTTTGCCATCAATTATGACATCACCAGAGGTATTGGTATCCATTCCGCCAAGAATATTTAAAATGGTAGATTTTCCAGCACCTGAAGCACCTAGGATAATTGCTAATTCGCCTTTTTCCACTGTAAAACTAACATTATTGTTAGCTAAAATTTCCGTATCACCTGTTTGGTAACGTTTGAAATTGTTTTTAACTTCGATGTAGCTCATGAAGAATTATTCCTCTTACTTTAATAAATATTTCTTAGTTCATTTTAGTACTGTTTTCCATCTAAGTAGTTTTCAAGCACTTGCAAAACTCCCATTTCGTTATTAGAAGGGGCTTCATATTTAGCAATTTGTTTCAACCGCTCATCGCCGTTTTTCATTGCGTAACTGTAGCCAGCAAGTTCAATCATTTCTTTGTCATTCATGCCGTCACCAAAAGCAATAAGCTCTTCCGGTTTTACATTGAAGTAACGCAAAAAGTACTTGATTCCTTGCCCCTTATTGACACCAGCTGGCATCACGTCGATATTATCAAAGCCACTTGTTGTGCAATGAATTCGTTCGGGATTACTGGCATTAAATTTACGCTCAAGTTCACTAGCGAGTTCAGAGGAACAACTTAGCGTTAATTTAGTAAGGCTATCACTTGTTGGAATATCGACTAAGTTATTGACTTCCACTGAGTCAGGGTAAAAGAAGTGCATTAAGCTCTTGAATTTAGCTGGTGCTCTTTTATTCATGTAAGCCCGATCCAAACCGCTAGCCGCTATTTTTACTTCTGGATAATTGTCTTGAATAAAGTTGATTAACTTAATGCCAGTTTTATATGTAAAAACATGGCGGGCAATAATTTGATTATCTTGGGTTAAAATTGAGCCGTTGTCAGCAACGATATCGATCCGATCAAGAAATTCAAAAAAGTCTTGGCGCAAACGGGAAAGCGGCCGACCGCTTGAAACGATAAAGTGAACGTGTTGGGCACGCAATCTGGTCAGTACTTTTTCAAACCGCTGATGATCGAATTGCTTGTCATCATTTTCAAAAGTACCGTCCATATCAACTGCAACTGCTTTAAAAGGGATAGATGTCATTTTACTCTCCTCATTACTAATTTATTAAGTATATTATATAGTAGAAAAGGCCATTACCTCGTTAAAAAATTAGCTTTTACACGAAAAAAGATTCATTGCAGACACAATGAATCTTTTCTATTTTAATTATTAATTTTAACAGGCTTTCTTCTGCCAACAAGCCAACAAAATAGAATAGCGACAATCGTCTCAATGATGATCAAGACAATATTCATTCCTAATTTGATTTGACCTAAGCTGACGCTAGCACCACCGAACAGGCTATTTTTCTCACCAAGATAAAGATCAAAAATAATCGAACCAATGATTAAAATGAACATTATCAGCCACTGATTGCGGCTAAAGGCAGTGCCGTATTCTTCTTCTCTGCGTCTGATACTTGGCAAAATTACTCCAAGACCAATTAAAACAACAATGGCAATAATATTAATGATTAATTCGTACCACCAATAGCCACTGAATTGTTTAACGTCTTGCGGTGCAATACCGAGAATTGTTGCCACTGCGGTTACAATTAGCAGGAATAGTCCAGCTAAGTAACCAACCTTGTCATTTTTCAAGAAGACATAATCAGACGGGAACTTCTTGGAATTTTTCCGAATCTGCATAAATGAGAAGAAAATCCAGCAGGTGACACCCGGTGAAATAATACCGTTGAGGTTTAGTAACCAGTTGAAAATATCATTCATATCTGGCAAAAAGATACCTAACAGCATGATGAAGGCTGATAGAGCAACCGTTAATACGTAGCCATTGATAGGCAAGCCGTTTTTATCTTTTTTCTGTAAAAAGCGGGGCATATAATTGTCACCAGTGTCAGAAATAAGCATTCTGGTCATGGCATCAAGTAAAACGGCTAATAAAGCTGCGTTATAAAATACGGAAGTCCAAGCCCAGATGTAGAGTAAGGTCTTGCCCATTCCATATTGATGTCCAACCATATCAAAGACGTAGTAGGCACCATTCATTTTTAAGTCATTTGGAATATGATAGCTGTTAAAGTAAATACCAAGAGCAAATGATCCAAAAACGGTTAAGAAAATGGTCATAAGAGCTAGCGCAACCATAGCTTTAGGAAAATCTGATTTTGGTTTCTTCATTTTGGTAACGTATGGTGCAACTAACTCACAACCGTTTAAGGCGTAAATCAGCATGGCAATAGTTGTCCAATAATGCATATCAAATTTTGGAATTAATGTTTTCCAAGTAAATGGTTGAGTAGCCATGTGGCCGCCGGATTTTGCTAGCCCTAAGAATGCCAAAAAGACAAACATTAAGGTCATGATTAACATTAATCCACCACCAATCGTGGACAATACTTCCATTGAACGGGAGAAGTAATGCTCGATAATAATGAAAATAATGAACATGGCAAAAGTCATGAGAGCAAACTTAGTATTAGAAATCTGATTTTGAAACTTCTCTGAGCCAGTTATTGCCCACCCGATGTCAACAATAATTTCATTAGCTGAATCGACCGCATAAGGAATCGAAGCTGCCCAGTATGTCCAAGCAGTAAAGTAACCTAAGAATTCGCCATTAGTGCCCCGGACCCACGAAGAAAGTCCGCCACCTTCATGGTTAAAGACCGAACCAAGTTGGCCAACCATTAATGAGTATGGAATAACATAGAATAGACACATGATAATCCAGGAAGTGACAACAGGCATTCCCTGGTTTTGGAAATTATACATGATATCATCGAGGCCAATAACCGTACAAAAGGCCATCAAGGTCAGTACGGGCCACGAGATAAATTTCTGATTAGAATTTATTTCCTCCACAAAAGTTCTCTCCTTTAAATTAAACTAACGTTTCCATTTTACTAATTAAAAGTGAGAATGACTAGGGTAAATCACGAAATTATTGCAGGCTATCCTTGAAAAATGCGTAATTATATAAATTAAAGAAAAAATTTCCTTAACTAGTTGCTAGTATTGAATTTTCCGTGTCTGTGCGGTAAGATTATATCGTTAATAATTTACCAAAAGAAAGAAGGATTCTTATGTCAGGACATTCAAAATGGCACAATATTCAAGGCCGCAAGAATGCGCAAGACGCAAAGAGAGGTAAAATTTTCCAAAAATTATCTCGTGAAATATATATGGCTGCAAAGAATGGTGGTCCTGATCCCTCTGGGAATCCTAACTTGCGAATGGTGATGGACAAGGCTCGGGCCAACAACATGCCTAAGACAAATATTGATCGGGCTCTTAAGAAGGCTGAAGGAAATTCAGACGAGCATTATGACGAGATTACCTATGAAGGTTATGCTCCTGGTGGTATTGCTGTTTTTGTTGAGGCTCTGACCGATAACAAGAACCGGACCGCTTCAGCTGTTCGAGTAGCTTTTACTCGTAATGGTGGTTCACTTGGTGCTACTGGATCAGTTGCCTATATGTTTGATCGCAAAGGTTACATTGTTATTGATCGGACAACAACAGACGCTGATGAAGATCAGATGTTGTTAGACGTAATGGACGCCGGTGGTGATGATTTGCAAACCAGTGACGATGCCTTTGAAATTTACACAGATCCAAAGCAATTCGCTCAAGTTCGTGATGCACTGGAAAAGGCTGGTTACAAGCTTGCTAATGCTGAACTTACAATGATTCCAGAGAACACGACGCCAGTTCCAGAAGAAAAGAAAGATCAATTTGCTAACCTAGTTGATGCACTTGAAGACGATGACGATGTCCAAAACGTCTACACTGCAGCAGCTGACGAAGATTAGTACTATGTTGATTTTTGCTTTGATTTTAAAACAAAAAAATATTTAAAATTAACCCTTTAGATTAGTTTGAAATTTTTCTAAAGGGTTTTTATTTTAGCTGATTTTTCAACGTGTAGTGCAGATTAATGATGAATAACGAATATTTTTTACTAAAAATAGATATATTTTACGTGATTTTTAGAATATAATTTGAAATAAGTACTAGATTGATGGTCTTACTACCATAAATTACGTACTATTAATTTTCATCATAAACTTATTGATTTGAGCCATAGGAGGATATGGTAATGAGTAAACCCATTATTTTAAGTACGGATCCCGGTATCGATGATGCCGTTGCTTTGGCAATCTTATTGTTTGATCGTCAGGTTGACGTCAAACTAATTGCAGCCGCTGCCGGAAATGTCGGAATTGAGCAGACTCTAACAAATGTTTTAAAACTAGAAAAATTTTTGAATAAAAAGGTTCCAGTTGTTCAAGGATGTAAAAGGGCTATCGTCAAAAAGCCAATCGACGCGGCCAGTGTTCATGGCAAGTCGGGAATGGACGGTTATAATTTCCCAGAGCCAGATAACAGCCTTCTTTTAGAAAATCAAGTTGCACCGGAAGCAATTCATCAAGTTGTTGCTAATTCACCGGAAAAAGTGACTTTGGTTGGCATAGCACCGCTGACAGATTTTGCCATGTATATTCGGCTTTATCCCGCTGATTTAGCTAATATCGAGGAACTGGTAATGATGGGTGGCTGTATCGGAAGAGGAAATTACGGCGTTTTATCAGAATTCAATATTGCGGGTGATCCCGAAGCTGCTAAGATTGTGTTTGAAAGTGGCTTAAAAATTCGTGTGGCTCCGTTAGAACTAGGATTTCAAGCGAAAATCAAACCTGAAGTAAGTGAACAAATCAAGTCTTTAGGTAAAGTGGGTGATATGTTTTATAGCTTGTTTAAACGATACCGGGGCGGTAGTTTCAATACTGGTCTTAAAATTTATGACGCGTTGGCTGCTGGTATCTTACTCAAGCCAGAAATGTTTGAGTTTGAAGAAACGCATGTGGAAATAATAACAGATAGTGGCTATACTTACGGTGCTTCCTTGATGGATTTCAATGATAAATTGCACCAATCTCCTAATGCAATAATTGGTAAATCAGTCAATGTCGCAGAATTTGTTGAATGGTTCGTTAGCGCCATTAAACAGGCTAGCTAAACAGAAAGAAGTATTTTAAATGAGTCAAACAATCGCAATAATTCTTACATTGCTTTCCGTAGGCATTTTAGTTTATATGTTATCGAAAAAGATGGATATTAAAATCGTCTTATTTGCCTTAGGCTTGTTGCTGCTATATTGTGCCGTTTTTATGGGTAATAAAGTGACCGTATTGCAGCCTGTCTCCAGCCAATTTTTAAAACCAATTCAAGTAATGATCGATCAGTTCACGACGACATTGTCGCAAGCTGGTTTTGTAATTTTATTATTGGCAGGCTACAGCGCGTATATGAGTCACATCGGTGCAAATGATATTACGGTTACCGGACTAACTTCTTCAATGAAGGGGATTAAGTCGGTATATTTATTAGTCCCAATTGTCTTTTTGATGGATAACATATTATCATTAGTAGTTCCGAGCGCTTCAAACTTAGCAATTATCTTGCTAGCGACTTTATATCCAGTTTTACGTTCAACGGGAATGAGCAGACTAACCTCAGCGGCTTTAATTGCCACATCGGCAACAATTATCCCTACGCCACTTGGCTCCGATAATGTTGCGATGGCAAATGCATTACATATGTCAACAACCCAGTATGTCTTTAATTATCACGCTTTAATTTCTATTCCAACTTTATTATTAATGGCGTTAGTGCAGTATTTTTGGCAAAAACATGAAGATAAAAAAGATGGTCCAGAAATTAGTTATGAGCAAGAACTAAAAGAATATGGCATTGAAGATGAAACTGCTAAAACGACAAAAGCGATTAATGGCAAATTCATGCGCTTTATTTATGGTGTATTACCGTTAATGCCAATCATTATTCTTATCGTCAATTTTATCTTTAATATTGCTCAAGGAAACGACTCAACAATGAGTGTTCAGGCAGTAACACTAATTAGTTGGATAATCGCAATCATTATTGAGCTAATTAATTGTAGGGATGCAAAGCAAGTTTTAAAGGATACCAACGTCTTTATTAAAGGAATGGGCAATGCAATGGGAATAGTTGTTTTGTTAATTGCTGCTCAAACTTATGTCCAAGGATTAAATGCGATTGGTATCATGTCAATGATCCAGAATGCGATGCTTCATGTTAAAGGAGCAGGAATATTGCTACCATTAATTATGGTTGCCTTTACTGCGGTAATTGTTATTCTTAGTGGTAGTGGAATTGCTCTAATTTTTGCGATGATTCCATTAATTGTTCCGTTAGCTAAATCGGCGGGCATTGCACCACAGCAATTATCAGTCCCAATCCAACTGGCTGGCAATTTATTAAGAGCCGTTTCACCAGTAGCTGCTGTCGTATTAATTGTATCCGAGGCCACACACGTGGAGCCTGGACAAATTATTAAGCGAACCACGGTACCGATGATTAGTGGTGTAGTAATAATGTTAATTTTGTCATTCATTTTGCTTTAATGCAGGATATAAAGTAACAATCTTTAATTAAAATAAAAAAACAAAAAGGTCCTAAGTAATCCTCTGAATTAGTAATAAGCTATTATCAGAGCTAAGCTTAGGCTTTTTGTTTTGCGGCAATGTTCTTTTAAATATAAATTGATTATTTAGTTGTGTTAGTGCTTGTCTTTTGGGCTCTTTTCATGAATATCTTCTTCCATGAGAAAGCCAAGCATTTTAATGTATTTATCTGGAATAGGATGACCTTGATAAAATAACGGCATAGTTGTATCCGCTAGATCTATCCCTTTATTGTTATCCTGTCCGAGTAAAAAATCCGTCGAAACGTGAAGAACTTTAGCTACTTTAGTTAAAGATTCAATTGAAGGTTTAATTACTTTCCAGCGATAAATACTATTTTCCCCAATATGGGCTTTTTTTGCTACTTCTTTAACGGACATTCCGTGATTTTTGGCAGTTTTATAAATACGAGTATAGACATTCATGGCAACTCTTTCCTTAAAAAAGTATCACAAATGATTGTCTTTTTCGCTTGACCGCTATCAAAGGTGGTATTATAATAAAACCATCCACAAGATGGACTGCGTAAAGACTTTTCATATTGTGTAACGTTTGAATTAAGTAGTCATTATTTGGGATTGGCTACTTTTTTGCTATATCTAAATAGTATCACTAGTGATAGCAAAAAAAACAATATTTTGTACTATGTTACGTCCACAAAAGTGTCCGTGTATTATTAACTAACAGCATAATGTGCCAAAACTTGGCAAGGACCATAAAAATATTCATTACTACGTTTTGTATTATTATATGAATTTATTTTTTTAAGTCAATTATTTTATTCTAAATACAAAATTGCTTAAAGATAGTTAAGCGTATTACTATTCGTGAATAGTGATATGGGTATAGTATTTGTTTAGTAAAACATTAAATCTTGTAAAATCAGTAATATTTGTAGATTACTTAAGAGGGTTTAGTGTATACTCATAAATTGACTTAAAAATAATACTGGTATTTCGAACAGTTGACTGAATTAAAAAAATTAAATAATGATTTTATTTTTTTAGCATACGACCAGAAAGGAGAGTGATGCCTTGGGAGTAGACGCATTAAATACTAATCAAATCGGAGCAAAAGAGTTAAATTCGTTTAAGTTTCCTAACAGAACACCTATTCGACAAATACAGCAAATCTCTTATGCAAACAGATGAGTAAGAGGAAAACATACTAAATTTATTCTTTTCTAGAGATTTTATTAATTACATAATATTCTATACAAATCTATACAAATATAAACATTATCTTTTAGAGTGAGAGACTGTTTTCCACCCCTTCTAAGCGAGCTTGATTGGGGCGATTGGTATTTAAGCGCAAAAAGGGCAGCATACAAATGCTACTCTTTTTGTTTGCTAAAAATTTTTCTTTTTAAAAAATAAAATCGTTTTTTTGCGTAACTAATAATGGTGACAAAAATAAGGGGGTATTTATGCGAGTTAAAGAAATGGTTAATTCACTGATTGAACAAGCGATTCAAAAACATGCAAGTGATATTTTCTTTTTAATTCAGAATCAAGAACTGATTATCAACTTGCGCACAATAGCTGGTATTAAACGGCAAAGATCATTTTCTGTAAATGAAGGAAGGGAAGTAATTAATTTTTTGAAGTTTGCGGCACAAATGGACATTGCCGAACATCGCCGGCCGCAAGTTGGAGCGCTTGAATATCAATTTAACCACGAAAAATATTATTTACGTTTATCAAGTATCGGTGACTATAACGATAATGAATCACTTGTTATCAGGATAATTTATCGAATTGGTGCAAGTAAGTTTTTTTACAGTAAGCAGCTGCAGCGTTTAGAAAAATTGACGCAAAAAAGAGGGCTTATTCTAACAAGCGGTCCCACTGGTTCGGGAAAAACAACTACGATGTACAAATTGGCTAAGCGCATGAGCAAGAGCCAAATGGTGATGACAATTGAAGATCCAGTGGAAATCCAGGAAAAGTCATTTTTACAAACACAGGTTAATTTTGAGGCTGGCATCACATACACTAAACTTCTTGAAGCTGCAATGCGCCATCGCCCAGATATTTTAATTATTGGTGAAATACGAAACAGCGCGACTGCACGGCTGGCAGTTGATGCTGCTTTAAGTGGCCATTTGGTTTTCGCCACTGTGCATGCAAAAAGTACACTGCAGACACTATCAAGGTTAGAAAGCCTTCATGTTAATGCTAATGAGTTAAGTAATTGTCTTACCGCAATTTGCTATCAACGGTTATTACCGACTGTAAATGGTTCGTCCTGCTTAATGGATATTGCAGCAGAAGACGATCTAACAAATGCACTTAGTCAAAGTATCCGTTCAGATTTTATTAACTGGCCCAGTAACTTAACTAAATTATGTGAGGGAGGACAGATCAGTGCGCAGGTATATGAACGGTTTAAAAAAGGATAAACTGACTAATCAAGAGCGGCTTAATTTTTTAGATTATTTACAAAATAGTTTAGCAAATGGTTTTTCGCTCAGTGTTAGCTTGGAATTAATGCCAATTTTATGGCCCAAGCGAAAAGATTTGCTCGTTCAAGTAAATAAAAATATTCAATCTGGTAGCAGTTTGAACAGTTTAATGTTGACATTAGGTTTTTCAAAAACAATTGCAACACAAGTTGCATTAGCGCTGAGGCAAGGCAATTTAGTTGAATGCTTATCGCAACTGGCAACTCTAAACCGGTTAAAAAATGACCAAATTAAAAAACTAAAAGCAGAAATGTCTTATCCGTTTGTTTTAGCGCTAATGATGATCTTTTTATTGTTTTTTATGCAAACCTTTGTTTCAAATCAATTTGCTGATACTAATGAGCACACGGGCGATATCATGTTACTCATTTTATTATTTTTGAGTCTGTTATTTTTATATTATCTGGTTAAGATAATGAACCTACTAAAATTGCAGGATTACCATTCATTAAATAAATTAGCTCATTTCCCTGTTATCGGAAACTTGATTAGTTTGTACGTTAAATATTTGTTGATATACGATATCGGAATGCTGCTTGCGAGTGGCTTTTCATTACAGAAAATGTGTGAATATGCCGCAATTCAAGAAAAAGGTTCGCTGCAACAATTTATCGGTGAAAAAATTAGGCAACAATTACTAGCTGGAAAGAGTTTAGAGGAAATTATCAAATATGAGTATTTTTTGCCGAATGAATTACTGCTTTTAGTTAAAGCGGGTTCCAAAAAAGAAGATCTCAGTAAAAGATGTTTGCTATTAGGTCGGACACTTTTTACTGATTTGACCAATAGAATTACTAAGCTGATTGTTAATGTCCAGCCGGTTTGTTTTATTTTAATAGGATTATGCATTATTGGGATGTATCTTAAGTTGCTACTACCAATGTATGCAATGATGCAGAGCATCTAGAAGAAGGAAAAATGAACAAGAATTTAATTACTAAAAATATTAAAAAGAAAAAAGCAAAAGGATTTACCTTAATTGAAATGGTTATCGTTGTAGCAATTATTGTTATGCTCCTAGTGATAATTGCACCGAACTTAGCTAAGCAAAAACAAAGTGCCAATGAAAAAACAAATGATGCTTTTAAAACCACATTACAGACACAAGCCAACTTATATGAGGATGACAAAGACCGTGACGGTAAGGAGATTAACTTTAAAAATATGTTTGATGATGGTTATTTGACTAAAAAGCAGCTTGAAAAGGCTAAAGGTTATACGGTTGTAGACGGTGTTGTTCAAAAAGCTACCGAATAAAGTAAAAAAATCGGGCTTTACTCTTATTGAAATGATGATTACTTTAACCATTTCGATTAGTCTGGTGATGCTTGGAACAGTCTACCTAAAAAAATATGATGAAAAGTTAATTTTGGATAATACTGCTAGAGAAGTTAAAAGCTCAATTGAGCAGGCTGCAAGAATATCAACTATTGAGCATGAGCCAACCATAATCAGTTTTTATCCAGAATCGAAATACTTATCTATTAAAAGAAGTCATGATTACCGCAAGATTAAAATCAACTCTCAAATCGAGATATATAATCTTGCCAACTTTAAAATATCTGCCAAAGGTTCAATGGCACCGCATACGGTCGTTATTACTAATCATCATGAAACAAGACGAATTCGATTACAAATGATGTGGGGACGTGCAATAAATGGTAAAGACTAAGCTAACAGGATTTTTAATAGTAGAAAGCATTGTAGCGTTGCTGATAACTATTTCTGGGGTTGTAATTATGGCGCTAATCGTCGGTCAAAGTCGTGCCTTGGAGCAAAAAATGGAAGAAAAAACTGATCGTGTCTACGCCTGGCATGTCATGAAAAAATGCGATCTAGCTCAAATTACAGTTCATAGTCACGTTTATCAATTAGTAGGTAATAAAAAAGTTTATGACACAAAAGATAAAAAAACTTATCAGATCACGAAATAATAGTTTTTTAATAGCAGAAGCCATCTATTCAGTTATGGTGACACTTTTAATTGTAGTAACTCTGCAAGGGTTAATAAAAACAATTACTGTGTCTAATCATTTGCAGCATCATACCGATGATATTGTCTTCAGTTATGTTCAATTTAATCAGTTTTTAGGGGATGAAGATGTTAAGACGGGCTTCGCATTTCCAGAGGCGTCGAATTCACGGCAAGCCGCTGTTGAAAAAGTTACTAAAGACGGCGAATCAAATATTTATCTTTTGACGCATTACAAAAATATGATTCGTGTCACTACCCCCGAGGGCGGGCACATGCCACTTCTTTTAAATATTAAAAGAGCCTTTTTTGTCACTAAGAATCGGCAAATTAAAATAACGATAACTGAAGAAGATGGTCGTAAGTCAGAAATTTATTTTAAACTTGATCCTATTCCGAAAAAGAAGGAAAAAAATGCTAATAAAAAGATTCACCAAGTTTAAAGCAAGTGCATTACTTAGTAGTGTGTTAGTTTTAAGTACTTGTTTAATTTTTGTCCAATTTTACCAGTTGATCTTTCGTGATTGCATGCAAAATAATTTATTACTAATCCAATACCTACTAAATAATTGATTTGCTTGCTTGAATTGCCTTCTTTCTATTAAAATGTTTAATGAAATAGAAGGGGACACGAGATGAACAATATAGAAGAACTGTTTAATAAATTTTTAGATTGTATTAATTGCTTGCAAGAGGCATTGAATGTCTCTTTTGGTGAAGCTCTAACAGAAACATTTGATAATTTGGAAAACAACCAGATCAAGGTTGAATTAGGAGCACCTGATAAGGAAACTGTGGCTAAATTAAGTAAAAAATACGCTGATCTGCATTATGATGAGCTGACTCAACAAGTTAAAGTTCAGCTGTTTACGTATTTAACACTTAAGGCGATTAATGAAGATGGACTAGATCCTAATCAAATGCCAACACCACCAATTATCGCAACAATTATTGCAATGTTTATGCAAAAACTTTTGCCAGATAAAAAACAGGTAATTGTGGATCCGGCTATTGGATCAGGTAATTTATTATTTTCAATAATTAACCAACTAAAAAGAGCTAATCATTCACGGAGCAATTTTCAATTATTTGGAATTGATAATGATGAAGAAATGCTCAATTTTGCGGATATCAGTGCACATTTGAATAAGATTGATATTGAGTTATTCTGTCAGGATGCTCTTACACCTTGGCTTTTTGCCAAGCCAGATATTGTTGTAAGCGATATTCCAATTGGCTACTATCCAGACGATGACAATGCTGCAAATTTTGCTACTAAAGCTGAAAAAGGCCATTCATTTGCTCACTTCTTATTTATTGAACAAATTATTAAAAGTTTGCGGCCAGATGGCTATGCTTTTTTGGTTGTACCGCAAGCAATACTTTCTGGTAAAGGTGGAAGTGACTTTATGCCTTGTTTGTCGGAGAAAGTATATCTCCGGGCAATAATTGAGCTACCCGATAATCTCTTTCAAAATAAGTTTAACCAAAAGTCAGTGTTAGTATTTCAAAACCACGGCGAGCAAGCAAAAAATTGTGAAGTATTTCTCACAAAGTTGGACTCTTTTAAAAACGAAGAAGACCTAATCAAGCTTAATGTTAAACTAAATGAGTGGTATACTAAAAATATTCATTAATTTGTGAAAAAGTCTAAATTATGTGTATGGAGGAATATCATTTATGAAAAAAGTTTTAGCAATTAACTCAGGCAGCTCTTCTTTTAAATATAAATTGTTTGCTATCCCAGAAGAAAAAGTGTTAGCAGAAGGAATTGCCGATCGAGTTGGAATTGATGGCTCTTCTTTTGAAATTAAATTGGCAAACGGCGAAAAGCATACGCAAGAAATTGCTATTCCAGATCAAGAAACTGCTGTTAATCTGCTATTAAAGGCTTTAAAAGACTACCATGTAGTTGACGATTTAAGTGAAATTGTCGGCGTAGGTCATCGAATAGTTGCAGGGGGAGAAGATTTTACTGATTCTGCCATCATTGATCAAGCAAAATTGCAAAAGATTTATGATTTAAAAGAATATGCACCGTTACATAATCCGGCTGAAGGTAAGGGAATTGAAGCTTTCATGAAATTACTACCTGATGTACCGGAAGTTGGTGTCTTCGATACTTCTTTCCATCAAACTTTAGATCCAGAGCACTACATTTATTCAATTCCTTACGAATACTATGAAAAATATGGTATTCGTAAGTATGGTGCTCATGGTACTTCAGTTCGTTATATTGTTGGCCGTGCCGGTCAAATGCTTAAAAAAGATGTCGAAGACTTAAAGTTAATTGTTTGTCATTTAGGTTCCGGTGCGTCAGTAACGGCTGTAAAAAATGGTAAATCATATGATACTTCGATGGGCTTTACCCCATTAGCTGGAATTACTATGGGTACGCGTTCAGGTGATGTTGATCCATCTGTTTTACAATACATTATGAATAAAGATCATCTTGATATTAATGAAATGATTGATATCTTAAATGATAAATCAGGCTTATTAGGAATTTCAGGAATTTCTTCTGATATGCGCGATCTTGAAAACAATTCTGCACAAAGAGCAGCACTGGCACGTAAAATTTTTGTTAACCGGGTAAGACAATATGTTGGATCATATATCGTTGAACTTAAAGGTGTTGACGCAATTATTTTCACTGCCGGAGTTGGCGAGCATGATGCTGGTATTCGGGAAGAAGTAATGAAATCATTTGAATTTATGGGCTTAGAACCTGATTATGAGGCTAATAAGTCTAATGGCGAAAAATTTATTTCAAAACCAGACTCGAAAATTAAAGCACTTGTTATTCCAACTGATGAGGAATTGATGATTGAACGCGATGTCGTTCGTTTGGCACATTTAAATTAAACTTCGGAAAAACCGTTAAGAAAAAATCTTAGCGGTTTTTTTGTATAATTTTTGTTATGATAAATAAATAGGTTAAAGGGGAGAGAATATGAGAGATTGGCGTGATGACAGAATTGATTCTGCAATAAATGGTACTAATCCAATGGTAATGGCGGAACTAACTGGAAGTTTTGTAGCTTTTGGAGATACACAGTTTTTACCAGGTTATTGCGTTATATTACCTAAAAGAAAAGTACCTTCTTTGAATGATTTAGAAATTAATGAAAGAACATCATTTTTGTGTGTGATGAGTTTGGTAGGGGATATCCTATTAAAAGTATGCTCATGTCAAAGGGTTAACTATGATATTTTAGGAAATACTGATAATTTTTTGCATGCACATGTATTCCCACGATACTTAACAGAAAATTCTAAAAGGTTGGCAAAGCCTGTTTGGTTGTATGATTCGAGTTTTTGGACTGATTCAAAATATCAGTATGATGCAAATAAACATGGAAAAATAAGACAGGCTATAACTGAAGAACTAAAGAAAATAACGCAAGGAGAAATAATTGATTAAATTAGTAGCAATTGATGTTGATGATACTTTATTAAATAGTAACGGAAAGTTATTAGAATCAACAATCACCACTATTAAAAAAGCAGTAAACCAACAAGTAAAAGTGGTTTTGTGCTCAGGACGGCCTTTGGCGGGAGTTAAGCACTTTTTAAATGAATTAGATATTGTAACTGATGACCAATATGTGATTACTTTTAATGGTGCTGTGATTGAGTCAGTTACGGGTAAATTATTAAAAAAAGCCGGGTTAGATTTTGCCACTTATCAGAAAATTGATCAATATTCATATGATCACAATGTTTCATACAATATAGTGGATGCTGATAGCAATATTATTACTAGTAACTTGGATGTCAATTGGATTACGGTAGTTCAGGCATGGGAAAATAGTGCTGGAGTCTTGGTCAGAAAACCAGCAGAATTGACTAAAGATCACCAGATTATTAAAGCGGTTTTTGGTGATGAAAAAGAAAAATTAGACCAGATTGAGGATGATGTCATGAAAGAATTTGGGCAAGATAATTATGTAGTCCGAGCACATCCTTATTTTTTAGAAGTTATGCATCAAAATGTTAATAAGGGTGCAGCTTTAGAGTTCTTGGCCGAAAAACTAGGAATTAAGACTAGTGAGATTTTGGCGATTGGTGACGAGCAAAACGATATTCCGATGTTTAATGTTGCCGGAACCGCTGTAGTAATGGGTAATGGATCCGATGCTGCCAAAAAACACGCCGATTATGTTACATCAACCAATGATGATGATGGTATTAAGCAGGCGTTTGACAAATTCGTTTTTTAAAATAGTAAAATTGCTGATAACAGCTGCCAGTAGTAATGCAATCACCTTTATGCTATAATAATGTCGTCTTAAACGGGGATGTTTTGGGATTCGACAGGCGTAGATTCGCATTGACTGCGGTTCGTAGGTCACGTCTACGTAAAAACGTCACAGTTTTATAACTGCAAATAAAGAAAATTCTTACGCATTAGCTGCTTAATTTAAGCGCATGTGTTGCTTGTTACCGAATTACTCACGTTTGGTTTCAAGTATCAACTTAGTGAGTTACGTTTAACTACCTCATCTGAATAGTTAAAAAGAGTCATTACAGGTTAGCTAGTCCATTCTAGCCCTGTTATATGGCGTTTTGGGCTAGTGAAGTTCAAATAATATAACTATAATCGTAGATGTCAGTGACGGGATGCGTTTGGACAGGGGTTCAATTCCCCTCATCTCCATATTAAAAAGCTTGTAACAGCAATTGTTACAAGCTTTTTTATTTTCTTACGGCAAACGCACGGCATAAATAATTTTTTGAATAATTATTAGATTAAGTAGTGATATTATTACTTATTTCGCGGTTATACTTTGACTTAGAATACGGGTAATTGCCGGATCTTTATAGATGGCGACAACATCATATTGAAGAAGGGGTAAATTGGGTAAATACCTTATGTTTTGATCATTAATACCGGGAATTGCCAGTTCTTTAGGGTAAATTGCCATTCCTTGGTTTAATAAGACATTCGAAAGTGCACCATCAAAGCTATTGAGGTAGATAATATCGCTATAGTCAATTTTCATCTTGGCCAAGATTTGGAGAATTTTTGTTTGCACATCATTGTCTTCTGTTGCAGTCCATTTTTGTAAAAAAAGTGGCTGCTTTTTTGTTTCTTCCTTTTTAATTTCTCCGCGTTCATTTAAACAGTTTTGATTGACTAAAATACTAAAGTTGGCTGTTCCAATTTTTTGAGAATGAATATTTTTAATTTTACTAAGAGCTGTTGAGAAGCTCACCAAAATATCATAGTCGCCCTGGTCTAACTTGGTGATACTCTCTGAAAAGTTTTCGGTGTCTAGTTGTAAAGCCAGAGAAGCATGATGTGTTTTTAAAAGCTTGGCTAAGTTAATTGCCCAATAGTTAAACCCCCGTAAATAATGGATACGCAGAGTGTGGTAAGAGTTGTCCAGTTGGCTTACTTGAGCATTGAATTCATAGTAATTATTCAAAATCTGGATGACATAGTGATAGAGCTTTTCGCCAGCAAAAGTTACTTTAAAGTGTGAAGTAGAGCGGTCAATCAGTTTGACATTTAACTCTTTTTCCAGGTTTTTGATGGAATTGCTAATAGCTGTTTGGGAAACAAAATTTCTTTTCGCTGCCGGAGTAAAACCCTGAGTCTCAACGACATCAACAAAATACTTGAATGATAATAAATTATATTTCATTAAAAAGCTTCCTTTGCTTATAACTTCAAGTGATAAGTTATCACCATTATATGTTAGCGCTTACTAAAAAGCGAGGGTAAAATTTAATTGTAACGATCGTTATTTTCCTAAGACAAATACTAAAAAAGGAGTAGTGGACAATGCCTAAGAAATATATTTTGGCAATTGATGAAGGTACAACCAGTACCCGGGCGATCATTTTTGATCATGCAGGGAAAAAAGTGATTGACTCGCGTAAAGAGTTTAACCAATATTTTCCTAAACCTGGTTGGGTAGAACATGATGCAAATGAAATCTGGAACTCAGTTTTATCAACGATTGCTAACTCATTCATCAATTCAGGAATTAAGCCAGACCAAATTGCCGGAATTGGAATCACTAATCAACGTGAGACAACGGTCATCTGGGACAAAAAAACCGGGTTACCTATTTATCATGCAATTGTTTGGCAATCGCGGCAAACTTCTGCAATAGCAGACAAGTTAAAAGCTGGTGGCTATCAGGAAATGATTCATGAAAAAACCGGGCTAATACCAGATGCTTATTTTTCCGCTACTAAGATTCGGTGGATTTTAGATCACGTTGAAAATGCCCAGCAACGTGCTGAAGATGGTGAGCTTTTATTCGGAACAATTGATTCTTGGCTGGTGTGGAAGCTAACAGGGGGCAAGGTTCATGTAACGGATTATACCAATGCCAGCCGGACGATGTTGTTCAATATTACTAAATTGGATTGGGACGACGATATTTTAAAACTGCTTAACATTCCACGTAAATTGCTTCCTGAAATTAGAACTAATTCGGAGGTATATGGTGAAACTGCTGAATATCATTTTTATGGCAGTCAGGTACCAATTGCTGGCATGGCAGGTGATCAACAAGCAGCCCTAATTGGCCAATTGGCGTTTGAGCCAGGAATGGTCAAAAACACTTATGGTACTGGTGCTTTTACCGTCATGAACACGGGTGAAAAGCCCAAATTTTCGGCGAATAATTTATTGACGACAGTTGCATACGGTCTTAATGGCAAAGTAAATTACGCTCTTGAAGGAAGCGTCTATGTTGCTGGTTCCGCAATCCAATGGTTACGCGATCAGCTGGGAATAATTGAGGATGCACCGCAATCTGAAGAAGAGGCCCGGAAGTCGAAAGACCATAATGAAGTATTTGTTGTTCCGGCTTTTACCGGTCTAGGCGCACCATATTGGGATTCAGACGTGCGAGGCGCTGTTTTTGGCTTAACTAGAGGAACAACCAGCGCAGATTTTACTAAAGCTACGCTTCAATCGCTGGGTTACCAAAGCCGTGATGTTATTGATACGATGCATGCAGACACTAAAATTAAAATTCCTAAACTTAAAGTTGATGGTGGGGCCGCCAATAATGATTATCTAATGCAGTTTCAAGCAGATATTCTTGGTATAGAAATTGAACGGGCAGCTAATTTGGAAACCACTGCACTTGGAGCAGCCTTTTTAGCTGGCTTGGCGATTGGCTTCTGGGAAAACCTTGGTGAGATTAAAAAAATTCAGAAAAACGGGCGTATTTTTAAGCCGCAGATGTCAACGGCTGAACGTGAGTCCTTGTATTCCGGATGGAAGTCGGCGGTTAAGGCAGCGCAAAGTTTTTCTTACGTTCCTTTTCAAAAGAAGTCCAACTAAAAAGAAAGGAGCTAGAAAATGACATTCTCGCTTGCAAGTAGAAAAGATGAAATTGAGCGGTTAAAAAATGAACAACTTGATTTGTTAGTCATTGGCGGAGGGATAACGGGAGCGGGAGTAGCGCTCCAAGCTGCCGCAGCAAAAATGAAAACTGGTTTAATTGACATGCAGGATTTTGGTGCAGGTACTTCCTCACGTTCAACTAGGTTAGTCCATGGCGGTATTCGCTACCTAAAAACCTTTGATGTGCAAGTCGTTTCAGATACAGTTAAGGAGCGTGCAATCATCCAGCACATAGCCCCGCATATGACACGTCCTGATCCGATGATGTTACCGATTTATGATGAACCGGATACCACGTTTACAATGTTTTCAGTCAAAGTTGCAATGGACCTTTATGATCATTTGGCTGGAATAGAGGGTGATTCTCCCTTGAAAAAGTATGCAAATTACACCATCGATAAGAAAGAGGCATTAAGACGAGAGCCACAGCTAAATTCGCAAAACTTGCTAGGTGCAGGCATTTATCTGGATTATCAGAATAATGATTCTCGGCTGGTGCTTGAAAATGTTAAAAAAGCTCATGAGCTGGGATGCTTAGCAGTTAGTCATCTAAAGAGCGTAAAAATCCTTCATGACAGAGCAAAGCGTGTTAATGGCGCCCGCGTCCATGATAATTTAACCGGTGAAGAATTTGATATTCACGCCAATGTAGTAATCAATACTTCTGGTCCATGGTCTGACATTGTTCGGCAAGAAGACAAAGCTAGTTACCGGAAACCTCGCTTACGGCCAACAAAGGGCGTTCACTTAGTCGTCGATCAAACACGCTTAAAAGTTCCCCAACCAACTTATTTTGGTTCTGGGACAGCAGATGGCCGGATGATTTTTACCATTCCAAGAGAAGGTAAGACCTATTTTGGGACGACAGATACTGATTTTACTGGTAACCTTGCCGATCCAAAAGTAGAGAAAGGAGATGTTGATTATCTACTAAATATTATTAATAAAAAATATCCGAGCGCTCATTTGAAAATAGCCGATATTGAGGCTAGTTGGGCAGGTGTTCGTCCGCTAATTGAAGTTGACGTCGAAAAAAACCAAAGTGCAGCTGCTGATGCAACTACTGGAGCAAGTGTTTCCGATAGTACTTCTGCACCCTCAGCGGTTTCTCGTGGCAGTTCTTTAACACAAGCAGAAGATGGCTTAATTACCTTGGCTGGTGGAAAACTAACTGATTACCGCATTATGGCAGATGGTGCAATCGCTAAAATTAGGGCCGTTTTAAAAGATCGGTTTAACAGAGATTTTACGCTGCAAGATTCAGCTACTATCAAAGTGACAGGAGGTGATTTTAATTCCGATAATGCCGAAGAGGAGTTGGCAAAAATTGCTGACTACGGAATTGCGGCTGGGTTGACGAAAGACGATGCCACAGAAATCGCACACTTATTTGGTTCTGAAGCCGTTAAAATATATGATCATGCTAAAGAAATTGAACCGGAGGATGGTCTGAGTTTAGGCGAAACAGCGGCCCTTGATTATTCAATGGCAGAAGAGATGACTTTAACTCCTGTAGACTATCTATTACGCAGAACTTATCATATTTTATTTAAAAATGATACTTTAGACCGAGTTAAGTTTGGTGTAATAAATCATATGGCGAAGTTTTATGGCTGGGAGCGAGATAAAAAAGATGAATATGTACATGATTTAAATCAAGAAATTTCGGAATCACGATTAGAATATTTAAAAAAATAAAAGTAAGAATTTGAACTAAAGTAGTAAATTATTTCCCAAAAAAAATCTATCAGAGCATATTCTGATAGGTTTTTTGTCTGTAATCATTTAAAATAAAAGAGACCGGTCTTTTAAGTGGTAATTAAAAAATGAATATTTAATTACCTGTTAGATCTGGTTTTAGATCAAGTTTTCATATTTGAAAAAATGGTTTTAATTTTAGAGAGTAAAAGTTTAAACTTATATATGAGGTGAGACAGATGGAACCAATTTTTTTAACACCATACTTTAGACCCAAAATTTGGGGTGGTCGTAAGTTAAAGACTATTTTTAGTTACGATATTCCTGAGGGCCAGATTGGTGAAGCATGGGTGATATCAGGCTATAAGGATGATGCTTCAACCGTTGAGACAGGTGATTTAAAAAACAAGAGCTTACGGACAGTTTATCATGAACATCCTGAACTTTTTGGTAATCCCAAAAGTAAAGAATTTCCATTATTAGTAAAATTTTTGGATGCTAATGATAATCTTTCGGTACAGGTTCACCCTGACGATGAGTATGCTCGCAAAGTCGAAAATGATAGTGGCAAAACCGAAAGCTGGTATGTCTTACAAGCTGATCCAGGTTCTTACCTAATCTATGGTCATAACGCAAAATCACGCGCTGAATTAGCCGATATGATTAATAAAGGTGAATGGGATAAACTCCTTCGCAAAGTACCCGTTAAAAAAGGCGATTTCTTTTATGTACCTGCTGGAACAATTCATGCCCTAACAAAGGGGATTGTTGTTATTGAGACGCAGCAATCGAGTGATGTAACTTATCGTTTATATGATTATGACCGAGTAGATCAAAAAACTGGTCAAAAACGAGAGTTACACACGCAAAAGTCAATTGATGTTACAACAGTACCGCATGTTGACCCTAAGCTTAATGTTCAGGTTAAAAAAGAACAAGATGCTGTCATTAAAACTTTGGTTTGTCCGCCTGTTTCACCTCACTTTTACCTCTGGCAAATTACTCTAGATGGTAAATGGGAGACTGGCTTAAATGATAAACCTTATTTACTGGTAACAGTTATTGAGGGCTCAGGAAAGCTTGAAGTTAATTCGAAGATTTACGATTTAAATATAGGTACCAATTTGATTATTCCTAATCAGATGAAGAATTTTACATTCACTGGTAAAATGAAAATGGTTATTTCTGCACCAGGAAATGACGACTAATTTTTTCTGTTAAAAAGGGGAGACAGTATGATTTATATAGCTTGTGGGTCGATTATTTTAGTTGTGGGTATCTTATGGTTAATTAACCCACCTAAAAAACCTTGCCCATTTTATGGTTATTATTCATACTTAGCTCAGGTTAATAAAGCCAGTTTTAGATTTGCTCAAAAAAAGGCAAGCCTTTACTTTATTATTTTTGGCGGAATTCAGTTAGTATTAGGAATTGGGATTCATTCTTTAAATTGGGATCGCTATTTTTTGCTTTGGCTACTTACATTTTATCTTTTTCTTTTGTTTCCAATTATGGCGACAGAAAAAAGTTTGAAGCAGTTTTTGCTTGAACGTCATGAATTACCGCGCGATTACACGGATCCTGACAAAATAAAAAGGGTAAAAACTAAAGGATTTAGGGACCGAAAATGAAACCAGAAAAAAATTTGAGAATTTTAATGGTTGAGGATGATAAATCAGTTGCTGAAATGATGGACATGTTTATTAAAAAAGAAGGATGGACCATGGATGTGGCTACTGATGGTGATCAGGCTGTCAAAATGTTTGCCAAAAATCCTGACCAATATGATTTGATCACTTTAGATTTAAATTTGCCTAAAAAAGATGGTATTCAAGTTGCTAAAGAAGTTTGTGCCATCTCACCGACAATTCCAATTATTATGTTAACTGCCAGGAGTAGTGAGGCTGAACAGATCTTAGGACTGGGAGTTGGGGCAGATGATTATGTCTCAAAGCCATTTAGTCCGCTTGCCCTGATTGCTCGCATTAAAGCGTTGCAACGCAGGATTATGATTGAAGATAATCAAAGCAAGGTTATTTCGGAAAAACGTGATGAGACTTTTGATGTTGAAACCCAACATATGAAAATCTCGAAAAAAAGACGAGAAGTATTATTTGATAATAAAGAAGTCGACTACATTACTCCAAAAGAGTTTAATTTACTGTATACAATGGCCCAAAAACCAAAACAAGTATTTTCACGTGGACAATTACTTGAATCTGTTTGGGGCTATGATTATTTTGGCGAAGAGAGAACCGTTGACGCCCACATTAAAAAACTAAGACAAAAGTTAGAAAAGGTTGGCGCTAATGTCATTCAAACCGTGTGGGGCGTCGGCTATAAATTTGATGATTCGCAGGTTTAAAGTTACGATATGAAATTAATTTATCAGCACATGCTCAGCTTTTTGCTGATTATTCTGACCACAGTAGCGATTATTGGGTATTCTGAAATTTTATATGTTACCAATCAATCTTATTCTCAAAATTACCAACGAATGGAAGATTATGCGTCTGCTCTGGGGTCACTTGCAACTACTGATAAGAAAAATGGCACTTATTTGCTCAATTCCGAATTTTTGCATCAACTAGAGTTTATTTTGCATGGAGATGATCTCCATATTCGCGTTTTTGATTCAAAAAGTAAGCAAATATACCCTAAGACTTCTGAAGATTTACATTTAGCTTCAGATGTTTTAGGAATCCTGAAACAAGGACAAGAAATTCGCATTAAAAATAACAATGATTCGCATACTTACTTAGGTCATACTAAAGATTCATGTACTGGCGTATTGGTTCCTTGGATTAGTGATCATCAGTTTATTGGTGCTGTTTGGATTGGTGCACGTGTCAAAAATGTTGAGAAGCCCATTACGATGGCGAAACAAAACTTGGTCAATGCCTTAATCATTGCACTAATGGTCGGACTAGGGCTAAGTTTCGCTTTAGCATATTACACCACGAATAAAATTAAGCGCTTAACACGTGCTACGCAAAAAGTGGCTGCTGGCAATTTTGAAGTTCAATTAGAATACACTGGTCATGATGAAATTGATCAACTAGCTGCTAATTTTAATCAAATGGTCCGAACATTGAAACAATCAGATAACGAGATTAAAAAGCAGGAAAAAAGACGTGATCAATTTTTGGCTGATGCGGCTCACGAAATGCGCACGCCACTGACAACAATTAATGGTATTCTAGAAGGATTACAGTATAATGCTATTCCTGAGGAGTCAAAACCGAAGTCAATTGAATTAATGCAGCGTGAAACCAAGCGCTTGATCAGATTAGTTAACGAAAATCTTGATTTTGAAAAAATCAGAAATAATCAGATTCTTTTGACTAAGACGGAATTTAATGCAACGCAGATCTTAAATGATGTGTCCATTCAACTTTCGCATAATGCCGAAAAAGTAAATGATAGAATCAAGGTTAGCGCTCCAAGTGACTTACCAATCTATGCCGATCAAGATCGTTTTACCCAAATAATCGTTAATCTCGTTCAGAATGCTATTCAATTTACTAAGAAGGGTAAAATCATGATTTGCGGTAAAAGAGTAGATCATGGAACAGAAATTAGTGTTAGCGATAACGGGATTGGAATGAGTGATGAGCAGATGAAATATATTTTTGAAAGATTTTTCAAGGCAGATCCTTCTCGTGTTCGTGACGGGTCGGGAGAATCAGGTCTTGGCTTGTCCATTGTTTCTTCACTCATTAAACAGCATGGTGGTAAGATTACGGTTAAGTCTCGCCCAAATCAAGGAGCAATATTTACGATTACGATTTTTGATAAGGGTTACGAGCAATACATTACTGACTAACGAAAAAAGACGCTTTTGATTAAGGTGTCTTTTTTGTTTACTAATTTCTCGTTTATAGTAGATTATTCGTTTTCAGTCGATTTATTCCAAACTTTAGCAGTTGCTGGAATTGAACCCAAATTGGTCATATCGTCTTTATCAACTACAATCATGTTGTTAGGACCTGTGGCCAGCTTATTGAAACTATCCAAACTCTGATTTTTAAAGTAGCCATCACTGGCTGCAGCTAAGCTACTTTGCAATTTACTAATTCTGTATGCCTCAGCATCGGCTTCGGTTTTAACGGCCTCAGCTTTCGCTTTTGCCGTTGCAATTAAAGCATCGTTTTTAGCTTTTGTAGTCAATTCAATGTTTTTAGCTTCACCTTCAGCTTTTTCAATAGCAGCAATTTTTTCACGATCGGCGGTCAATTGCTTATCCATGGCTTTCTGAATTTCAGCACTTGGTAGCAACTCATCGATATTGACCCGTACAACCCGGATGCCATAAATATCGGTTAAATCACCGATAGCCTCAGATAATTGGGTATTAATTTTACTGGTTGATCCAAGGGCTTCATTTAAGTCCATTCGACCAATGATGTCACGCAGGTGCCCTCTAATTAGTTCTACCATTGATTTAACTGAATCAGTATTATTGTAAAAGTATTTATAAGAATCAGTTACCAAATAGTTTAAGGTTAAGCTGGTGGTAATCTCAGCATTATCTTTGGTAATGATAGAATATTTTGAAATTTCTGCCGGAAACATCGCTAAAGAAACGCGCCGCATTTTCTGAATAATTGGAATGATAACAACTAGACCGGCTTTAACGGTTCTAGAATACTTGCCCAGAGTCTCAATAAGTCCTTCGTTATTTTGCGGTACAACGCGAAAAGATGATAAAACGAGTAGAATAACCAGGATAGCAATTATTGCTTTAAACATAATTAAGGTAACCTCCATTCAAATTGAAATTTTTCTGATATCCTTAATTTTTAATTATAAAACTTTCTGCTTTTTTTACTAGGCTTATTTTTCTTTTCAACTAAGTGATTACCCGAAACCGAATCTGGAATATCCGTAATTTCTTCATGCCGGCCAGACAATTCGGCGGCATCTGTTTTGTACAAACTAGTAGTGGATTTATGGTGTTTAGTTATTAGGGCGGTTGAATGTCCTTTTAACTTTTCTCTTATTTCTTCCATTTGCTGAAAATTAGTTAAATAATCGAATTGTCCCGGATCGACCGGCTTGAAGCCAGTTGGGGTGTAAAAGCGCAAAAGATTATGATTGTTTAATAGGTCAGAATACTTAAGCGATAATTTACCTTTTTTGGCTAAAGCAGCAATCTCAATTTTTTCTTGTTGGGTAAAATTGATAATTTGCTTGCCAGATTGACGGTCGTAAACAACACCTTTTTGCCCCTTGCCACCAATGATGACGTATTTTTGACTAACGATAGTGCCATTGCGGAAGACAATCCAAGGCTTATATTTGGGTGATAATAAGTCATTTCCAAATTGAACATAATGGCGATTAGAAATACCTAATAAATGAAGTAAAGTTGGTAAAACATCAATTTCGCCGGCTACTTCGTGTTTAATTCCTCCCTTTATTTTAGGTGAATAAATCATAAAGGGAACTCGCTGCATTTGGACATTGTTATAGCTGTTCCAAGTATCTGAACTTTCTCCAACAATCGGAGCCAAGGTTTCATTTTCCGAATTGCTTAAACCATAATGATCACCATATATGACAACCATCGTATTTTTACTTAAGCCAGAACGATCTAAGTAGTTAAAAAATTCGCGGACAGCTTGATCGAGATAATGGGCAGTTTCAAAGTAATTATTAATTGATTTATCCGTCGTGTCAGCAGTTTTGAAAGATGGATCTAAGTCTTCTTCGTCCATATCAAAGGGAGTGTGATTAGTTACGGTAATAAACTTGGTATAAAATGGCTGCTGCATTCTTTCCAAGTACTTAACACTTTCTGCAAACATAATTTTGTCTTTAATACCATAACCGATTCGATCACTGCGGTCATAACTGAAGTAATTTTGGTCAAAAAAGTAGTTATAGCCCATATTTTTGTAAACATCGTCACGATTCCAAAATGAGCCCACATTACCATGAAATACGGCAGAGGTGTAATTGCCGTGTTCACGTAAGATTTGTGGTGCGGCTTGAAAGGTATTAGAACTACCGAGGGCAGTAAATAATGAGCCATCAGAAATACCGAAGGTACTGGTTTCAAGCATATTTTCCGCATCACTTGTCCGACCAATGCCAACCTGATGGTAGAAATTAGCGAAGCTAAGTGAATGCCGGTTATGATAGATTGAATTGAGAAATGGCGTGACTTCCTTGCCGTTAACCTTTAAATCAATTAAAAATTGCTGGAAGCTCTCTAAATGGATTACAATCACATTCTTGCCTTTGGTTACACCATAATATTGGGGGTTAACCGGTAATTTGCTTTTTTTGGTATAAGCCAAAATTTTATTTAAATCGGCAGTGTTTGCGTTGCGGTTAACTTGCTCAGTTTGCTCGTTTTTTACGCCATCATAGATCGTAAACGTATTAATACCAAGATATTTGACAATGTATGACCGATCAAAAGTTGTCCCTAACAAGCGTGGCCGAGAAGATTCAGCCATGAACACGTTTAGTGACAAAACCACTGCACCAAAAGAAGTGATGGCAAACGGTGTTAGCAGGCCATAAGATTTTTGATCAATTTTAATTTTGCGTGCAATTAATAAGCCGATAATTACTATTAGATCAAGCCAAAGAAATAGATCGGAAAACTGTAAGAGGGCGACAGCACTTTTACCAAGTCCGGGTGCAACTTTACCGGCATTAGCGATTGTTTTTACCGTAATAAAGTCGGAAAATTGCCGATAATTAAGAATATTGGCAAAAAGCAAGCCGGTATCGGCAAAATCCATCAATAGCATTACACAATACGAAACTATTGGTTTAGGAAAATAAAATCCAATGCCGATTAACAAGATTGTCGTGCCAATCGGGCTCAACCACATAATAATATGTTGGTAAGGATCAGAAATGCCCAGGTTAAAATCGTGATATGCTGCGAAAATGTATTTCAGTGTGAATAACACCACTAAAAGGCAGAAAAAGCCTGTTCTTGTCTGAATGAACTTAATCAGATTCTTTTTTTTCAAAGTGAACTCTCCTTATTTAATTATTTTAAGATTTTCAGCAGTTTTAGACAATCTTTTCTACATTGTTAGTCCTTTTTTAAGAATTAACTGGTCAAGATTGAGTATAATTTAAATGAATACTATTATGGGACTGAACAAAAATGATATTTTTAGGACCGCTATATAACCTAATTGCTCAAATGTATGCAACACAAATTAACCATTTTGCCTTGATCAAGTTAATTGTGCTAGCGTTTGATAAAACTATTTTTTACTTTTTAGTTTTTATGGTGCTGCGTTTGTTGTGGCTAATGGCGATAAGACGACGTCGAACAATCAAATCCGAAGCCTCTGTGTGGTTGTTTGCATTTTATCTAATCTTAGTGTTAATGCTAACAACCTTTCGGGGAACATATTTTCCGTGGCAGCTTTCTTTTAACTTTCACCGGCCGTTAAGCGACATTAACTTGGTATTTATGAAAGAAACTTGGAAAATGTTTTATGCGCAAAGCCGCTTAGATTTTGTCTATAATTCTTTTGGTAATATTGTTTGTTTTCTGCCTTTTGGCTTTTTGGCACCATTTGTTTTTTCAAAAAAGCAAACATTTATTAGGGTATTACTAAGCGGAATGATGTTTTCGATATTTATAGAGGCAATGCAATTTTTACTAGCAACTGGCGTGAGTGATATTGACGATGTCTTTTTTAATAGTTGTGGTACAGCCTTGGGGTACCTGCTTTACTGGCTGGTGCAAAGAGTTCGGCAAAAGTTATAAAACTATTCAAAAAGCTCTGGTATTTATAAAATAAGATTGCTAAAATGGTTTTGTGAAATAGATATTTAATTCAATAAGGGGAGCGTATTGTATGAATTTAATTAAATTCGATAGCACTAAATTAACACCGTTTGTTCATGAAAACGAATTAGGCGAAATGCAGGCCATGGTTGACGCTGCGGCTAAGGAATTAAAAGACGGAACCGGTGCAGGTAGCGATTTCCTCGGCTGGGTTGATTTACCAGTTAATTATGATAAAGATGAATTCGACCGAATTAAAAAAGCTGCTAAGAAGATTCAAGACGATTCTGAGGTATTAATCTGTATTGGAATTGGTGGATCTTACCTTGGCGCACAAGCAGCAGTTGAATTCTTAAATGGTGCATTTTACGGAAAGGGCAAAGAAAAGTATCCTACAATTGTCTTTTGTGGTAACTCACTTTCTGGCTCATATCTTCATGATTTGATTGAATGGCTTGGTGACAAGGACTTTAGTGTCAATGTTATTTCTAAGTCAGGAACAACGACTGAACCAGCTGTTGCTTTCCGCATTTTCAAAGATAAGTTAATTCAAAAATACGGCAAAGAAGAAGCACAAAAACGCATTTTCGCTACAACTGACCGAGCAAAGGGTGCTTTGAAGACTGAAGCAGATGCTGAAGGATACGAAGAATTTGTTGTTCCTGATGATATCGGTGGTCGTTTTAGTGTCCTTTCAGCCGTGGGTTTATTGCCAATTGCTGTTTCTGGTGCTGACATTGATCAATTGATGAAGGGTGCAGCCGATGCTCGCAGTGATTACCAAGATACTGATGTTACTAAGGCTACGCCATATCAATACGCTGCTTTGCGCAATATTTTATACCGTAAAGGTTACACGACAGAAATTGTTGAAAACTATGAACCAACATTAAGAATGTTTAGTGAATGGTGCAAACAATTGATGGGTGAATCTGAAGGTAAGGACAACAAGGGAATTTGGCCAGCAAGTGCTAACTTCACTACTGATCTGCACTCACTTGGACAATATATCCAAGAAGGACTTCGAAACTTATTTGAAACTGTTATTAGAGTCGAGAATCCTGCAAATGATGTTGAAATTCCAACAGATGACCGTAATTTAGATCAATTGAACTTCTTAGCAGGTAAGAGCCTCAATTTTGTTAATGACCGCGCATATGAAGGTGTAGTTTTGGCTCACACTGATGGTGGTGTCCCAGTGATGACTGTTAACATTCCAGATCAAACTGAGCATACCTTAGGCTACTTGATTTACTTCTTTGAATTAGCAATTTCAATCTCCGGCTATTTGAATGGTATTAATCCATTTAACCAACCTGGTGTTGAAGAGTACAAGCGCAACATGTTTGGTCTTTTAAACAAACCTGGTTATGAAGACTTACACGATGATCTTTCAGCTCGCTTTGAAAAAGAATAAGACTATTTATTTAAAAGCTAATTGCGTTTTTTACGAAAAAGCAATAAAATAGTTTAAGTGTATTTACTAACATTATCTTTAATAGCATTGTTTTATCAATCATATTGAGAAATTAGGTAAATTGGAAAAACAAAATTAGTATAGTTCATCCTGTACATGTTAAATTATTGATATTTAGTCAATTATGGAAAGGGTAAAAGTTAATCGCTTTTTACTCTTTTTTTATTATTAAAGATAAGGAGTTTATTATGAAAGAGAAAACAGAAACGCCCAAACACGTTTTGGCAATCATTAGCTGTGCTTTAATGGCCTTTGTCTCAATTTTGACGGAAACTAGTTTAAATGTTACCTTTCCGACGTTAATGAAACAATTTCATATCGGTTTAGGGCTAGTGCAGTGGACAACTACAGGCTATTTGCTAATGATTGCTGTGATTATGGTTTCGAGTTCTTATTTGAATGACCGTTTTTCGGCTAGGCAGTTATTTTTAACTGCTGCCATAGCTTTTATTGGCGGCTCGCTTGTTGCCGGGTTTGCCCAAAATTTCTGGGTTTTACTAGCTGGTCGATTGATTTCATCAGTCGGGGCAGGTTTATCTATTCCATTAATGTTTAATCTGGTTGTTGAATTGATGCCACAAGAAAAGTGGGGCTTTTATATGGGCTTAACGGGTTTGGTCGTCATTTTGGCACCATCACTCGGCCCAACTTTTGGTGGAACAGTTGTATATTACTTTGGCTGGCCATTAATTTTTCATATTGTTTCCGGTATCGCTTTGTTGGTGTTATTACTTGGATTTTTTACGGTTGAACAGTATCATGAAAAAAAGCACCCAAGTTTTGACTGGCTAAGTTACGGTGTTATTGCGGCAGCAATGGTCATCTTTAATATTGGCTTTAACCGCATTAGCAATGGTTTAACTGATCTTGGGTTTTGGCTTAGTATGATTGTGGTCGCAATTCTGGTGTTCATTTTTATTAAATTATCTAAAACGAGCGATAAGAAGCTCATTAATTTAGCTATTTTCAAGAATAAACCATTCATCTTTGCGATGATCTCATACTTGTTATTACAGTTTATTAATATTGGTACAAGTTTTGTTTTACCTAACTACGTTCAGATCGTTAATCATGCTAGTTCTTTGGTCGGCGGCTTGGTCTTATTACCTGGCTGTATTTTAAGTGGTATCTTGAATCCTTGGTTTGGCCACATTTATGATGAAAAAGGCCCAAAGATTCCATTTTTGACGGGAACATTGTTCTGTTTCAGTGCTAGCTTATTATTTACCATTTTTGGCCTAAAAATTTCTACGCTTTTAGTCGGTGTTTTTTACGGCATTATGATTATTGGTCGGCAAATGGCCTTTAACAATACAATGGCGGAGGCTTCGAAACTGCAGCCAGATGAACTGCATACTGATGCAACCGCGGTATTTCAAACAGGGCAACAATATGCTGGTTCAATGGGCACGACAGTGATGGCAACAATTATTTCAGCTTGGCAAAAAAAGCCGGGTAATTATGCCGTGTTAACTGCTCAAGGTAGTCAGGTAGCTTTTTTGGTCATGACTGTTATTAGTGTAATTATTTTTCTTAGCTATTTAAATTTATTTAGATTAGAAGCACAAAAGTAGAATAAATTCCTATTTTTTAATTATTAAAGTCTTACCGTAAGGTAAGGCTTTTTTGCTTTGTTTTCTACCATATTTGAACTATTAAAAGAGTAATATTAATAAATTATTAATTAATTTATTTACTTTTTCATTTTTAATGTTAAAATATTTAACTATATTTATTTTTAGGAGGAAGAATCATGCAAGAAGTCATTACTAACCAAGATTTGTTGAAAGTCATTTTGAAAGGTAGGGTACATGTAAAGGCAAGAGTAAAAAGTAAAGGAGTATTCTCATGGCAGATGCAACTAACAGCAAATTAACCGTTAAAACCTTTTTTAACAATATTCTAGCAGGAACTGCTACTGGCATTATTGTCGGCTTAATTCCGAACGCCGTAGTGAGTGCCATTTTAAAATTATTTGGTCAAAATCAAATTACAGCAGGAATAGGTCAGGCACTTTTGATTTTTCAATGTGCCACCCCTTTATTAATTGGCGCCCTCATTGCTATTCAATTCAAGATGGCGCCTTTAGATGTAGCGATAGTTGCGGCAGCAGCTTATGTCGGTTCGGGTGTAACAAAATTTGTTCCTCAGATTGTCAATCCAGCAACCAAAGCTCCAGGTGTATTTATTTCCGCAGGAACAGGGGATTTAATTAATACGATGATTACAGCAGGATTGGCTACCAGTCTGATCTTACTCGTTGGCAACCTTTTTGGTTCGGTTAAAATCGTTGCAGCCCCAATTTTAATCGGTGGGGGTGCTGGCTGGATTGGCCTGTTGATATTACCGTATGTAAGTAAAATTACGACCTGGTTAGGGACTGTTATTAATTCCTTTACTAATTTACAACCAATTTTTATGTGTATCTTAATTGCTTGCATGTTTGCAATTTTAATTATTTCTCCTATTTCAACTGTAGCAATTGGAATGGCTATCCAATTAAATGGTCTTTCAGCTGGGGCTGCAGCGATGGGTGTGGCCGCAACAACAATCGTCTTAGTCGTTCACTCATGGCGGACAAATAAATCTGGTATTACCTTGGCAGTGGCTCTGGGGGCTATGAAAATGATGATGCCTAATTTATTTAGACATCCGATTATTTTGCTGCCAACCCTAATAACCGCAATTGTTTCGGCTATTCCGGTAGCCTTATTCCATGTTAGCGGAACGCCGGCATCAGCTGGTTTTGGGTTAGTCGGATTAGTTGGTCCGCTTGCTTCAATCGATGCAGGCAAGGCTAGCATTAGCGTCATTCTAGCTTTAGTAGTTTGGATTATTATTCCGGCTGTGGTAGCAATTATTTGCCGCTTTGTTTTTGAAAAAATCTTTCATGTATATGATGAAAAAATTGTTTTCGCATACTTAGGTGAATAAGGCTATTGTCGAAGTTTATATCAAAATAAAAGGATCCAGCCTCAAGTTAAAGAGGTTGAATCCTTTTTTGTTTGTTTAAGTTTTTTCAATTTCAAAGGGTCGATTAAGCTACTTAAATTCTTCCCAAGCAGATTCTATTTGGTCATAGTTTAGGGCTGAGGTATCTGGAAATAGTAGTTTTGCTTCACTCAACTCATTTTTAGCACCAACGCCAACTGAAAGTGCACCGGCTTTATTAATTGCTTTAATACCGGCAATTGAATCTTCAATTCCAACACAGTCTTTAGGATCGACATTGATTGCAGATGCTGCTGCTAGGAAAATATCCGGAGCAGGTTTACCCGCTGCCACTTTGCTTGGATCAGCAATTGCATCAAAAACAGAATTTAATTGTAGTTTCTCTAAGATATAAGGGCCATTAAGGCTGGCTGAAGCTAGTGATAATTTAACATCATGTTGTTTAAATTGGGAGATTAAGTCAGATATTCCTGGAAGAATATTTTGTGGTGTTAAACTGGCAAGTAATTCACGAAAGACTTTATTCTTTTCGTCTGTCATTTCTTGAAAATCTGCATCACTAACTTTGATATCGAGATAGTTTAAGATTGCTGTTAAGGAGTCTTTACGACTAACTCCTTTAGTTTGCTTTTCTAATTCGTCAGGCAAATCGCGGTTAAAATGATCTTTAATTAACTTGCGCCATGCCTGAAAGTGGTAAACGGAGGTATCGGCAATTACGCCGTCAAGATCAAACAGTACGCCTTTCATTTAAGAACTTCCTTTCACTTGCTAATGGTGTTTGTACCATGATTTCTTTGATTTTTGCAAAATCATCATCTGAAATATTAATAAATGGGAGCATTACGTTCATCTCGGTTAAAGAACTACCACCAAAAGTTTCCAGATTCTTAGGATCTTTCAAAAAGCCAAATACGTCATTGATTGGTTCTAATTTTTCAACTAATTCCTGGTCAGCCATAATTTGCTTGGCAGGCATTGCTAAATTGTAATATTCAATGTAACTAGTTACTGGTTGGTAGCTAATAGTGTATTTTCCGCCGGTAAGGGTCAATGGTAGGCTTTCACTCACGCCATTGACTTGCACTTGTCCGTTAGTCCGAGGCAATTTAACCGTTACAGTTTGTCCAAATGGAATAGTTAAGTTAATTTCAATCGTGTGTTTTTCGTCTTTTTCAAGTTGATATTCAATTTGCAGGTCACCATATGAGCTTTCATAATGGCCCTGAACATGTTTAAGACGATAATCAAATTGTGGTGCAAACTCAACTTTTTGGTAGCCGTTTTCTTGATGATGAAGACCGAGAACTTGTTGATAAACCCACTGCATGATTGCTCCGATGGAGTAATGATTTAATGAATTCATTCCTTCAGGGTTCATTGAACCGTCAGGTAAAACTGAGTTCCAACGTTCCCAAATGGTAGTAGCTCCAAGGTTAACGGCATAAAGCCAACTTGGAAAATCTTCGTTTAAGAAAATTTGGGTAGCTAATTTATGCTCACCGTTTTCTGACAATACTTGACAAATTAATGGGGTACCCACGAAACCAGTCTTTAGATGATTATTATCCTTACCAAGGCGTGTCACTAAATCACTTACGACACGCTTTTTCTGTTCTTCAGGAATTAAGTCAAAGCGCAGTGCTAATGCATAAGCGGTTTGGGTGTCAATTGCTAGACGCCCGTTGTTCGTGATATATTCAGCTCTAATAGCCTGCTTGATAGCTTTAGCCTGTTCAGCGTATTTTGCTGCATCTTCTTGATGACCTAAAACTTTAGCAGCGGCAGAAACGATTGAACTTGAATAGTAGTAGTAAACGGAGGCAATGAAGTCTTCATCTGTTTTACCAGTAGGCATTGCCGGATTTTCACCATCAAGTGATAACCAATCACCAAACTGGAAACATCCTGTCCAAAGATTTGGCGTTGAAGTCGATTGACTAATCCAGTCAACCCAAGCCTTCATACTGGAATAGTTTTGCCTTAAAATTGCTGGATCACCGTATGCTTCATAAACTGTCCACGGAATGACGGTCGCAGCATCACCCCAAATAGCGGCTCCACCACTGTCATTACCCATTGCTGGGGCATACATAGTGAGCATGCCATCGTGATTGTTTTGCTCAATTTGCATGTCACGGGCATACTTCTTAAAGAATGCGTATGCATCCATGTTTAAGACAGCAGTACTTGAAAAAATGTCTGCGTCACCAGACCATCCAAGACGTTCATCACGCTGCGGACAATCTGTTGGTACATCAAAGAAGTTGCTCTTTTGACTCCACATTACGTTAGCTAACAAGCGATTAACCTTGGCATTATCTGTCTTAATAGCCCCGGTAGTTTTCATGTCTGAATAGATCACTGCTGACCTAAAATCTTCCTTAGTTAGTGGTTTAGTATTGCCAGTAACTTTGACATAGCGGTAGCCGTAATAAGTGAAGTGGGGACGAACCCATTTTTGTTCACCATTTGAAGTATAGTGGAATGCTGCCCGAGCCTCTCTCAAATTGTCACGGTAAAAATTACCATTTTGCAGAATTTCGCCAACCTGTAATTTAAGTGTAGTGCCGCTATTTTCCCGGTTAAAGAATTCTGGCCATCCAGCATGATTTTGACCAAAATCTAAGACCGTTTCACCAGCAGGTGTCGTAATTATTTCTTTAACTGGAAGGTATTCATTAACTTTAAGCGGTAAGCTCAGACGATCATGTAGAATTTCTTTAGAATGATCGAGTATGGTTACCGGCTCCCAGTCAGCTATTACATGAGTATCATCATAATCCTCACCATAATAGATAGCCGACTTAGTGATTTTACCGGAAGTAGTTTTCCAGGAAGCATCACTTAAAATTGTTTCTGTTGAATTATCATCGTATTGAACATGTAATTTAGCAATAGCCATTTGGCGATCGCCGTAGATATTGTCTTGGCCGCCATCAAAACCAAAATTGCCTTTATACCAACCATCACCAAGTGAAATTAATAATTCTTGGTCAGAGGATTTTTGAAGAAGTCTGGTTACGTCATAAGTCTGCACTTGAACCAATTGGTCATAGGCGGTTACACCGGGGGCCAATATTTCATTGCCAACTTTTTCCTTATTCAGGTAGGCTTCATAAACTCCTAGACCGGTCATGTAAAGACGAGCACTTTTTACCGGCTTTGTTAACGCAAAGTTCTTTAAAAGCAAAGTATTTTGAAGATCTTTATTAGAATTGCCAATCCAACTTGCAGTGAATGGCTCAGCCATTTTACCCGTTTCAAAGAAACTATTTTTACTGCTTTCATCGTTAGCATTTTTTACCGAAACGGTTAATTCATAGCGCGTTCTAGGCTGCAAGTTAATCGCAAAATCAAAAAAGTTATTCTTGTAATCTTGCCAGTCTGAATCGTAAATTTCTTGATCAGCTTTAACTACGACTCTTTTCTTTGTGTTCTGCATAGCGACAGAACTAGTAAGATTAAAGTCAACCCGTAAATGATTATCTAAATCATAACCAAGTGGTTCGGTTAAATGATTAATTGTAATCTGATTAATTTCAATCATGATTTTACTCTCTTTCTATAGACGGGTATCGAAGCGACCGCAGAAAGGATCTACTGGGTTTTTACCGAGAAATTCTTCTTGTCCCATCATTTTCTTTAATAAAGCATCAATAGTAACATCGTTGCCAGTATATGCATTGACGTAAGTTGAAACCATTGGGATATCAAAGAGGTGGTAAGGGTTGCAAGTGGAAACAAAGACAGTTGGGATGTCCTTCATGAACCACGGTGCATCTGCGGCCATTAAATGAATCCAATCTAATCTAGTGGTCGTTTGGTTACTTGCAGTTTCAACGTTGGCAACGTAAAAGGCAAGGTCAAAGCGATCTTTTTCAAATTGGACACCACCTTCAAAAACTTCTTGGAAGTCTAAGTGCTTTCGATCAAAGACAGAAACCTGGAATCCTTTTTCCTCAAGTTTTTCTTTAAACTTGGCAGTTACTTTACCACCTTCTTTAAAGCCACCATCATCCGTATCACCTAAAACGACAAGACGAACTCGTGGATATTTCTTCGGTGTTATTGGCAGTAATTGATCACGATCCTTAACAAGTGTTACTGATTCTTCAGCAACCTTAGCAGCAAGCTTTTCGTGTTCTGCTAGCTTTAAGTCGAAATTACTTGATGAAGGTTCACAAAGTTCACCTGCGGTATTCATTACGCCTTGTGCTACCTTAGTTGCGATAATTCTCGTAACAGCTTCATCAACGCGTGACATTGGAATAGTTCCGTTAGCTACGGCATCAGTAATAAATTGATAATCTTCGTCAATATCTTTATTAAAGAGAATCATGTCAATACCGGCATTGATTGTTGCAGGTAAGGCTTCTGAGCGCTTCATGATTGCGTTATAACCAATCATTGGCGTTGCGTCAGTAATGGTTAGGCCATTGAAGTTCAAAACTTTCCGAAGTAAGCCGTTAATTAAAAGCTTAGAAGTTGAAGCCGGTCGTAAATCTTTATCTTCAATTCCTGGCTCAAGTCGGCGTTCCCAAGCAGGCTGCATAATATGAGCAATCATGATACTTGGTAAACCATTATCAATTAAGTGATGATAAATTTCTCCGTAGGATTTCATCCATTCATCAGCCGAAAGCGAATTAATCGAACTTAATAAGTGCTGGTCACGTTCATCGACACCATCACCAGGGAAGTGCTTGGCAACAGGAATAACGTGGTTAGCATTTAATCCGGCAATTTGAGCATCAGACATTCTAATTACTCGTTCCTTATCACTCCCATAAGTCCGGACATTCATAATTGGATTACGGAAGTTTTGGTCCAAGTCGACGATTGGTGCAAATGACATGTTGCCACCAACTTGTTTTGCTTCGTAACCGGAGACATCTCCTAAGTTATAAGCGTTTTGATCATCATCAGTTGCAGCAATCTGTAATGGGCGGCCAAACCATGTACCGCCGTTAACAAGTCCATTACCACCAGCTTCAAGGTTAGCTGCGATTAAAAGTGGAATGTCACTTGCTTTTTGTGAAGTTGCAATTTCGTGTTGTAGTTTTTTGGCATCATCGGGACGGTACATAATTCCGCCTGGTTGATATTTTTCGACAAATGCTTTCAAGTCCGTGTTTTCTTCGTCTTCACCGATAACAAAGAAAAGTTGACCGATTTTGGCATCGGTTGACATGCTTGCTACTTTTTGCTTGACAAAGTCAATTTGCGCAGCAGACAAGTTATAAGGTTTTTTAGATAGGTCTGTCATATTTTTCCTCCGTGTGCTATATAAATTTGTCTTGCTTTGCTTATTATTTTAACGTAATGTATAAGAGTGAACTATTGTTAAATAACATAAAGAAAATGTTTATTTCACAGAAATATTTTATTAAAGGTAATGAATATGTACGAAAAGATTATCCAAATGCTCCGACAAAATAATGGCTACCGGGACTGGAACGAAATTTTGCAAAAGCTTAATAAGAACGATTCTAAATTAAGAGTAGCAAAGTATATAAACGGCAAACCGGTTTATAAATTTTATAATACATACTCTGATAATTTGATTTTGAATAATAGTTCTATCACTATTTCAGTCCAACCAGTTAAGTCTTTTATACCTTTTCACATTCATGATTATGTTGAGATAAATATTCCTTTAATAAATAGTTGTATGGTAAAAACTGAACATGAACAGATTCTAGTTAGTCAGAACGATGTGATGTTCATTGGAATGAAGACTCCTCACAAAGTCGAGCCAATTTCTGAAACTGATGTGGTAATCAACATAGAATTACGTCCCTCAGCTTTTTCATTAAATGAACTTAATTTTTTACAAACAAAAGGAAAGGGCATCACAATTTCTAATTTGTTGTTCTCCCTTCTGTCAAATGAAGAGCATGGTGAAGGACATTATAGCTTATTTAAAATTGATCAAGATCCTAAAATTTGTAATTTAATTTATGATATTATTGATGAATATTACAGACCAAAAATCCAAACTAATCAAATAATTAAACTAAAAATGTTAACTATGTTTTCGCTTCTAATTCGAAAAGTTTATTATAAAGAATCAAAAGTTACCAATTCAAAAAAACAGACTAATAGTTTATTATCATTACTTCTTTATATTGAAAAAAACTATTCGAATATTACACTATATAAAATGGCTAATCATTTTAGTTTTAATCCTAATTATTTATCAGATTATTTAAAAAGTGAAACTGGGTTGTCCTTTATTAAATTAGTTCAGCTACAACGGGTAAATGTTGCAGCTGAATATTTAACCAATACTGAAGTTTCAGTTGAAAAAATAGCCAATCAAGTTGGTTATAAAAACGCTTCATATTTTTATAAAGTTTTCAAAATTTATTTTGGAATTTCGCCTGCAAGATATAGAATAAATACTAGAGAAAGTTTTAAAAAAACAAGTAGATAATTACAGGATTTGACCTGGAAATTAAGCATTAACCATGATCTTAATAGATAAACAAATTCCTAAATAATATACGGACTTATTATATAGAACATTCAATTTTAAATTGAATGTTCTTTTGTATTTTAAGGAAAGTAAATATTGCCTTTATTAGATTAAGACTTAAACCCAATCAAATCTTTTTAACTTATTGATTATTGTATATCTGTGAAATAGACATAACTATTCTGTATTTTATATATAGTAAATTTTGGAATATTCTTTAAAATAAAAATAACTGATCAGTATGTCATAATTTTATTGTTTCTATTTTATATTTTTTAGGAGGAACTTATGGAAAGAATATTGGAGAATCCATTTATGAAAGAACTCCAGAAATGGGGTGAACAAATAGGAAAAAATAAATTCCTATCCGCTTTGCAATCTGCTATGATGGGTACACTAGGTATAATTTTGGTAGGGTCTATTGCACAAATATTAATGGTTTTTTTGGGACCTACTTTATTAAAAATTATTTCTGATAAAGGAATCGTTTATAATTCTTTAAACTATATTTACCAATTTACTATGAACTTAATGTCGTTATGGATTGTAGCACTATTTGCGTACAACTATGCAAAAAAATTGAGTTTAAAAGCACCTTTAATGAATATTTTAGATGCTCTTGTTTGTTTCTTTTTGGTTGTAGGATCGATTACGGTAAATAGGAATGGACAATCAAGCATTGATATGACATATTTAGGAACGCAAGGCATGTTTATAGGGTTTCTTGTAGTTTTCTTATCTGTTCAAATAGAAAAAATATTTCAAAAAAATAATATTCGTATAAAAATGCCTGATGTTGTACCTCCTTTTCTAGGGGAAAGTTTTTCTGCATTGTTACCTTTATTGTTTAGTACGGTTGTATTTTCAATAATTGTTGGTACAGTTTCAGCTATTTCAAATGGTAAATATACTCTAGCATCTGGATTTACAATGATATTATCGTACCCATTAAAAACATTAACTTCAGTGCCAGGTATAATAATTCTTTGCACTCTTGCTTCAATTCTGTGGTGTTTTGGAATTCATGGCACTATGTTAATATCTTCAATTGTTTTTCCTTTATCAGTTCAAGCAATAGCATTGAATGCAGCAGCTCATGCTGCTGGACATCCAATGCAATTTTATCCAGTATTTTTGTATGCAGGTCTTTCTATGGTTGGAGGAACTGGTAATACTCTTCCATTAGTATTAATGGGATGTAGGTCAAAATCAGAGCAAATTAAGTCGATTTCAAGAGTATCACTAATACCAGGGTTATTTAATATTAATGAACCAGTAGCTTTTGGGATGCCTATTATGTATAATCCAATATTATGTATCCCTTATGTTTTGAGTGTACCAGTTGTTATGCTTTTAACATACTTTGGTTACAAGACTGGCTTTATACAAGTACCTTGGATTTTAATACCTCCAATGTTGCCATTAGGTTTTCAGAGATATCTAGAAGGGTTAAAATGGCAAAATGCAATTTGGGATTACTTAATGTTAATTCCAACAACAATTCTTTACTATCCTTTTTTAAAAATTTATGAAAAACAGTTATTAAAGAAAGAACAACAAAAAAAGAATAATTAGATTGTAATATTTTAGGGGTAAGGAGTTTATTATGGTAAGATTTCCTAAAGATTTTTTATGGGGTGGAGCAATTTCTGCTAATCAGACTGAAGGTACCTTTTTAAAGCACGGAAAAGGTTGGTCCACAGCCGATATAGACAAATATGTTCCTAAAAATATAAGATCAAACGGTCCAACAAATAGCTTAATTAAAAAGTCAGATATTGAATATGCCATACATGATAAGAAAGGAAGATATCCTAAAAGAAATGGAATAGACTTTTATCATCATTACAAAGAAGATATTCAGTTATTGGCTAATGCAGGATTTAAGATGTTTCGAACCTCAATTTCGTGGTCTAGAATTTTTCCAAATGGTGATGAAGAATTCCCTAATGAAGAAGGATTACTATTTTATGATAGAGTTTTTGATGAGTGTTTAAAAAATAACATTAAGCCTATGGTAACATTGTCTCACTTCGAAATGCCACTTAATCTTGTCTTAAAGCAAAATGGTTGGCTTTCACGTAAAACGATAAATCAATATGTTCATTTTGCAGAGACGGTATTTAATCGTTATAAGGATAAGGTAAAATATTGGATTACTTTTAATGAAATTAATATTTTAGAAATGAATGGATTTACTAGTGGAGGTATTTTGGCTGATGGTATTGAAAATAATATTGAAGCACGTTACCAAGCAGCTCATTATCAGTTTATAGCAAGTGCATTAGCAGTTAAAAAATGTCACAAAATTATACCTGATGCTAAAATTGGAGCAATGATTGCGAGATTTCAAAGTTATCCAAGAAGTTGTAGGCCAGTTGATGTGTTAACAAATGTAAAAGTAAATCAAAATAATCTCTTTTTCAGTGATATACAAGTCAGGGGATATTATCCTAGCTATGCAAAGAGATTCATGAATGAAAATAATATACATATAAAAACTCAAGAAGGCGATAATCAAATATTAAAAGAAGGAGTAGTAGATTTTCTTGCTTTTAGCTACTATTCATCCATGGTAGCTGTTTCTCAAGAATCCCAAGAAGGTGAAGAAATAACTTCTGGTAATCTGAAGTTATCATTTAAAAATCCTTATCTAAAATCTAGTGAATGGGGATGGCAATTTGATCCTATTGGATTGAGAATAGCTTTAAATGAACTATATGACAGATACCAAATCCCACTATTTATTGTTGAAAATGGATTAGGAGCAAAAGATACTATTTCAAGTGATAATTTGATTCATGATAGTTATAGGATTGATTATTTAAAGCAGCATATTAAACAAGTTGGAGAAGCTTATGAAGATGGTGTAAATATTATGGGTTATTTAATTTGGGGTTGCATTGATTTAATAAGTGCTAGCTCATGTGAAATGTCTAAGAGATATGGTATTGTTTATGTGGATTTAGATGATTCTGGTCAAGGAACACTTTGTCGTCAAAAAAAGTGTTCCTTTGATTGGTATAAGAAAGTGATAGCTTCAAATGGATCAAATCTAGAGTAAAATTAATTAATACTTTTAATTTTGATAAATACTTAGAATGTAGAATTACATTTTATTATTGATTTTTATAAATTAATTTAATTGTAGTTTTTACCACTTTTTTACTGATTAAATTTTATAGTTTTTTGAGAGCGATTTAAATGTAGGAAAGAAACTTATGCTAAATTTTACAATTGATGAAAACAAAAAGACAGATTTTCCCCATTATTGGGAAACATGTGTTGGAAGCTGTCATGCTTATACGGCATTGAGGGAAGATTACTGTGAGCAATTAATCAAAGTTCACCAAGAATTAGGGTTCAAGTATGTTCGCTTTCATGGTATTTTCGATGATGAAATGAGTGTTTGCATCGAAAACTTTGATTTTAACGGCAAGTCTCAAGGAATTACATATAATTTTATTAACGTTGATAAGATTTTTGATTTCTTATTAAAAATTGGTATGAAACCCTTTGTCGAATTGAGTTTTATGCCTACTTGTCTCGCCTCAGGAGAGAATCGCGTTTTTCCGTATGGTGGCAATAATACAATGCCTAAATCGGATGGAATGTGGGAAGAACTTATTAATCGTTTTATTTGTCATTTAATCGAGCGGTATGGCAAAGAGGAAGTTGAATCGTGGTTTTTTGAGGTTTGGAACGAACCCAATTTACCGTTATTTTTCGCCGGGAAACAATCAGATTATTTTCACCTATACCAAATTACGGCCTTAACAATTAAGAAAATTGATTCTAAGTTAAAATTGGGTGGTCCAGCAACTTCATTTAATTCATGGATCCCTGAAATGATTGCTTTTTGTGAAAAGAATCAGGTTCCACTTGATTTCATTACGACTCACCATTACCCAACAGATGATCCCTTATGGCAAAGTGGTTTGGGAATTGAAGAGTTTTTCAAAAACTCAGATCAAGAAAAAACAGACTACCATCGTGGCATCTTGAAAGAAATGACTATTAGAACGAGGGAGCAAGCTAAATCATATCCCCTTTATTATACCGAATGGAATGTTTCCGCAATGGTAGGTGATTTAATTCATGACGAACCATATGCTGCTGCAATGGTAGCTAAAACATTAGCTGACAATGATGGCTTAGTTGATGGCTATTCGTTCTTTACTTTTACTGATATTTTTGAAGAGCAATATCAAAAGCCGGGAGTATTTCATGGTGGCTACGGCCTGCAAACAGTTCAGGGTATTGAAAAAACTGTCTACCGTATTTTTGAAATTTACCATCAATTAGGTACTAAGCGACTAAAAGTTATCAATAAAGATCAAGGAACAGCTGAGGTACTTGCAGTCCAAAAGCAAAAAGACTTACAGATACTAACATATAATCATAATGTTCCAAGTGAAAAAATAACTTCAGAAAAAGTGGTGATTAATATTGCCAATCAGAAAAACTTCAAGGCTATTATACAAAGAATAGATCAGAATCATGCTAACTCATTTGGAAAATGGCAAGAAATTGGTAAGCCGGAATATCTTAAACAAGCAGAAATTGCTGAGCTTCGAAAAGCATCACAGCTACAAAAGCAAGAAATGGTAATTGAAAACGGTCAGATTACAGTTGAAATGCCACCTCATTCATGTGCTTTGATTACTATTCACAATTATTTTGCCTAAGAAAAAGATCAGTATAATCATAATTAAATTACATAACGATAAAATTGATTAAAATCGACAAATGTAGCCGATTGCTTTTACAAAAAAGTTTGTTAATGCTTACGATTGTAAACATTTTGGAATAATAACAAAATTTCACATTGGATTTTAAAAAAGCTTATTTTTGCAATTAAATAACCTGGAAAAGCTCCATTTTTGGCTTAAAAAACGGTATAATTGGCAGAGAAACGAAGGGAGTTTTTTACCAATGATGTGTGATAATTTGTTTTTTAAGATTGTTTGGGTAATTGTTTACGGCATTACCGCTTACTTTACTTTTACTAACCAGATGATGATGGCAATGTACTGGATGGCTGGAGGCATGTTTGCTCAAGCTGTTGTTGATCTTGTTTATCATTTTTGGCCAAAGCAACACAAATGCTAAAAAAGACAGTCAGAAGACTGTCTTTTTTATTGGTCATTTTCCTTTAAAAAACTTTGAATGATTTTTTCTCGCATAGTCAGAAAAATTTGATTATGACCGGTGGGATGAATTCTATTTGTCAATAAAATTAACCCGGATTTACGCACGCGATCAAGCAAAAGCAAGACGCCTGTAAAGCCAGTGTGCAAAATCAAAGGATAGTGCAATTCAGGATCAAAGCGAAGGTCCCAGCCCCAGGAACGGGGCTGAAGTCCTGCAGGATTTTTATTATCAAAGAGCTGGGCAATAACTTCTTGACTAAGCGGTAAGATATCTCGCTCAATTCCCAAGTAGCCTTGACAAATTTTGATTAAGTCAAGCATTGATGAAAAAAGTCCCGCAGAACCGCAATCACTGCCTAACTGGCGGGCTTTGGGATCATGAGGTACGCCTTGAAGCAATTGATCATTGAGCCAGACGGTTGGCACACAGTTATTTTTAACAGGGGAAAAAGTCGTATCTGGCAAATCCATTGGCGTAATAATTTCTGACATCCCCACGTCTTGGACTGGGCGACCGTAGATTTTTTTAACGACCAAGCCTAACAAAATAAAATTGGTATCCGCATAGCGCATCTTATGTTCAAATTCGTCTGTCACTGGAAGATGAATGATTGCATTGAGCAGCTCGTCATGATTTAGCTGATCGCGGTGATCAATCCAACCGCGAATGCCACTAGTATGTGTTAAGAGGTGAAAGAGCCTAACTCTTGGATCCTTAAATTCGGGAATAAAATCAGTCAATGGCTCGGTAAAATTAAGTTTTCCTTTTTGATATAGTTTTAATAAGATGTTTTCAGTAATCAAAACTTTTGTGAGGCTGGCTAAATCGTATTGGGCAAAGGGACTAAGTTGGGTCACTTTGGGATATGTACTAGCAAAACCAATGGTTGAGGTAAATACTTGCTTGTTTTTAATAAAAGCATAGTTGACGCCAGGAACGATTCGCTCCGTGACCATTGATTCAATTAAGCTTTGAGTGGTTGAATAATCAATCATAAAATTTGTCCTTCAGTAAAATGTTTCTCATTCTATTATATACAATTACAAGGCTATTTTATGGTTTAAAGTTATTAAATCTAGGCAAAAAGGTTAAGACTTATAATTGTCTTAAGTTGCTAATTTGTTAGTAAGATTAACCTTAACTCATATATGTTAAAAAAATTGTTTTATGGTGTTTTTTGATAAAAGCGCTTGCAGCTGCTTATTGATGATGCTATATTAGCTTTAATAAAAGAAAAACGTGATTTTGACGCGTTACTGGTAGAGCAGGCGAGATCAAATGTACGAAAGATAACCATCATTGATGGTGTTATTTTACGTACGTTTGATCTTTTTTTATTAGAAAAAAGAAGGGTTAATATGAATGAGCATCAGATTGCTGAACAAATCCTAAGTGAAGTTGGTGGAAAAAATAATGTGTCTGGACTAACGCACTGTTTTACTCGGCTGAGATTTGTGTTAAAGGACCAGAAAAAAGCGAATAAAGATGCGCTTAGTCAGATTGAAGGGGTAATCCAGGTTGTCGAGGCAGGAGGGCAGCTTCAAGTTGTTTTGGGTAATAAAGTCGAACAAGTTTATGACCAATTAATGCCTTTATTAGCTGAACATGTCAATGACGATCAATCTTCGCCAAAAGTTGGTTGGGGCACCAAAATTCTCAACGTGGTCACCGCGATTTTTACCCCGACAGTGCCAGCGATTGCGGCTTCGGGGATGCTTAAAGGTATTCTAGCAGTTGCAGCTTTAATTGGTTTAAATGCATATCATACCGATATTAAAACTTTTAATACCTATATTATCTTAAACGCTGCTTCAGATGCACTTTTCTACTTTATGCCAATTATATTGGCTCGTTCAGCTGCTAAAGTATTTGAGACAAACGATTATATTGCGATGACTTTAGGTGCTACACTTTGCTATCCAACGATTGTAGCTTTAATGACTGGTAAAACCAATGTGACTCTTTTTGGCATTGGCATTACCAAGGCCAATTATGTTTCGTCTGTTGTTCCTATAATTATCGCCGTTTTTGTCTTATCATATGTCGAAAAATTTATTAAAAAAATTATGCCGGATGTTTTAAAAGTGATTATGGTCCCAACGTTGTCACTTGTAATCATGGTACCGGCAACTTTAATGCTTTTTGGTCCGATTGGGATTTACTTTGGTGACTTCATTAATTGGGCATACCATTGCATTATGAATTTGAGTCCAATCTTACTTGGTGCATTTATTGGTGGTATTTGGTGCATTTTGGTCATTTTTGGCGCACACCGAGCTATTATCCCGATTGGGATTAACGATGTTGCCAAAACTGGCCGCCAGAATCTTTTAGCCTTTGCAGGAGCAGCTAATTTTTCGCAAGCTGGAGCAGCACTGGGCGTGTTTTTTAAAACTAAAAATAAAAATCTGAAAACTGTAGCAGCTTCAGCCACAGTCACGGCTTTGTTTGGCATCACGGAACCAGCTATTTATGGGGCTAATTTACGTTTGAAAAAGCCAATGGTTTACGCTGTTATTAGCGGAGCGCTAGGCGGCGCTCTAATGGGCTGGGGTGGCTCATACGGCAATGCTTTTGCCAACCAAGGAATTTTAACCATTCCTGTCTATGCTTCAGCTGGGACTAAAGCTTTCATTTGTTACGTTTTAGGTTGTTTAATTGCGTTTGGTGGAGCATGTTTAATGACCGTTATTTTTGGCTTTACTGATTTACCGGAAAAAGATCCTGGAAATACAGGTAAACAGGCAATAAATAATAATGAGGAAGCCACAGCAACGAAACAAGAGAAGTTAACAACTATTGATCAACAGCTCGTTTTACAAGATTGCGACTTAAAGATTACTTCACCGGTCCAAGGAAAAGCAATTCCGCTTGCCCAAGTAGCTGACGAAGTATTTGCTTCCGGCGTTATGGGGAAAGGAATTGCGGTGTATCCTGATAAAGGAGAAATAGTTGCTCCCGCGGCCGCAACTATTAGTGTTTTATATCCGACAATGCATGCATTAGGGTTGATGCTAGATAATGGTGTTGAAATGTTAATTCATATTGGAATTGATACGGTTAAGCTGCAAGGTAAGTATTTTAATAAGCATGCTGAAGTGGGTGACCATGTCGAGAAAGGCCAAGTAATTATTACTTTCGATCAAAAAGCAATGGAACGCGAAGGATATGATTTAACAACATCAATCATCATTACTAATTCCAAAAAATACGCTGCAATAGGAGCAACGAAAAAGGATTACTTAAAAGAAGATAGTCCTTTGCTCTATCTCTTAACTAATGATTAACATGCTACAGGTTTTAATTTTAAAAAGGAGAAACGAATGAAAAAATTTGCGAAAGATTTTTTATGGGGCGCATCATCTTCTGCCTTTCAAATTGAAGGTGCCTGGAATGAAGCGGGTAAAGGTGAATCGATTGCCGACTTTAACTCTTTTAAACATTCAACAGAACAAGCAGATACTAAAATTGCTAGTGATTTTTACCATCACTATCGTGAAGACATTAAGTTAATGAAGGAATTAGGATTAAATGTTTATCGTTTTTCTATTTCCTGGTCAAGAATCATTCCTGATGGTGATGGCGAAGTGAACCCAGATGGAATTAACTTTTATAATCAAGTGATCGATTGTTTACTGGAAAATGGTATTACACCTTTTGTTACGCTATACCACTTTGATTTGCCCTATGCGTTAGTTTTAAAGTATAATGGCTGGCAAGATAGGGCGTGTGTTGCCGCATTTAGACGGTATGCCCAGATTTGCTTCAATGCTTTCGGGGACCGAGTAAAAAATTGGCAGGTAATCAACGAGCAGAATTTAATGATTAGGGTCGACGAGCGCATGAACATGGATCATGTTCCGGTTAAAGATAGGGAACGGATTAGGGCGCAAATGGATTATCATATGTTTTTGGCAAATGCATATGCGGTTAATGATTGTCATGCAATCATCCCAAATAGCCAAGTAGGACCGGCTGTTTCGGCTACCATGACATATCCGATTTCCAGTAAGCCCGAGGATGTATGGGCTGCCAAAATGAATGATAATTTCAAAACTAATTATGCTTTGGAAATGTACTGCTTTGGCCGCTATCCTGGATATTATTTAGAAAACTTAAGTAAACTAGACATTTTACCGGACTTTGAAGCTGGAGATCAGGCGCTTTTGGAAGAAGCCAAGCCAGATTTTATTGCAGTAAATTATTATCGTACATTAGCTGCACGCTATTTTCCAGCTGACGATAAGCATCCCTTAGGCAGTCGCAAACATGATGTTGACTTTGATTTAGCGGGCTATTTTAAAATTGAGCAGAATCCTAATCTTAAATCAACTGAATATGGCGCACAAATTGATCCATTAGGGCTGAGAATGGTTTTAAACGAGTATTATCATCAGTTTCGATTGCCACTAATTATTACTGAAAATGGTTTGGGTACAGGCGATCATTTAAGTGCTGATGGTAAAATTCATGATCAATATCGGATCGCATATTTACGAGATCATATTGCTGCTTGTTACGATGCTATTCAAGATGGCGTAGAGCTAGTTGGGTATTGTCCGTGGTCAGTGATGGATTTATTAAGCTCACATCAAGGATTTAAGAAGCGTTATGGCTTTATTTATGTCAACCGGACTGATGATAACTTAAAAGACATGCAGCGCATTCCTAAAGATAGTTTTTATTGGTACCAAAATGTTATCAAGAATAATGGTTTAACAGACTAAAAAAGATAAGGCGCAAGGTTAATGCAAGTATTGAAAGTCCTGAATAATTCACTTATTTTGGCGCTCGATCGGTCAGGTAATGAATGTATCTTAATGGGAAAAGGAATAGGTTATCATAAGGCCATTGGTTGTCCTATTCAAAAAAAGGAAATTCAAAAAGTTTTTGTTCTTACTGATAATAAGAAGTTAAAAGAATTTGTTCAGTTGGCAAATAATATTCCTGATCAGTATTTGACTTTAGTTAAGGAAATCATTGATTTTGCCGCCAGTCAATATCAGATTAAAGTGCGTGATTACCTCTATTTATCACTAGCAGATCATCTATCGTTTGTCGTTAAGCGGGTAAAAACAGGTAAAAGCGGGCCAAATTTTAATTATCCAGATGTAATGGTGCACCATCCAGAAGAGTATGAAATTGGCAAGTTTGCTTTAAGCTTAATCAAAAAGAGACTAAAAATTGAATTACCTAAAAGCGAGGCGACAGTTTTTGGGCTGCATTTTATTGATGCCGAAATAACTAGTTCAAAGTCCAATAAAAATAATAACGTTGCTCAACTAGTGTCCAATTTAGAAAAAATAGTTAAAAGGTCAATTGATAGACCGATTGACACTGACACAATTACTTACACACGCTTTTTGACTCATCTTAATTATTTTGCCGAGCGAGTTTATGATCATAAATTATTTCCTGATGAAGATCGAGAAAATTTGTACCAAGACCTTGCTAATAAAATGCCGTTAGAAGTTGAAATTATTAATCATATTGCTAGTTTTATTGCTCAAAATTATCATCTGCAAATTACCAAGCAAGAAAAAATTTATTTGTTAATTCATTTGCACAAAATTGTTGCTGAAGAGATAAACAAAGAGTAGTTTAATTTTGGCGGCTCATTAAGGCGATTAGTCTAATTGCTTCACTCCAAGATAAACTGCTTTTTTATTGTGCATTGCGAGATTGGTCAGGGAATGGGGAGAATTTTGAGAAATGACATATTAAAAATAAAAATCATACTTTATACGAGAAAATCTCTTGACATTAGCCTCGCCTTCAAGCATAATAATTAATGTTGATTTTGCCCGTTGGTCAAATGGTTAAGACGCCACCCTCTCAAGGTGGAGTTACGAGTTCAATTCTCGTACGGGTGATTTAACACTGGGATATAGCCAAATGGTAAGGCACAGGTTTCTGGTTCCTGCATGTTTCGGTTCGAGCCCGGATATCCCAATAATTATCAATTTACCTTTATATCAGGTTGCTTAAGCGCTGGTATAAAGGTATTTTTTTAATTCAATTAATTAATTTTTTACTTTGCGCGTAGTATTAAGCAAATATCTCTATATAGCCAATAATAAATTCATAGTTATTTTTACTATTATCTTAATCAGAAATTTCCGAATTTCATATAGATTACAAGCAAAAAGTGCTATAATATCAACAACAGATTAAGGTTAAGCATTTCCTTAAAAAGTTAATTTTTCTTTTTATGGTTAGTAATGATTTTTGATATTTCATGATAAGCAAAGAAGGAAAGGTTTGTTGAAGAGATGTAATGATTTGAAGTAAAAACTTGGAGATGAAATTATGAAAAGAACACAAATTGCAAATAAAAAGATTAAGGCGTTATTAGTCACTGGTATTTCATTTGCAGCATTAACATTCGGCTATGCTAACACGTCTAATGTAGTTAAGGCTGATACTGATACAACTACCACTGCCGCTACAACCTTGGGTAGGTCAACTGTGATTGCTCACTACCAAGATGAAAATGGTAATAAACTTGCGGAAGACCAAGTAATTGATGGTCGGACAGGTGTTGGCTACGGTACAATGCGGAAAGCTATTGATGGCTACACATTAAAGGACTGGCAAGGTCCAACCGAAGGCTACTTCCAAGACCAACCAACAGAAGAAGTAACTTATATTTACTCTAAGGGTAATGTTGCGGTAAATAATGAGCAGGATCCTGTAGTTAATAATGGTGAACAAACTGGTGCGGATAATAACCAACCCGAAGCACCAGCTGGCGATAGTCAAAATGCCGAAAAGCCAGGTGATAATAAACAAAATAATACTGGTAAAACAGATAAACAAGCTCAAGTTGCTTCAAGCAAGACTGAGCAAGGAAAGACTAATGTAGCAGACCCTAATGGTAAAGGTCAGTTACCACAAACTGGTTCTGCTAAAAATGCTTCATTAGGTATGATTTTGGCTGGTGCTACGGCACTATTAATTTCTTTCTTAGGAATGGTTGGTATTCAGAAAAAGCAAAATTAATTATTTGTGCTTAATAATACTTGACTTATATTTTAAATAATATAAAATTTATATAAAGACTAAATTTTTCCTATTGGGCTAGTTCTGTTATGAATGCAGAACTAGCTTTTTTTATCAATTTAACTAACGGCTCTTTTTTGAGTTAGCAAAAACCAGTTAATCTGTTTGATTGTGCAGACTAACTGATTTTTAATTTTTATTTCTTAATTACATTATTAGCAATAATATTTTTGGATCAATTAAATGATTTTGAGCGCTAGTGTCAAAGTAGTGGTTCTATCATCATTTTTGATAACGGGGATAAAACCATATTTTTAGCCATTTTTCTTGTGTTAGCCGAATGCATCCCCCAAAAGAAAATCAATAGAAAAGTTAATTGCTTTTTCTCATGTCAGCTAATGAAAATACCGGATCATCAATAGTTACTTTTTGTTTGGTGGTAAATGTTAACGCATCGTCAGCTGTATTTAATGATATTAATAAAACAGTTGGATCATAACCCGCTGCTTTGATTTTGGCAAAATCTACCTGAACTAGTGGATCACCTTTTTGAACATCCTGTCCTTTAATAACCATGACCTTAAAGCCGTCACCATTCATGTTAACTGTATCGATACCAATATGAATTAAATATTCAGTGCCTGAAGCTGAAGTAAGACCGATAGCGTGGCCAGTTTTGTATGTCATGGTTATTTTACCAGTAATGGGTGATGTAATTAAATCAGTTGCAGGATTAATTCCGATACCTGATCCAAGCGATTTTGACGCAAAAACCTCATCATTAACTTGGTCTAGGGGGATAACCTGGCCGTCTACCGGCGCATAAACAATTTCTGTTGTAGCAGTATGATTGGCATTTTTATCGCCATCTAATGTTTTTGCAATTTGCTTTTCTGGTTGGTCAGTTTTAACAATTAAAAAAGTGAAAACGAAACCAAGGATAAATGCAATGATAGCGGTAATAATTGCATTCATAAAGTTGCCGGGTCTTCCGATAAAGTTAACGATTGTAAAGATGCCAGGCGAACCAAAAGAATAACGAACAACTTGCGTAATACCAGCATAAAAACCAGCAATACCACCTGCTGCCAATACAGCGTAAAGGGCACGTTGATATTTCAGCGTAACACCATAAAGTGCAGGTTCAGTAATTCCAGATAGGGCAGTTACACCTGCAGAAACCGCAATCTGGCGATTTTGTGGTCTTTTTTCTTTTAAAGAAATGGCAAATGCACAACCAGATTGGGCTATATTTGAGGCTAACATTCCGGGGCCAAGAATGTTTTCGCTTCTAGCTGGGCTAGCAAAACCGAGTGATGCAATTGGAGTTAAAGCAACGTGCATGCCGACCATAACTAATAATGGCGAACAAGCACCCATGATCGTTGGAACTAGCCATGGTGCAACTTTATTAAGTGAATTAATTAAAAGGGCGAGCAGGTCACCAAGCCATGAACCGATTGGTCCAATCAATAGTAGGGCCAACGGAGCCATGATAATAAAGATAAGTAATGGCTTCAGCATCGTTTTAATGACGTTTGGCGAAACTTTTTCGGCAAATTTTTCAACGTAGGATTGAATCCAGACACAAAGAATAATGGGAATGACAGTACTGCTATATGATGCTAGTGTGATCGGAACGCCAAATAGTGCGACTGGCTTACCAGCTAAAACCATTGCTGCCCAATTAGGATGAAGGAGGACTCCGGCAGTTGCAATTGCAAGAAACTTATTAGTCTTAAAGTATTCAGCAGCGCTGACAGCCAACATCATCGGTAAGAAGTAAAAGACCGCATCAGCCATAAAGCTCAGGATTGCGTAATTTTGCGATTTAACGGATATGAGATTGAAAGTTGTTAAAAGTGAAATAACGACTTTGAACATCCCACCAGCAATTAAGGGCGTAATAATCGGTGCCATAATTGCAACGATAATATTGATGAATTTTCGAATAATACCAACGTGGTCGTCATTAGGAGTGGGACTTTCAGTATTATTTGCTGCAATATCGTAATCTTTTTCAATTTGGTTAAAGTATTCACCGACCTTGGCGCCAATAATTACTTGGGATTCATCTCCGGCTTGAACAGCACCCAATATTTCCGGTTGCTGTTTTAAAAATTCGGCATTAAATTTACTTTTGTCTTTGAGGGTAAAACGGATACGAGTTGCGCAATGATAAAAACTAATAATATTAGCGGCACCGCCAACATTCTTAATTATCATATCCGTAACTTCTTTATTACTTCTCATGAAATTCTCCTTCTAAAAAATATAACTAATTAAATATTACTGGTTTACTAGTGTCGAGATAAATGGTCAGGACGTGCTCTAAAAATTTGGAGTCGACTGCTAACGTTTGGCACCTTTCTAATTAATTTTTGGATTACTACAAAAAAATGCAGGTAGAGCAACATAAATAACTAAATTGAAAAAACAACAAGTTAGCTATTAGTGTAGTCTTGCCTGCATTACCAGTAACATGCGCTATCATTAACGATTATAAGAATAACAGATTAGGTCTATTTATGCAAGCGCTATCTAAAATTTTATTGATAAATATCGGAACAAAAAAATTAGCAAGAGCCAAACAATACTTCAGGAATGGCCTCGTTTAAGGGTAATTATTGATATAAAACTGTAAATTTTATTTATAAAAGCTAAAAATGATTACTGCAATAAAAAATTTCCTCAATTGATATTACTAAAATTAGTCTTTTAGTGCAGCAGAATTAAAAAGCACCAAGGAAACAGTCTTGGTGCTTTTTAATTGCTAATTAAGCTCGTTTCTCTTATTACGTACAAGCTACATGCCAGCTTTAATGATTTTTTGTTCAGCCATTGTTTTACGCAAAGAAAGCAGTGCGGTATAAGTTGATAAAATATAAACTTTTTCTGTTGGCAATTTAGCGATTTCATTGATGACAGACTCATTGTCAGGGCAGGTGGTCATGATACTTGGGTCAAAACCGGCAACATTAAGACGAAAGCCCATATCGTGCCAACGCTCGCCACCAACTAAAATCTTTTTAATTTGTTCATGATTAAGATCCTCAAACTGACCATCCCATATCCAAGAGGTATCGATTCCGTCAGCATGGTTGGCGTTAAGAAGAGTAACAAGTGAGTAATTGTCTTTTTCAGTATTTAGCATGTGTAATACTTCATCAAGTCCGACCGGATTTTTCACCAAAATTAAGTTAATCTTTTTTCCGGCGTAATCAATCAGTTCTTGGCGGCCAAAGACGCGTTTGTTTTTAGCAAAAGCATTAGCTACTTCATCATCACTCAAGCCAAAATGTCTGGCAACCGAATAGGCGGTCAACGCATTGTAAATATTATAGGTTCCACCAACATTGATGCTATAATTTTTAGAGCCCATTTGAAATTCTAAATGATTTGGGCTTTGTGCAACGATCTTGTTAACGGAATAAGTTAGTTCTGGACGATGATAGTCGCAGTTGGGGCAGAAAAAATCACCTAAATTAGCGTAAATCCGTTCGTGGTAATGTAAAATATGATCACATTTCGGGCAAAGAACACCATCAGTGTTGACCGGCGCTTTTACATCGTTTTTTGCTTGGTCACTGGCAAGCTTGAAGCCATAAAAAATCTTCGGATTAGGTAAGTCAACGGATGAAAAGATACTTGCATCACCATTAGCGATAATAGTTGCTTGGGGCGCAAGCTTGATCCCAGCAATAATTTTTTCGTAAGTAGTATAAATTTCACCGTAACGATCCATTTGGTCACGAAAAATATTGGTCAAAACAAATACACTTGGATGAACCAGTTGTGTAACCATTTTAACGTTAGCTTCATCAACCTCAAGAACAGCGATTTTCCGGCGTGCTTTTTTATTTTTATGAGCTAAAAAGGCGGTAACAATTCCTTGCTGCATATTAGAACCGGATGGGTTGGTAAGGACATCACCATATTTTTCCCGCAGTGCTTCAACAATGAGAGCTGTGGTCATGGTTTTACCGTTTGTTCCCGTTACAATTACTGTTTCGTAATCCTTAGCTAACGTGTTCAAAATTTCTGGATCAAGATTCATAGCCAGCTTACCTGGAAAGCTGGTCCCGCCTTTTAAAACATTGTGCAGAAACCAGTAGCTTGATTTTCCGGCAAATTTTGCAATTCCAGATTTTACGTTCATGTTTATCCCTCGCTTTAAAATCATTATCAACTATAGCATAGGGAGCAAATGAAAACGAGTTTTTGACAACGATTTAAATGCATAGAATTTATTTTTCATCTATACTAGATGAGTTAGGTGAATTTAATTAGACAAAGGAGCAAAAATGGCACAATTATTTTTTCACTACGGGACAATGAGTAGTGGCAAAACACTTGAAATTCTCAAGGATGCACATAATTATGAAGCCCAGGGGCGCAAAATTGTGCTGATGACAAGCGGAATTGATAATCGTAGTGGAGTTGGAGTAATTGCTTCGCGAATCGGACTGCACCGCGAGGCAGTTCCAATTGAACGTGAAATGGATGTTTTTGCTTATATTAAAAAGATTAATGTCCAAGAAGAAAAACGTGGTGATGGCCCGATTGCCTGTGTTTTCATTGATGAAGCACAGTTTTTAGAGCGGCATCATGTTTTTGAATGCGCCAAGATTGTTGATGAATTAGGCATTCCGGTGATGACTTTTGGGCTAAAAAATGACTTTCAGAATAATTTGTTTGAAGGCACTAAGAACTTATTGATTGTAGCTGATAAAATTAATGAGATTAAAACAATTTGCCACTATTGTGGCCGTAAGGCTACAATGAATCTACGGATTCATAATGGCAAGCCTGTTTATGAAGGTGAGCAGGTCCAAATTGGTGGAGATGAAAGCTATTACCCGGTTTGTCGTTTTCATTATTTTCACCCAGATAAGCAAAGATAGAGAGGGATTGAGAAAACATGGATAAGATTATGGCACAGCTTGAAGGGCTTGTGGCTCACTATGATGAGTTGCAGGAAATGATGGCCGATCCAGAAGTTATCAATGATACTAAGCGCTACATGGAGATATCTAAAGAAGAATCTGACTTGCGCGAAGTAGTCGAAAAGTATCGTAAATATAAAGCAGATAAAAAAGAAATTGCAGAAAATAAGGAAATTATCTCCAATGAAAGTGATTCTGATTTAGTTGAAATGGCTAAAGAGGAAAACAGCGACTTAGAAAAAGAAATCTCGGATTTGGAAGACCAGATTAAAATTTTGATGCTGCCCAAAGATCCTAACGATGATAAAGATATCATTATGGAAATTCGGGGCGCTGCTGGTGGAGATGAAGCTTCTTTATTCGCCGGTGACTTACTTAGAATGTATGAAAAGTATGCTGAGCGACAAAACTGGCAAGTTTCAATTGTTGATAGTGAAGCGACTGAAGTGGGCGGTTATAAGCGCGTCGCAGTTATGATTACTGGTGATAAGGTTTACTCTAAGCTTAAATACGAAAATGGTGCTCATCGGGTACAAAGAATTCCAGTTACTGAGTCCCAAGGTCGTGTTCATACGTCAACTGCCACTGTGGCCGTAATGCCCGAATATGAGCAAGTTGATTTTGAACTTGATCCAAAGGATATTCGCGTTGACGTTTATCGTTCAAGTGGTGCCGGTGGTCAGCACATTAACAAGACTTCCAGTGCTGTTCGGATGACGCACTTGCCAACTGGAATCGTAGTGGCGATGCAAGATCAGCGTAGTCAGCAGCAAAACCGGGAAAAAGCAATGCAAATTCTAACTTCTCGTGTCTATGACTATTACGAAAGTCAAAATAGGGATCAATATGATGCCAAAAGAAAAAGCGCTGTTGGGACAGGTGATCGTTCCGAAAGAATTAGGACATATAACTATCCGCAAAATCGGGTGACAGATCATCGCATTGGCCTAACCTTAAATAAATTAGACCGAATTATGAACGGTGAACTTGATGAAATTATTGATGCACTGATTTTATATAATCAAACTAAGCAGTTAGAGGAGCTGGCTGAGCAAAATGTCTAAGATTGTCACTTTAAGTGATTTACGAATCTGGTCTTCTGAAACAGCGCCTGATGAGCGCCCAGAAGATATTGCTTTTCTATTGGCCGAGCGGCTAGGATTGAGCCCCAGTGAATTTCAATTAAAACAGGATTTGCAATTAACTACTGAGCAGATAGCCCAAGCAAAAAAAGATATTACTAAACTGGCCAAAGGTATATCACCGCAGTATATCTTGGGTTACTCCTGGTTTTACGGCTATAAAATAATGGTTCAGCGGGGAGTGCTAATTCCGCGCTTTGAAACTGAAGAACTAGTAAGTTGGGCTTTGGCGCATTTAGCAAATGAGCAAACAATTCTTGATTTGGGCACTGGTTCAGGCTGTATTACGGTTGCTTTGGCTAAGCAAGCGGAAGAAAAGGGGATTAGTAACCTGAATTTTTATGCTTCAGATGTTACTGATGCTGCCCTTAGAATTAGTGAGGAAAACTTTTTACTTCATGACATCGATGTAACCGTAAGAAAGGCTAATATTTTAATTGGATTAGAAAAATTTGATGTGATTGTTTCTAATCCTCCTTATATTAAGGAAACAGAAAAAGATGTCATGGATCAAAATGTCCTGCAAAATGAGCCAAAAGAAGCGCTGTTTGGTGGTAAAGACGGAATTGTTTTTTATCAAAAATTTGTCAAGCAAGTTCGGCAGCATTTAAATCCTGGTGGAAGATTCTTCTTAGAGTTTGGCTTTAGTGAAAAAAAGCAGCTTGAAGAATTGTTTGCTAAAGAATTGCCTGACTTTACGATTGAATTTAAAAATGATTTGGCTAATAAGCCCCGTATGGTAAGTGGAAAGTGGAATAAGTGATGGAAACAAAGATTTTTGATCAAGAAAAAATCAATGATGCAGTTGAACTTTTAGCTGCTGGGGAACTGGTAGCTTTTCCGACCGAAACGGTTTATGGCTTAGGTGCTTTGGCAACTAATGAAACAGCCGTGAAGAATGTTTATGCTGCCAAAGGTCGCCCCAGCGATAATCCATTAATTGTCACAGTTTCTGATGAAAAAATGATGGCTAAATATGCTAGGGAAATTCCAGAAAGAGCCCAGAAACTGATTAAACATTTTTGGCCGGGTCCATTGACTATTTTGCTTTTTGTCAAACCGGGCAGTTTACCGTCCGCTGTGACTGGCGGTTTGGAAACAGTTGCGTTTCGTTGTCCTGATGATAAATTGACCCATGAACTTATTGCTAAACTGGGAGAGCCAATTGTGGGTCCGTCGGCAAATACTTCGACTAAGCCGAGTCCAACGACTGCCCAACATGTTTACCATGATTTGAATGGCAAAATTGCTGGAATTATTGATGGCGGACCAACAAAGGTCGGTCTTGAGTCAACAATTATTGATTTATCTGTTAAAACACCAGTTGTTTTACGTCCTGGTGAAATAACTCCTGAAGAATTGAGCCAGGTTTTAGGTGAAAAAGTACTGATTAATTCCGGTAAGGTAGCTGAAAAGGGTGTACCCAAAGCTCCTGGAATGAAGTATCGGCATTATGCACCAAGCGCTCCCGTCATTGTGGTTGATCACTCAGAGGATTTTTTGCAAATTGATTTCAATGATACGATTGGGGTCATGGCAGTAGAAGATATACTCGCAAAGATTAAATTACCAGAAGAAAACAAGTTTAATTTAGGCAATTCCTTACAAGAAGCTGATCATAATTTGTTTGGTGGCTTACGTTATTTTGATGATAAACCACAAATTAAGCAAATTTTTGTCCAGGGATTTAGCGGAAGTGAGTCTTCACTTGCTTACATGAATCGGTTAGACAAAGCCGCTGCGGGGCATCACTATATGACAAAATAAAAAAACGACAGCAAAGGACTTTAAACCCTTTGCTTTTTTGATTAAAATAAGCGAGAAGTATTATTTATTTTGTAGGAGGAAAAAAGATGGGCAAATTTACGGTTTTAGATCATCCGTTAATTCAACATAAGTTAACAATTATTCGCCGTAAGGAAACAAGTTCCAACGAATTTCGACAAATTGTTGGTGAAATTGGGGGACTAATGACTTATGAAATTACTCGCGATTTACCGTTAAAAGATGTTGAAATTGAAACACCTATTGGCAAAACCACGCAAAAAGAGATTGCTGGCAAAAAGATGACTATTGTCCCAATCTTACGTGCAGGAATCGGGATGCTCAATGGTGTGATGGAAATGATTCCGTCAGCCAAAGTTGGCGTAATTGGAATGTACCGTGACGAAGAAACATTGAAGCCACATGAGTACTTTTGCAAAATGCCAAAGGATATTGCTGATCGTGAATGCCTAGTTGTTGACCCAATGCTGGCAACTGGTGGTTCTGCTAACATGGCCATTGGTGCTTTGAAAAAGCGTGGCGTTAAAACAATTAAGCTAGCAGTTTTAGTTGCTGCTCCTGAGGGTGTTAAAGCAATTCAAGAAGAAAATCCTGACGTTGACATCTATGCGGCTGCTGAAGACGAAAAACTACTGCCAAACGGTTACATCACACCAGGTCTAGGCGATGCTGGTGATCGTTTATTTGGTACAAAATAAACGTCTTTAAGCAAATAAATCTAGGTAATTCGCTTACAAATTTTCACAAAACTCTTGATTGGTGTTAATATTGTATGAGTGTTCTATAATTTTGAGCACGAGAAGGGAGGTCACGAAGTAATGGAGAGACCATTTGTTTTTAAGTTTTTGGGTTTGAACTTTGATCTTTCAGGGATGATTGGCTCAACTTTAATGGCAGCTGTAGTTCTATTTGTCTGCATCTGGCTTTCGCAAAAAGTTGAAATGAAGCCTAACAAAAAGCAAAATGTGATTGAGTACCTACTTGATTTTACTGATGGAATTGTTAAAAACAATGTCAGTGATTTTGATGCACGTAAGCACCTTTCTTTGTATGCTTTTGTTTTATTTCTATTTATCTTTTGCATGAACCAATTAGGTCTTTTCTTGGAGGTCAAGGCTGGTGATAGCGTTTTCGTTAAGTCCCCAACGGCTGATCCAGTAACGACAATGTCGTTTGCAATGATGACCTTGCTTCTATCATTTACATTTGGAATGCAAAGATTTGGTACTAAAGGATATTGGCGTAATTATGCTGAACCCGTTGGTTTTCTTTTCCCGATTAATATGATGGAAGAGATTACTAACTTTTTAACGCTGTCTTTGCGTCTATATGGTAATATTTATGCAGGTGAAGTTTTACTAACATTGATTGGTAATAGTTTTGCACCTAGCTATGGTGCATTAACTTTAGTTTTAGCTGCACCGCTTGCTATGATATGGCAAGGTTTCTCTGTCTTCATTGGCTCTATCCAGGCATATGTTTTCGTAACCTTATCAATGGTGTACATTGGTAAAAAGGTTACAAAAGAATAATTTTTCGGAGGTTTAAATATGTCACAAGCATTTAAATATATTTCTGCGGCACTTGTAGCTGGTATTGCTGCTTTAGCTGCTTCTTGGGGTAATGGTAAAGTTATCACAAAGACTGTCGAGAGCATGGCTCGTCAACCTGAAAGTGCTGGCAACTTGAGATCAACAATGTTTATCGGTGTTGGTTTAATTGAAGCCGTTCCAATTTTGGCGATAGTTGTTGCTTTTCTGATTCTCTTCCGTTAATTTTTATAAAATTTCGGTTAAAGTAAAAAGAGAGAAGGGCAGTAAATGATATTTCAAACTTTATTTGCAGCCTCTGCAGGTCATATTTATCTTGGCAATACCATTTGGTATTTACTTGTTTTTGCAATTTTGCTTATCTTAGTAAAGCATTATGCTTGGGGACCAGTTTCCGACATGATGGAGAAAAGGCGACAAAAGGTGATTAATGATTTGGATTCGGCTGCTGACAACCGTAAAAAAGCTGAAGTTTTAGCTAATGAACGTGAAGCTGCCTTAAAGAATTCAAAACAAGAGGCAACGCAAATTCTCTCGGATGCAAAGGCGAATGCACAGAAAACTAGCAGTCAAATTGTTGCTGAAGCTAATGATGATGCTGTTTCTATTCATGAGAAAGCTAAAGCCGATGCTGTTCAAGCTAAAGCTGACGCTTTAAATGAAGCCCGCGCACAGGTCGCAGATATTTCAGTGACAATTGCTGAAAAAGTAATTGCAAAGAACTTGTCTGCAGATGACCAAAAAGATTTAGTCGATCAATTTATTAAGGGGCTGAATGAATAATGGCCTTGACTAGAGAAGAAATTGCTGCACGTTATGGTACTGCACTATTTGATTATGCGCAGGATATGAACGCTTTAGAGGAAGTTCATGCAGACTTACAGGAATTGCGTCAAGCAGTTTCTGCAAATCCAAAGATTTTAAGTGTTTTTAGTGATCCAATTTTTAATAGCACTGAAAAGAAAAAGTCTTTATCAGTAATTGAAGAGGGCTTTACTAAAGAAGTTCAGACTTTTTTGAATTTGCTGTTAGATTATAACCATTTTTTACAATTAGTTGACATTATTGATTGCTATAATGAGCTATATAATGACAACAAGAAATTTATGGTTGGTACGGCAGTTACTGCTGTTGAGCTTGATGATGCACAATTAAAAGCTTTAGGCCAAAGTTACGCAAAAAAGTACGATTTAACTAGTGTTAATCTAAAAAATGAGGTTGATAAGAGTATAATCGGAGGCGTAATTCTTAAAGTTGGCGATTGCGTTATTGATGGCTCAGTTAAAAACAAACTAAAAAAAATTCGTGCGCAGTTAATTAGTAAAAATTAAAAGAGGTGAAACCATTGAGCATTAAAGCAGAAGAGATTAGCTCTTTAATCAAGCAACAGCTTGAACACTATGATGACAAACTCGACATCAACGAAGTTGGGGTTGTAACTTACATAGGTGATGGTATCGCCCGGGCTCACGGATTGAATAATGTTCTTGCTAACGAACTATTGGAATTTGACAATGGTTCTTATGGTATTGCCCAAAACCTTGAATCTAATGATGTTGGTATCATTATTTTGGGTAACTTTGATGATGTTCGTGAAGGTGACCAAGTCAAAAGAACCGGTGAAATTATGAGAGTGCCGGTTGGTGATGAGTTAATTGGTCGGGTCGTAAACCCATTGGGTCAGCCAGTTGATGGCTTAGGCGACATTAAGACCTCAAAGACTCGTCCAATCGAGGCTTCAGCACCGGGTGTTATGCAACGACAATCAGTTAATCAACCACTGCAAACTGGTATTAAAGCGATTGATGCATTAGTTCCTATCGGTCGTGGTCAGCGTGAGTTAATCATTGGTGACCGTAAAACCGGTAAAACTAGTCTGGCAGTTGATACAATTTTGAACCAAAAGGGACAAGACGTAATTTGTATTTATGTCTTCATTGGTCAAAAAGAGTCAACCGTTAGAACACAAGTAGAAACATTAAAACGTTTTGGCGCAATGGACTATACCATTGTTGTTGAAGCAGGACCAAGTGAACCAGCACCAATGCTATATATTGCACCATATGCTGGTACAGCTATGGGTGAAGAATTTATGTACAATGGTAAGGACGTTCTGGTGATCTTTGATGATCTATCCAAGCAAGCTGTTGCTTACCGTGAACTTTCTTTGCTACTTCGTCGTCCGCCTGGTCGTGAAGCTTATCCTGGTGATGTTTTCTATTTGCATTCACGTCTGTTGGAGCGTAGTGCAAAGTTGAGTGATGATCTTGGTGGTGGTTCGATGACTGCCATTCCATTTATCCAAACTGAAGCTGGCGATATTTCGGCTTATATTCCAACCAACGTAATTTCTATTACAGATGGTCAGATTTTCTTACAAAGTGATTTGTTCTTTGCGGGAACTCGGCCAGCTATTGATGCTGGTAATTCAGTTTCTCGTGTTGGTGGTAGTGCCCAGATAAAGGCTATGAAGAAGGTTGCTGGTACATTGCGTACAGATTTGGCAGCCTACCATGAATTGGAAAGTTTCGCTCAATTTGGCAGTGATTTGGATCAGGCAACCCAGGCTAAGTTAAACCGTGGACGCAGAGTTGTTGAAGTATTGAAGCAACCTCTGCACGACCCAATTCCAGTCGAAAAGCAAGTTATTTTATTGTATTCATTAACTCACGGCTATATTGATTCTGTTCCTGTTGAAGATATCGCACGGTTTGAAAAAGAACTTTATGATAATTTTGACAGTAATCATGCGGATCTCTTAGATCATATTCGTGAGACTGGAGAACTGCCAGATGAAACTGAGTTGAAATCTGCAATTTCACAATTTGCTGATAGTTTTTCACCAAGTAATAAATAGGAGGTAGCTTATGCCTGCATCTTTACTTGAGTTGAAGAAAAAAATTGCTTCAGTTAAGCAAACCGGTAAAATCACAGAAGCCATGAGAATGGTTTCTGCTTCAAAACTTAATCAAACTGAAAAGCGTGATGAGGGCTACACGGTTTATAACGATCATGTAAGACAAACCTTGTCTCGCTTGATGAGTGCAGAAGTCGTCCGACATTTACAAAAAGAAAATGTTACCGTTGATGAAGATAGTATTGGAAAAATCGATTATGAAAATGTTTTTGGCTTAGGAATTGTTTCTGATATGGTTCAAGCAAGGAAAAAGGTCAAATCAACTGGTTATTTAGTTGTAACTGGTGACCGTGGTCTTGTTGGCTCATATAACAGTGCTGTCATTAAAAATATGATGGGTCTTGTTGAAGATTCCAAAGCTGAAAATAAAGATATTAAAATTTTAGCAGTAGGTTCTGTAGGAGCGGACTTTTTTAAAAAGAACAATTTAAATGTTGTGTATGAAAATGCTGCTATTTCTGATGTTCCCACATTTGATGAGGTTTTACCAATCGTCTCAACAGCGATCAAAATGTATTTAAATGGTGTTTATGATGAACTGTATGTTTGTTATACGCACCACATTAACTCTTTGTCTTCTGCATTTAGAGTTGAAAAAATGTTACCGGTTGTCGATATTGATATTGGAATCAAAGAAGCTGAAGCACACAGAGATTTAGAATATGATATTGAACCAGATGTTAACGCAGTTTTGACCACTTTAATTCCACAATATGCTCGTTCAACTATTTACGGAGCTATTTTGGACGCAAAAACAGCAGAGCACGCAAGCTCAATGACTGCTATGCAGAGTGCGACAGACAATGTTAATGACTTGGTTTCAAGTTTGACAACTAAATTAAACCGTGCAAGACAAGCAGAAATTACCACTGAAATCACTGAAATTGTCAGTGGTGCTAATGCTTTGAAATAAATTGAGAAAAGGAGGTAGATGTTTTGAGTGAAGGTGAAGTTGTTCAAGTAATCGGCCCGGTTGTCGATGTTAAATTTCCACTTGATAAAAACCTACCTGATATTGACAATGCTTTGCGTGTAGTTAAATCAGAGGATGAAACTATTGTCCTTGAAGTCACGCTAGAGCTTGGGGATGGCGTTTTAAGAACAATCGCCATGGAATCTACCAATGGTCTCCGTCGCGGAATGAAAGTCGAAGATACCGGCGGTCCAATATCCGTTCCTGTTGGTAACGATACTTTAGGACGTGTGTTTAATGTTCTCGGTGAACCAATCGATAATGGTCCAAAATTTGATAAGGATCATGCTCGTAATAGTATTCACCGTAATGCACCAAAGTATGATGAATTAACAACTAGTCAAGAAATACTTGAAACTGGAATTAAGGTTATTGACCTGCTAGAGCCATATGTTCGTGGTGGTAAAGTTGGGCTATTCGGCGGTGCCGGTGTTGGTAAAACAACTATTATTCAAGAGCTAATCCATAACATTGCACAAGAACACGGTGGTATTTCCGTTTTCACTGGTGTTGGTGAAAGAACTCGTGAAGGTAACGACCTTTATTTTGAAATGAAAGCATCTGGCGTTTTGAGTAAAACCGCCATGGTTTTCGGACAAATGAATGAGCCGCCTGGTGCCAGAATGAGAGTTGCATTAACTGGATTAACCTTAGCAGAATACTTTAGAGATGTTGAAGGGCAAGATGTGTTGCTCTTTATCGATAACATCTTTCGGTTTACCCAAGCTGGTTCTGAGGTTTCAGCTTTACTTGGTCGAATGCCAAGTGCCGTTGGTTATCAGCCAACTTTGGCAACTGAAATGGGCCAATTGCAGGAAAGAATTACTTCGACAAAGAAGGGTTCAATTACTTCAATTCAAGCCGTTTATGTGCCTGCTGATGACTATACTGACCCAGCACCTGCTACTACTTTTGCTCACTTGGATGCGACTACTAATTTGGAGCGTAGCTTGGTTGAGCAAGGTATCTATCCAGCAGTTGACCCCTTAGAGTCAACATCAAGCGCTTTGGATCCTGAAGTAGTTGGTGAGGAGCATTATGATGTTGCAACTCGTGTACAACATATTTTGCAACGTTACCATGAACTGCAAGATATTATTTCTGTTTTAGGTATGGATGAATTATCTGATGAAGAAAAAGTAATTGTTAGTCGTGCTCGTAAGATTCAGTTCTTCTTGTCACAAAACTTCTTCGTTGCTGAACAATTTACTGGGGTTCCAGGTTCATATGTTCCAATTAAAGAAACAATTAAAGGCTTTAAGATGATTCTAGATGGTCATTTGGATGATCTTCCTGAAGATGCATTTCGTAGTGTAGGCCCAATCGAAGATGTTTTGCAAAAAGCAAAAGATATGGGTGTAACAGCTAGTGATCCTGAAGCTAAAGCATTGTTAGAAAAGTAGGGTGATGTCACATGGCAGATCCAGAAAAGCTTTTTAAGGTTAATGTTGTAACTCCAGATGGGCTAATTTTTTCACATCATTGCAGTATTGTGGAAATGCGGGCAATAGATGGTCAGCGCTCAATTATGTACAATCACTTACCGATTTTAACGCCTCTTGCAATTGGCGAAATCAAAGTAAAACGTAGTCGGCAGATGAATAATGCTGTCAATCATATTGCTGTTAGCGGCGGTTACTTTGAATTTTCGAATAACGTCGCAACCATTATTGCAGATAGTGCAGAGCGTTCTAATAATATTGATGTTTCGCGTGCTGAAGCGGCACGGAAACGTGCGCAAAATGCGATGAAAGAAGCTAAGGCTGCGCATGATCAACGATCATTGGAAAGAGCTCAAGTTGCATTAAGAAGGGCTGTAAACAGAATTAGTGTTTACAATTCAAGTAAATAGTATTAAAGTTTTAACGGACGCACAATTTTGTGCATCCGTTTTTATTTAATTGAAGAAATGTGAGAAGAAGTATGTTTCAACTTGGTGTTCACGCCCTAATTAGTATTGTAATTTACTTGATTACAATAGGTTTATCGTTTCAAATTATGAAAAGCGTTCAAGTAGAGAAAATTATTAGAAAAAGCAAAATTTTTGAGGCTCAGCTTTTGCTGATTTTTGCTGCAATTGCTTTAGGGTTTTTAGTTGGCAACTTTTTCATTACTCTAATTGATACGTCTTTGCAACTGAGTAATTTCTTTTAAGACTTACTTAAACGAATGAGGCTAACAGCAAACTTGTTATCTTTATGGTAAAATATACAATGAATATTTATGGAGGATTATCGTGGCAAAAAATATAGGAATAGATTTAGGGACAGCCAATGTGCTTATTAATGTGTCTGGTAAAGGAATTGTTTTAAGTGAGCCCTCAGTTGTAGCTGTTAATACAAGTACGAATAAAGTTGTTGCCGTTGGTACGGAGGCATATAAAATGGTTGGGCGAACACCAGGTAATATTCGGGTAATTCGACCATTGAAAAATGGTGTTATTGCCGATTTTGATATTACAGAAGCAATGCTGTCTTACTTTATTGAAAAATTAAATGTTAAAGGTTTCATGTCGAAGCCTAACATACTAATTTGTGCTCCAACAGGCGTCACGTCAATTGAACAAAAGGCAATAATTCAAGCAGCTGAAAAATCTGGTGGCGGTAAAGTCTATTTAGACTTTGAACCTAAAGTTGCCGCTGTTGGAGCTGGGCTTGATATTTTTAAGCCACAGGGAAATATTGTGATTGATATAGGTGGTGGGACGACTGATATTGCTGTTTTATCAATGGGTGAAATTGTAACTAGTCAGTCTCTACGTTATGCCGGTGATCATATGAATCAAGCAGTTGTTTCTTATATAAAAAACAAGCATAACCTTTTAATTGGCTCACGTACCGCTGAGCAAATTAAAATTGAAATTGGTTGTGCTTTCGAGCCGAATAAAGAGAAAGAAATTACAGTTCGTGGTAGAGATGTTGTTGATGGTTTACCAAAGCAGGTGACAGTTTCAGCACCTGAAATTCAAGAAGCACTTCATGATGGCTTAATGACTATTATTGCAGCTACAAAAGATGTTCTAGAAAAAACACCGCCTGAATTATCAGCTGATATTATTGATCGTGGCATTATGCTTACTGGTGGTGGAGCGCTACTTAAAAATATTGATAAACTTATCTCATATTATCTTAAAGTTCCTGTATTGACTGCAGATCATCCATTTGAAGCTGTAGCTCTGGGAACGGGTATTTTGCTTAAGAATATCGAAAAGCATCAACGTCATTAATAGTTTTAGGAGGTTGACTTGCGTAAGTTACTGATTTTTTTGGTTAAAATTTATCAAAGGATTATTTCTCCAGCTTTACCTAAAAGCTGTCGATATTATCCGACATGTTCAGTCTATATGATTGATGCATTAAAGAAATTTGGACCGATTTTTGGTTTAGTCATGGGAATTTTCCGAATCTTGCGTTGTAATCCGTTCGTAAAGGGCGGTGTAGACCCTGTGCCAGGCAAATTTACTATTTTTCGTAATCCTCATCCAGAAAATTATGAGGATGAAATAATTACAAAAAAATTCCATACATTTGTGAAATAGGAGAAATTATGTCAAAAAAGCCAGAAAATATAAATATTAATATAAATGAATTAAAAGAAAAAGAAAATCCAACTTGGGAAGTAGTAGTTCCCGATAAAAAAGTGATTGGTTTAATTGAAAAAGTTTCAGGTCGTTATCGTGTCATAACTAGAAAAACTAATAGTGTTTTGTTTTCAAATAGCTTAGAAAGTAGTATTAATGATCTGCTTTCTTACTTTGTTTTACACGAAAAATAGTTAGCAATAACGGATAGTGATAATTAATGGTAAAAGTACAAAACAAAACGAATCTTTTTGATCAAATAGCATGGAACATTGTAATTCCAGTTTTAATTCTTGCGTCAATTGGGCTCTATTCTATCTACTTTGCTGCGATTGATGATCCTAGCCACATGGGTAGTCCACTAAAGGCTGTATTAATGCAGGGATTATGGTATGTTATTTCACTATTAATTGTTGTCTTTGTGATTCAGTTTGATGCAGAGCAATTATTTAGGATTGCACCATATGTGTATGGTTTTGGGATAATACTTCTAATTGCAGTTTTATTCTTTTATAACCGTAGTATCGCAGCTGATGCTGGTGCAAAGAGTTGGTTTAAGCTCGGCCCAATTTCATTTCAGCCTTCGGAGGTTATGAAACCAGCATTTATTTTAATGCTAGCACGAGTTGTTCATGAGCATAACCAAAAGTTGTCACATACAATACAAAATGATTGGCTACTCATTGGTAAAATGATTGCCTGGCTTCTCCCAATTGCAATTTTGTTAAAATTACAAAATGATTTTGGGACCATGCTAGTGTTTATTGCTATTGTTGGTGGCGTTGTATTAGTTTCAGGAATATCATGGAAAATCATCACGCCCATGTTTGTAGCCGTCTTTATCTTAGGAGCAGTAACTATTTTTATGGTTACTACTGCTGGGGGACAGTCTTTTCTTAGCCATTTCTTTCAGCCGTATCAGTTTAGTCGGATTATGTCTTGGCTTAATCCTTCTACTGATACTTCAAAAGCAGCCTATCAGTTGTGGCAAAGCATGCAGGCAATTGGTTCTGGACAGATTTTTGGCAATGGCTTTGGCAATTTAAGCGTATATGTTCCAGTTCGCGGCTCCGATATGGTTTATTCTGTTATTGGTGAATCCCTTGGCTTTGTAGGTAGTGTTGCGGTTATATTATTATACTTATATTTGATTATTCAAATGGTTCGCATTACTTTTGATACTAAAAATGCTTTTTATTCTTACGTTTCAACTGGAGTAATTATGATGATTTTATTTCATGTCTTTGAGAATATAGGAATGAGTATTGATTTGTTACCTTTAACCGGTATACCATTACCTTTTATTTCACAGGGCGGATCAGCTTTAATTGGAAACATGATTGGAATCGGAATGATTTTATCAATGAAGTTTCATAATAAGGATTATATGTTTAGCCAGACTGGTGATTTTTAGTTAATTATATAAAAATATAAAAAACACTTCAAAAATTTTTGAAGCGTTTTTTTAGTTTAAATTAGATCCTGGCTTTCTTTTGAACGGCAGACTAGAACATCACAATCAGCAGTTCTGGTTACATACTCGGTAACACTACCAATTAAAATTCGTTCAACTGCATTTAAGCCAGTAGCACCGACTATAATTAGATCTATCTGATGTTTCTTAGGAAATTCGTGAGCGATGATTGATTTTGGAGAGCCAAATTCAATTGAAAAGTGTACTTCTTCAACACCAGCTTCCTTAGCTTCGTCGTAATATTTTTGCAGTTTGTCTTTAGCGTCGTTTGAAACCTGTTCGACCATTTCCGAATCAAAACTCGAAACATTTTGAAATGAACGCGTGTCAATGACATGTAAAATTTCAAGTATAGCTTCGTTACGCTTAGCTGCAGCAACAGATTTTTCAAAGGCCAGTTCTGCTTCTTTTGATCCATCAACGGCCACCTGTATACGGTGATATTGTTTCATCATATAAAACACCTCTCTTATATTTATTTTAACAAATTTTTATCAGATTAATCATTCTTTTGATTAATTAAAAGGCTAAAAATTAAAATAGTACTAGAACTAAGAATTAATGTTATTAAATTCAAATACTTATTTGACTGAAATAACAGATAGCAGCCAAGAATACATTCTATTGTGAGAATGATTGCAGTCCATGACATGATAAGTGTGAAACTAGCGTTATTTTTTTGACTGTAAATTAAAAAGTAACGTTTACGGTTACTCCATAAGTAAAGTGCAGTAGCTAATATGATTACTAAGTAAATGACCATAATAAATTTAAGAATCATTAATTTCTCCAAAAAAAAAACGGCCAACAGACCGTTTCGTAATATTTTAAAGAAATCTGAGTCTGCTAAAGTAGCAAAACAATGCTGTTGAACCCGCAGTGTTCAAAAAATGAGACGTATCGCAACGAATATGGATCCTAGCAAAATGATAGTATTCCGATTCGAAAGTTATTTACAATCTCGCATGTTTTATGTTTGACCGGTCAACTATAAATAATTAAGCCATTAGTTCGACTCAGATCATATTTAATACTACTTAAAGACTTAATAATTGTCAAGGACTATGAAATTACAGAAAATAATTATTTATTTGTTTTTATATATTAAAGTTAATTCAAATTTATTGAAGATCAAAAATATAGGTAATAATGGAACTTAAAGTAGAAAACTAGTAAAATTTAAATTTAATTTATAAATGAATAAATATGATGGTTTCGTTACATTCAAGGAAGATTATTCAGGTTTATCCTGACATTAAACATGGTATATTTTGAAATTTACTTGACCAATGATAGAACAGTAGTCAAAACTAGTGCAAGTAGTGGATTCAAAATACCAATTAACGTGTCGGTATTTTGAAAGTTAATAATCTTAAGTCTATATATACACCTTAAATAAGACTTCAATGAGTTATAATCAAATAACAATGCTAAAGTGCCGCAAAATTTAGATATTGCCAATTTTCAAAGTAGCTTTACCATTTATTAAAAGTATTTTAGTTAGTACTATAATATTCTAGCAACTTTTAAGTCCAATTCACAAAAATAATGACTTTATTCTGATTAATACTTCTGGCTTTTTAGATATTGATTTTGCTAATGTAAAAATAACATTAAGTATCATGGAATCTTTATAAAATCAAGTAAAAAATAAGGCAGTATAAGTGATGATTTATTTAGTAACGTACTTCCAGATAATACTTTTCCTCATGTAAGAGCTTTTACTAAAGATAAATATGTAAAAAAGGCTAATTTCTAATTAGAAATTTTACTTAGTTAAATAAAAAAATGTCACAAGTTATTTTGGTAATAGCTTGTGGCATTTTTTGTTTAAACTTTATGCATATATATAATTTATTCTTATTATCTATATAAATATATAAAATAAAAAAGATATAATATAATTTTATTAAATAAACTTAGCTTTTTCAAAAATATATTATCTTCTATTTGCTAAATTGATGGTTGGACTTGCTTTCCAGCGCTTTCAGGAAATTAAGTTATTGTGCAAAATTCTTAAAATATAAAAATGATTATTTAAGATAACAATAACTACTGTATTTTTAATATAATAACAAGCAATATATTAGCATTTATTAGCCGTGCCAATAAAATGAAAGATATAAGGTGTCTTTATAGGGAGGCTAATTATGTTAGGAAAAAATAATTTGAACGAAAAGAAAAGAAAAATGAACATGCAAAATAAAAAGGAGCGATTTTCAATTCGGAAATTCACTGTTGGCGCTGCTTCTGTTTTGCTTGGTTTTACTTTTTTTGGAATGAATACTCAATTTGTAAAAGCCGATAATATTAGTTCAGAACAGGAAGAAAAAAAAGAAAATATTGATACAAACCAATCTGATACAACGTTAAATAAGACAGATCAAAATGTAAAGCCAGATTTATCTACATACTCAGGACTGACCTCATTTTTAAAGGCAAGTACTGTTACTCAAACTGGCTCAACCAAACTTCAACCTAGTTCGTCAGGTTCAACTAGTAGCGAAACAAACAAAGATAATCACGTTAATAATGATCAAAATAGTCAAACACAAAATACAAATGGCACTAATAATTCAGATCAAACGGACAAATTAAATCAGAATGGTTCGAATTCAGACCAAACGGATAAAACTAATTCAAATGGCTCGAATTCAGATCAAACGGATAAAAATAACTCAAAAGGTTCCAATTCAGATCAATCCTCTGATATTACTGGATCAGGTGATAATAGCAAGGATAATGGTAAACTACCAGATAATTCAAAAGACAATAATAATCCAGCAAATACTGGTGATCAATCAGGAAAAACTCCTGACAGCATTAAGAAAAAAGACACTGACTTAACTGCAAACGATAATAAAACCGGTTATCTGCCAACAATTGTTAATGGTGCAGCTCACGTATATAATTGGGCACAATTTAGAAATGCATATCAAAATAAAACTATTAATGAAATCGATATTATGCAAAATATTGTTGCTGATAATAACATCAACTGGGTTGGATTCGACTTTGATGGTAGAACCCTACTTATTAAGAGTTATGATGCTGATAAAAGAACGGATAAATATACAATCAATTTCAAAGGTAATCACCCTAATTTAAATGGATATACTTCTTTGGACTTAACTTATGAAAACCTAAACATTTGGAGTGCTGACTTTTATGGTATTGCAAGGGCATATGATTTGATAGGTGATAATTATGCTAACATCACTTTTAAAAATGTTGATTTTCACGGTTCTCAGATGATATATACCAACAAAAATACGCATATTTTCTTTGTCGGCAATAACACTGCAGAAACAGTTAAGACACCATATGATGTTAATGGACCATCCGATGCAAATAACCAGCAATTATTCCAATATACTGGTGATAACAACTCAATTACTTTTTCAGGAACATTTGTTGGTAAAACATATGGCGGTAATGTAATTGAAATGTCTGGTGATTATAACAAGGTCACTATTGATAAAGGAGCAACAGTTAGCTTGTATCCTCGTGGTAATAGTGATGGTACTAGTTGGCTTAGTAATCCTGCAGAAACGACTGGAACCATTTTCGCTATTGTTTTAAGAGGTAATAATGAATCCGTTGATGTTAACGGGACGCTTAATATTGTAGTTCAAAATGATAAATATAAAGGGCAATATGATAATAACCAGGCTACTGCCATTTACATCAATGATAGTACAACTTCGACCTTTAATATTTTAAATGACGCCACGGTAAATATAAATACTAACGGCGATATCGCTGATTTTAACTATAGAAGAAATGTTATTTACGATGGTGGTAATTTTAATATTCGGCCAAGAGGGACACTGAATGTTACTGGTCAAAATATGGGTAACTATTCAGATACATTGGTTTATATCAAAGGTAAAGCTGATATCGAAAATGGTGCTTTTAATATCAGATTGTTGGATAATGCCGGTACTGGTGCTATTACTCTAGTTGATGTCCAGGGTGGTACTTTAATTGTTAATAACCCGACTTCTTTAATTTTGGATGCACACTTAAATAAAAACCCTAATACCAGTATTATTGGTTCAATGCCAATAACTATTACTAACGTTAGACAAAAATTTGATTTAAGTGGATTAGGCATTAATATTAATGAGCTTCAGTTGCCACCATTCCATGTTTTAAAGGTTAGGAAGACTAATCAAACAATTTCTGTTGATAATATTGAATTACTGAATGGACTTCGTAAAATTACCCAAAAGGATTTGACTGATTTAAAGGACAAAATGGCCAATTCTGGGATTAAGTTCGAAGCTTTACCACCAGACGTAATCACTTCTTTACAAACGGCTGCAAGTACTAATGCCACTTATGACAGTCTTTTTAAAGATATCATTCAGAAGGCCTTTAATAACCAAAATAATTTCGGTTATAACAACATTAGTTTTATTCCAGCTAATCCAAGTGGATTTTTGGATATTGATCCAAGTAAAGTTGATGTTGTTAGAAATAGTGATGGATCCCAAACAATTTCAGGTAAGGCAGGAAGCGTAATTAATTATGATGCTGCCTTGGACGGGCCAGATACTGATTTGCAACATCCAAAAAACATCTTTAGTTTAGTTTTACCTGTAGCTACTAAGGCTTATATCACAGCAAACTTAGTTGACGGTAATAAAAATAAGTCTGTTTGGTCACCAAAAGATGCGAACGGTAATGAACTAATAGCCAATCCGTATGCGGATACAAATGATTCATTACGAGATACAGGCAATAGCTCTCTTGATCCATTACCTACACAATTTGTTGCTGTTGTTAATGATGATGGTTCATTTGAATTTACGATTCCAGCCGAGCAAGTACTTAAGTTGAATAAAGCATATTCAGTAGAACTATCTCCAAGTGCCAACTTTATTGGCTATGATCAAACCGAAATTAATTCAGGAAGTAGGCCAATTTCTAAGAACTTAAATATTCAAACTCTTAACGAAGCGCGTAATCATGCAGCTCAAGAAATTAACGATGCTATTAATAATGCAAAAACTAATCTACCGAATAATCTAACTCCAGAACAAAACGCAGCATTTAATGATGCCATTGCTAAAGCAGCTGCAGCAGCCTCACAAACAATTACGGATGATAATAAAACTACCTCGGTTTACGATCCAAGTGCAAATACCTATGTTGAAGTTAATAATCGGAAACAAGCAGCTATAGATATCATTGAGCAAGCATTAAAAAATGCTAAATCATCTTCAGAAACTGAAACTAATCGTGCGGATGCAATTAATGAGTTAAATGATGCTGCCAATAAGCAAATTAATTCATATCCATCTCAAACCGCTACAATAATGCAAGCGCGGGATAATGCCATTAACCAAGTTAAAGCTGCAAAAACTCCTGAAGAAATTACCAAGGCAAAAGAAACAGGTGTTGATGCAATTAATCATGTAGCACAAGGATATAAAGACGCTATTAAGGCAGATTTAGATAGTCAAATTAAGCAGGTTAAATCGGCTTTGCAAGGTATTGCAGAAGATACAAATCTAGATCAAAAGCAAAAAGATGATATCTTAGCACTGGCTGATCGACTTAATCGACCGCAGGCAATCATTGCAGATAAGGGTGACATTGATAAAGATGAGGATCAGTCGTCCGTTGAAAGTCATCAAAAAGAGGCACAAGATGCAATTACTGCTTTACAAAATACAATTAATGCAATAACCAAGCTTGAAAATTCTGCTAAGGATCAAATTACAAAGCATACAGATAAAGCTGAACAAATAAAGGATGCACTAAATAAGGCGGTTCATGATGTCATAACGGGGGATGATCCTGATGGCTCTAAAGGTCTAGATGTAATTGATAAGGTATATGCTGACCAAGAAGCAGAAAACATTATTAATGCTGCACAGGCAGCCAAAAAGCGTGTGCAAGAATCTGGGTTATCAGCTGCTGATCAAGCTAGCTATTTAACCGAAATTGATAATGCAGTTAAATTAGCTACAGCGCAGCCTGGAACTGATGGTTATGATGCTAATGAATCTATCTATGGCACTTCGGATGAAAATGCTATCAAACAGAGAATTGCCAAGGCACAAAATGCTTTTGCTAAAGCGGCAGCTAAGGCTGAATTGGTAGGATTTGGTCAAACAAGTAACACCAATATCGGTGTTACTACGACTCCTGCAATTGACCAAGCAATTAAAGCTGGCTTGACTGCTATTGATCAAGCAACTGATATTGATGCTGCAGAAGAACAAGCAAAGAAAAATGTTTTGAAAGAAATTTCTAAGAAGAAGTTAAATGATGCTGAATCAGATTTTGAAAATCAACTAGATAATGTTACTGGCTTGACTGCAAAAGATATTGATGATGTCAAAGAGCAGGCAAGAAAATTAATCAATAATGAGCAAAAGCCAGTTGGCTATAATCAAAAGATTGATCAGGCAGATAGTTTAGAAGCAATTGATTCTGTCAGAAACGATGGAATTGACGCTTTAAGCAAATTGCTAGCTGCTCAAACAGAAAAGGGTCAACTTAATAAGCAAATCACTGAAGCTACGCAAAAGATTCGTCAAAAGCAAGAGCAGGCCAATCAGGCTATCGATAATATTAATTCTTTAACTGACGAACAAAAAGCCGCATATCATAAGCAGGTTAATGATTTAGCCGATCAAGGAGTTAATGATTTAGCAACGACACAAAGTTCTAAGATTGATGATTTGGTAAATACAGTTAATGGCAACATTGATAACGTGGTAACCAAAGCTCAAGGTAAAGCTAATGAAGTAGTAGAAACTGCTAAAACTTCAGCTAAACAAAAACTTGCAGATGAAGCAACTGCTGCTAAGAATGCAATTGACCAAATTCCTGATAGCCAACTTAGTCAAACAAGTAAGGATTACTACAAGGACTTAATTGATAAGCATGTTAAGGAAGCTACAGATAAAATTGATGCGACTACAGTTGTTGATGCAATAGCTTCAATTCAAAAAGATGGTGAAGCTAATATTAACCGTGATTTGAATGATGCTCAGATTTCGGCTGCTAGGTCAAAAGCTATTAAAGATTTACGTGATGCCAAAGAAGCAGCTAAAAAAGTGCTCAATGACGCGCATGATGCAAAATCAATTAGTGATAGTAGTTGGCAAGATAAGCTTAATCAAATTGATAAATACTATGATCAAGCCACCGAGGCAATAGCTGTAGATTACCAGCTTGGAGATATCACTAATCATGCTACAAAAGGAATAGCAGATATTAAGAGTGTAGCCGACAGTATTTCATCCGATATTGAATCGCAAAAATTAGCACAACAAAAGCAAAATGCGCTTAATGATTTACAAAAAGCGGTAGACAATGTCCGGAATCATATTACAAATGATCCTAATTTATCACCTACAGAAAAGACTAAATATTATAATCAAATTACCGAAAAGTTTAATAATGCTCAATCTGCTATTCAAGCGGCTGGTAAGGATCAAGTACAAGCAGCTTTAAATGATGGAAAAGCGGAATTAAATAAAATTCAAGAAGATGCTGATATTCAATCAGCCAAGGATAAGGCAATTTCTGAATTATTAGCTGAGAAAAACACAATTTACCAAAAGATTGGTAACTTGGATGAAGTTACAAGCGCAAACAAAGATCAGCTGCGGAAAAAAGTTGATGCTGCATATGATGCTGCAATAAGTAAAGTTAATAATCCTTCTCCTGCAACAATTGACCAAATTACCTCGGAAAAAGAGCAAGGTAAAAAGAATATTGACGATGTTATTACAGATTTAAATATCAACAAGATTATTAATCAACAAAAGCTTGATCAGTATGCTGAACAAGCTATTAATCGGATTCAATCTTCAACGGACATTTCGCAAGATCTTAAGAGTCAAACCATTACCGCAATTCAGTCAGCTCGTGACAGTGCGAAAGCAAAAGTAACTAACCAAACTGATATCGCTTCAGCTAATAGTGCTGAAAAAGACGGTGAAAAAGCAATTGATTTGGCTGAGTCACAAGGTAATGGCTTAGATACTCTTAAAAATAATGCAAGTAAGCAAATTGATGATGCCGCTGATTCGGCCATTAAGCGCTTAAATGATTTATATAACTCCTTAAGTGATGAGGCTAAAACTGAACTTAAATCTACTTTTGATGACGTCACTAATAGTATTAATACAACTGCGCAAAATGCAAAAGCTCAGATTAAAAAAGCAACGAACAAGCAGAATGTCTCTGATATTTATAATGACGCAATTAATTCTATTGGAAACGCGGAATCAAAGGCAAACTTGTCAGCAACTAAATCGCAAGCTAAAGAAGCTATTCAAAAAGCAGCAGACGAAGCTAAGAAGAATCTATCTGATTCAAAAGATCAAGATGCTATCGATGTTGTTGCCAAGCTGGGAGTATCTGATGTTGACGCAGCGCAAGATATTGATACTGTAAACAAGATAAAAGGTAATGCTATTGATGGCATTAAGAATATCACATCAATTGCTCAATCAAGTGATGCAGAAAACACTCGGAGATTAAAGCAAGAAGCAATCGATGCTTTAAATCAAAAACTAGGAGACAAGACACAAAATACTGGTGCATTAGGTGATGTTGGCAATCTGATAGACTTAACTGACCAGCAAAAAGCAGACTACCAAAATGCATTGCAACAAGCGCATGATCGTGCTGTTGCAAATGTTGAGGGTGCTACTAAGGAAAATATTGATACCGAAAAGAACACCGGATTAAAGAACATTGATGACATTGTTACAGCGGCAAAATTGCAAGCAGCAAAGAATAGGGCAAAAGCTGATTTGGATCACCTTGCTCAAGATGCTGTTAATAAAGATAAGAAAGATGAAACTACAATTAATGCTGAACGTGACAAGGCAAAAGCAAATGTTGATAAAGCTCAAAACCAAGATGAAGTTAAGACAGCTAAAGATAATGGGACAACCACAATAACTAATATTGTTAATACAGCTGATAACGAACAGCTTACTGCTAATAAGGCAGCAGCTAAATCTAGTTTTGAAGAAGCAGTAAATAAGTTGCAAACTCAGCTTAATAATGATTTAGCGAATAAAAAGATTGGTCAAGATCAGTTTGATGACTTAAAGAGCAAGCTTGACAAGGTACGTAGTGATGGTGAAACCAGAATTACTTCTTCTACAAAGCAAACAGACCTGGATGATGCGATTGCTAAAAATACATCTGATTTGAATGGCATCAGCTCTGCAATCACCAGCGCAGAGAACTTAAATGAAGCACTGGCAAAATTACAAGATGCAGTTAATAAAGCAACTGCTTCCGCTAATAAGATCGCTAACGATGATCCTGAATTAGCTGGAAGAATGAGAGAACAGATTGAACAAGAACGTTCTAAAGCTGCTAAAAATATTCAAGCTGCTAAAAATAGTTCTCAAGATGCTAATGTAGCCATAAATGAGGCAGCGGCTAACGGTGTTAATGCATTAAATCATTTAACTGAACGCTTTGAGCAAAAGAATAAGGTAATTAATGATTTAAAGCAGTATTCTCAATCTGTTAAAACAAGTTTACAAGATCCAAATTTGTCTTCGACAGAAGTTGCTACTGGTGAGCAAGCTATCAACCATGCATTACAACAAGGAATTACTAATATTTATCAAGCAACAGATACTGATGATTTGGCTAAAATTGAAGATACAATTAAGCAAAACATTGATAATGCTAAATTGCCAACTAGTTTATTAGCAGAGAAGAATAAGCAGATTAGTGCATTAGATCAATATGTAAAAGATAAGGGCGATATCAATAGTATTGCCAAAGATCTAAGCGATGAGCAAAAGCAAGACTTACAAAATCAGGTTGATCAGGCAGTTAAAAAGGCAAAAGAAAAGATTCAGGCAATTAATTTACCTGAAAACGCGCAGGCTGCTGACTTAGAAACTGCAAAGAATAAGCTTTCAAATGCTGAAAAAGGTATTCCAGAAAACGGAGAAACCGCCGACTTTGGTGAAGCAGGTGTTGACAAAGTTTACACTTTGGCTAAGACAAAAGAAGCAATATTCCAAGCTAAACAGGAGGCAATTGCTGAATTACAACAAAATAAAGATGCAGCTAATAAAGCTGTCGAAGATTCAGGATTGTCTGCCAGCGATCAAGCAAAACAAAAGCAAAAGATTCAAGATATCTTTGACAGTAGTAAGGATAAAATTAATAATATTTCTGATAAAAAGCCAGATGGAACTGATAAGACCGTAGAAGAAGTCACCCAAGAAGCAAAAGCCATTGTTGATGCCGCTTCTAAGGGTTATCAAGGACCAAATGGTGAAAAAATACCAGGATTTGATCAAGTCAAAAATGATGCTGATCTTGCGGGTGCCAAGACTACTGCTGAAGGAATTCTGCAAAATAAACAGACTCAGGCTAAGCAAACAATTGATCAGTCACAGCTGACCCAAGAGCAAAAGACTGCTGCTAAAAATGCAGTAGATACTGCCTATGAAAATGCCAAAACTGAGATTGAAAAGCAAACAGATATTAGTAAAATTCCAACTGATGAAGCACAAATTGGTCAAGAGATTGATAACATTATTAAGAATTCATCTAGTTGGGTTAAAACTGATCAAACCAATGCATTGAATGGTACTGAAGGTATTGATGGTTTGCAAGAGCAATTTGACAAGTTAACTGCCGAACAGAAAGCAAATCCTGAATATAGTGGCAACATTAAGGACATTACTGATAGTATCACTGCAATTAAGCAAGCTGATAACATTCAAGCAATCAGTGCAGCCTATGACAAGGGAATAACTGCCTTGAATAAGCTCAAGGGAATGGAAACTATCAATGAGAGTCTTAATAAAGCTAAAGCTGATATTAATGCTAACAATGATTTGGATCAAGATAAGAAAAATGAACTTATTCAGAATGCAGAGAATCATGCTAAGGAAGGTAAGCAAAATATCGCTAACGTAACTGCTCCGACTGGTGATCCTGAAGCAAAGAAGAATCAGATTTCGCAGGCAGCTAACAATGCGGTAAATGATATCCAAAGTGAAGTTAATAAAGCTACGAATGAAAGTAGAACTAAAGCTGATGATGAACTAAAACAAAAGTATCAAGAAGCAATTGACAAGCTCCACAAGGAGTACGGTACTCAAGCTATTACGAGTGCAACCGATAGTGCTTGGAATGCTCATCAACATGTCACCGGTAATACTTTTGATGAGATTCAAAAGAGTAAACTCGATGCAGAAAAGGCAATTGCCAAGGGTGCAGTAGATGACGCTGCTGCCAATGCCAAGAACAAGCTTGATAAAGATGAAACCAAGAAACCGGATGGTTCAAAATACACTGACAAAGAAAAGCAGGATATTAAGGATCAGATCGATAAAAATTCTAAGGATGCTAAAGACAAAATAGATCAAACTACAGGTAAGAAAGACGATAAAACTGGTAAAACTGATACAGATGATGCCCGTGATGAAGGAATTACCATTATTGGTGGATCTGAAGTTGGAATTGATAAAGCTGCTGCACAAACTAAATTTGATCAAGACACTGCTAAATTGCAAAAGCAAATTGACGATGATTTAGCTGCTAAGAAGTTAAGTCAAGATCAATATGATCAGTTAAAGAAACAGATTAGTCAGGTCAAACAAGATGGTACAAAACGGATTAGCGAATCGACTACTGCTGAAGAATTAACTAAAGCACAGGAACAAAATCAAGCAGATTTAAGTAATATAAGTTCTGCTATTGCCAGAATTGAAGCAATCAATCAAATTAAGCAAAATGCAATTAATGAATTGCAAATAAATAAGGCTGCTGCTGATCAAGCTATCGAAAAATCAGGATTGTCTGCTAGCGATCAAGCCAAACAAAAGCAAAAGATTCAAGATATCTTTGACAGCAGTAAAAGCAAAATCAACAGTATTTCTGATAAAAAGCCGGATGGAACAGATAAGACGATTGATGAAATAACCCAAGAAGCAAAGGACATTGTTGATGCCGCTTCTAAGGGCTCTCAAGGATCAAATGGTGAAAAAATACCAGGATTTGATCAAATCAAGAACGATGTTGATCTTGCAGGTGCCAAGACTACTGCTGAAGGAATCTTGCAGAATAAGCAGGCTCAGGCCAAGCAAATAATTGATCAATCACAGTTGACTCAAGTGCAAAAGACAATTGCTAAAAATTTAGTAGATACTGCCTATGAAAATGCTAAAACTGAGATTGAAAAGCAAACAGATATTAGCCAGATACCAACCGATGAAGCACAAATTGGTCGAGAAATTGACGATATTATTAAAAATTCTTCTAAATGGGTCACTATTGATAAAAATAATGCGCTGGTTGGTGACGGTGATGTTGCAGGTCTGCAAACGGGCCTTGACGAATTAGCTGATAGACAAAAATCGAATCCAGATTATGCTGCTGATATTAAAGATATTACAGATAGCATTGAAGGAATAAAAAATGCTAGTGAAATAGAAAAGGTCACTGCTGCATACAATAAGGGTATGACAGCTTTGAACAAGCTTAAGGGTAAGGAAACTGTCCAAGTTGCTTCTGATAAAGCAATCAGCGAACTTATTCAAAATGATGATATTGACGAAAACATGAAAAATCAGATGATAGCTGCGATTAAAGACCAAGCCAAAAAAGGTAAGGAAAACATTTCTAACATTTCTAATTCAGCTAGTGATCTAGAAACGATAAAAGGTCAAATTAGCGATGCTGCTAACAATGCGGTAAATGAAATTCAAAGCATAGTTAACAAAGCTACGAATGAAAGTAGAACTAAAGCTGATCAGGAGCTGCAACAAAAGTATCAAGAAGCAATTGATAAACTCCACAAGGATTACGGTGCTCAAGCTATCACGAGTGCAACCGATAGTGCTTGGAATACTCATCAACATGTTACAGGTAATACTTTCGATGAGATTAAAAAGAGTAAGCTCGATGCAGAAAAAGCAATTGCCAAGGGTGCAGTAGATGATGCTGCTGCCAATGCCAAGAACAAGCTTGATAAAGATGAGACCAAGAAACCGGATGGTTCAAAATACACTGACAAAGAAAAGCAGGATATTAAAGATCAGATTGATAAAAATTCTAAGGATGCTAAAGATCAGATCGATAATTCCGACGATTCTAGTTCAATCGACAAGCATCGAGATGATGGAATTACCATTATTGGTGGATCTAATGTTGAAATTGATAAGGCTGCTGCGCAAACTAAATTTGATCAAGACACTGCTAAATTACAAAAGCAAATTGACGATGATTTAGCTGCTAAGAAGTTAAGTCAAGATCAATATGATCAGTTAAAGGAACAGATTAGTCAGGCTAAACAAAATGGTACAAAACGGATTAGTGAGTCGACTACTGCTGAAGAATTAGCTAAAGCACAGGAACAAAATCAAACTGATTTAAATAATATAAGTTCTGCTATTGCTAAAATTGAAGCAACAAATAATGGTTCATCTAATAATTCTAATTCGGGTGGCTCTGGAAGTTCATCAGACGGTTCTGGTAATTCACAAGTACCTGTAGCAACTAAGCCAGGAACTGATGGAGATAAGGATGTTGATACCTCTGTAGCCAATGCCGAGGAAGTTACCTTAATGCATAATGCTTATGTTTATGATCTTGACGGTAAGAGGTGCAATAAGATTATTCTTGGAGCCGGTTCAATTGTTAAGACTTATGGCATAGAAAATATTAATGGCAATCAGTACTACATTTTGATTGATCGAGGTGATAATAATAGAAAATACTATTTGGCGATTGGCAATGTTAAGTATTTGGTACAAAAACTAAAGAATGATGCCTCAGTCTATGATAAGTACGGCAATAAGATTAAGAATCAGGGTGTTATTAAGAAAGGTGAGACCGTTCATACTTATGGCGATGTAGTCAACATTCGTGGTGAAAAGTACTTTATCATTGGTACAAACCAATACATTAAGGCAAGCAAGGTTAATATTGAGAAGATTGTTCCTAAGACAGAAAATGTTGAGGTTACGCCAGTAAGCGTTCCTGAAAGCACGAAAGAAAACGCAACTGTCGAAAAAACAATCATGCATAATGCTTATCTATATGATGAAAAAGGTGTGAGATGCAATAAATTGATTTTTGGAGCCGGTTCGATCATTGATACGGTTGGCATTAAGCGCATTAATGGTAAGCTCTACTATGGTTTGGCTGATGGAATGTATATAGCTGCTGGCAATATTGATCCGAAGCAATTGAAACTAAAGCATAATGCCTTTATTTACGGTCAATATGGTAATCGCATAAGTAAGAGAATTCTACGCAAGCATAAGAAAGTAAGGACTTATGGTGCACCAGTAAAAATTAAAAATAAGCTTTATTACATTGTTGCTAAAAACAAATATGTAAAGAAGGCCAATTTTTAAAAGCTAAATAGATAAAATAAAAGTGGTACAACTTGTTGAAGATACAGGTTGTACCATTTTTTATATTTGATTTAGTTTTGTCTTATATTATATGTATACATAGATACGTATAAACTAGATTTATTAATAAAAAAATAGGAAAAATAGGCCTATGATGATAATAATTTTAGCGTTCTAATAATTACTTTTACTATAATCTTTTATAAAATATATTAAAAAAGCTTTAAAATTGACTTTAATAATTACAGATATTACGGTATAGATGTATAGGCTATGGTTAATAGAAAGGATATCTGTATGTTAGGTAAAAATAATTTTCAAGAACGATTGAAGCAAATGGAAATGCAAGATAAGCATGACCAGTATTCAATTCGTAAATTGAGTATTGGTGCAGTTTCTGTTTTATTAGGCTTTTCATTTTTCGGTATAAATGCTGAATCTGTTAAGGCAAGCGAAATTAGTCCTGAACAACAAACAAGTCAGGTTGCCACAGATTCGACTACCAAAACGGCAAATAATGTAGTAAAAGAAAATAATCATACTGACTTAAATGAAGAAAAAAGTAATAAGCCAGATTTGACAACATATTCTGGTTTAAGCTTGTTTTTTAAAGAAAGCAATGTTGATCAATCTTCAGCTTCTCAAACAAAGCAGGACAGTAAGGTGTCGAAAATCACCCAAAGAGCTATTAATGATTCATCTGCTCCTAACCATGAAGAGACAGAAAAGAGTAATTCTTCTACTGAAGTGGCCGACTCTAAGGAAAATAATGATACAAATGACAATGCTTCTGCTAACTCTGGAACTAGTAATAGTAACCAAAAGCAAGATAAGCAAAATAAAGACGACCAAACTAATAATGATTTAGAGCAAAATAAGCTGCCAGATGATTCTTCCAATAAGCAACCGATTAAGCCGGCCAAACAACAACCTAAAGCTAACCAAAATCTAGGCTTGGTGGATATAATAGGTGATACACCGCAAGTAGAAGGCAATGTTGCTAAGGTATATAATTGGCGTCAATTTGTTAATGCCTATCAGCAAAAAAAGATTCCTGCTAATACGACAATTAACGAAATCGATATTATGAATGATATTTCAGCTGACCAAGATAATGGCACTACCGGTTTTGATTTTACAGGAAGAAAATTGCTGATTAAATCGTCTGGTTTGGGTAGACACAAAATTGATTTTAAAGGCAACCATCCTAACTTAACTTCTGCTAATTCTCTAGACTTGACCTATGAAAATTTAGAGTTATACAGTGCTGATTTCTTTGGTGTTATTGATACGGCTAATGTTGGTAATCAAAAAGAAGCCGTAATTACGTTTAAAAACGTTAATTTCCATGGTTCACAGATGGTTTATTCAAGTTCTAGAACGCACATCCATTTTGTTGGTGACCAAAACGTGGCGGAAACAATTCATTGCCCATATCCTGGTACTACTGCTTCCAATGGAGATAACCAGCAATTATTTGAGTTTACCAAATCTGATAATACAATTGATTTTGACGAAGGTAACTTTATCGGCAAAACAATTGCGGGTAACATCATTCAGATGGATGGTAGCAATAATACCGTCAACGTAGCTAAGGGTGCAACAGTCAACTTAGATCCTCGTGGTAACGCCGATGGTATTAATGCGACTAAAGCTAATCCAGCAGAAGGTACTGGAACTGTTTTTGCAATCGTAATGCGAGGCGATAAAGAAACGGTTAATGTTCAAGGCGATTTGAATATTAATATTGGTTCAGGTATCTTTTCAGATTACGATTACAAACAGGCTTCTGCCATTTATATTAATAAAACCACTAAGGGTAACACTTCCGCCTTTAATATTCTAAATGGCGGAAATGTCAAAATTAATACTAATGGTGATATTGCTGCTTTTAATAAGAGAAGAAATTTATTGTATGATGGTGGCGACATTAATATTCGGCCAAGAGGTTCTTTAACCATCATTGGCCAGAACATGGGCGTATATAACGATACTTTGGTTCTGATTGAAGGAACTGCTACTGTTCAAAATGGTAGTTTTGAAGCTCGGCTAGAAGGAGTAGATACTGGTAGAAACGCTATTATCTTGGTGGATACTGGCCAGGGTGGTTCAATTATTGTTAATAACCCTCGTTCCTTAATATTGGATGCACATTTAAATAAGAATCCAGGAACCAGCATTATCGGGAACAATAAGATTTCAATTACTAACGTCCGCCAGGCACTTGATCTAGGTGACTTACTCAATGGGATTGGTCTTACGGGATCAATTGCGCTTCCGCCATACCATGTTTTGCAGGTTCAAAAGGGTAGTGACACACTCAACGTTAATAAAATTGAAATGTTGAATGGTAATACCAAGATTACATCTGATTATGTAAAAGAGTTAGAGAAAAAACCTGTTGTTTCAGCTATTTTAAACCAGATACCGTTCTTAAAGACAATTTTAGAAGATGCAGGTAAACAAAATTCAACTTTTGATACAGTCTTTGCTCAAGTAATTTCGAAGATTTTTGCTAATAGCTTACTTCCCGGATATAACAACGCTCGCTTTATTCCAGCTAATACAAGTGGCTTTTTAGACATAGATCCAACTAAAGTTAGTGTTGTCACCAATGAAGATGGCTCAAGAGAAGTCGTTGGTGCTCCTGGATCTGTGCTAAATTATCAAGAAAGCAAGGATGGACCCGAAAGTGATGGCTTATTCAATAAGATTCTTCCGGGCGGAACTAATGCCTATATTTTAGCTAGCCTAAAGAGTCCTAGTGGCAAAATAACTAGCTGGTTCCCGAAAAACGAAAAAAATGGCAATATGATTGAGAGCCCATATGGTAAAACCGCAGATTCCGATGGAAGTCTTAAACAAAAGCAATTTGCTGCCGAAGTCAACAATGACGGTTCCTTTAGGTTAGTTTTACCGACATCAACTACAGCTAATCTTGATGAAAAAACTCAAATTTTATTGACACCGCATGCTAACTTCGTCGAATATGATCCGCTCGCTCTTGATGAAGGATCACGGCCAGTTGCAATTGACTTGAAAATTGCTTCATTAGCTAATGCGCAAAAAGAAGCGGCACAAGCAATCAAAGCAGCAATTACCCAAGCTAAAAATAATTTACCGGCAAGCCTAACTCCAGAGCAGGCTGCTGCTTTCAACCAAGCAATGGCCCAGGCAGATGCTTACACGAAACAACCAACCGAAAAGGGTTATGATGAAAATACTTCTGTATATGGGGCAAAAGATCATTTGTCCGTAAGTAGTAGGCAAAAGAAAGCGCTGGCAATAATTCAAGCGGCAATTGATACGGCTAATGCCCATGATAATTTACAAACCCAAAAGTCTAAGGCAATTGACGAATTACAGTCATTAGCTAATGATCAGTCGGCTGCTTATCCATCAATTAAAGACAAAATTAACCAAGCGTTGGTAACTGCTACAAACAATATTAAGTCATCTACTACTACTGCAGATAATTTAGCTGACATTTTGGCTAGTGAAAAAGAGAATATTAAAGGAGTCGTAAAATCTTATAAGAATAATTCTAAACAAGAACTGAGTGAGTCGTTAAGGAAAGCTAAAGATGATTTAAAGACTGCAGGGGGAGATAATAATTTAACTGAAACGCAACAAACTGCAATTAATGGATTGATTGATAGCCAAGAAATTACTGCGGTCAATGATGCTATCAAACAAGACGGTACCATTGATCTAGCTCAAAATGAAGACCAAGTCAAGACTGCAGTTGAACAAGCTAAAGGTAATTTAAAATCAATTCAAGATAAAATTGCGGCTATAAAATTAGTTGAGCAAGAAGCCAATAAGCAAATTGAGCAGCACAGCCAAGATGCTAGTGAGATTAAGGACGCTTTAAATCAAGCTGTTAGTGCAATTCTTGCTGGTAGTGATCACGATGGTTCTGCAGGAAGGGATGCTATTGCCAATGTCCATAATGAAAAGACACTTGCCGCTGCTAAAATCGAAATAGCTAATGCTGCCAGTGCTGCTAAACTGAAACTGCAAAACAGTGGCTTGACCGTTGATGAACAGCAAAAGTACCTAAATGCAATTGATCAAGCTGTGTTAGTTGCGACTGCTCAAAAAGATTCTCCTTCTTTTGATGAAAATAAATCAATTTATGGTAGTAACAATGATCAAGAGATAGCAAATAAAGTTATGCAGGCCAAGAATCTCTTTGAAAAGGAAGTTGCTAAAGCTGAACTTGCCGCTTATGTTAATGAGATTGAGCAGGCATTAGAAACAACTACTGCTGAAAATGACAAAATTAGCACCGAGCAAAAAAATGGTACTGCCAATATAGATGCAGTAAGCGACAAGAATCAAGATGGTTCTATTGCTGATATTGCCGAAAAAGTTTCTGCAGCCAAAGCAACTGCAAAAGAAAATATTTTAAATGAAGTTAAAATTCTCGCAAAAAAGAGACTTGAGGACAAACGTGATACTGTTTTAGATAATATTAGAAATATTTCTGGTTTAACAAGTGAGAATATTGCTAATAAGGAAAAAGAAGCTAATAACTTATTAACTTCACAAGACAAAACTGGCTATAGCGATTTAATTGACACTAGTCAAGACTTTAGTGAAATAAAGACGCATATTAGTGAAGGAATTAAAGCATTAGCAGATTTGCAAGCAGCTGCTAATGAAACTGCTCAGCGCAATAATGCCATCAGTAACGCCAATGATGCAATCGTTGCTAAGCAAAATGATGTCAATAAAAAGATTGACGAGTTAGATGTTTTAAATGATCAAGAAAAGCAGAGCTTTAAAGATCAAATTGCTGCTGCAATTGTTAGTTACAATAATGCGGTAGAAAAAACGCCAACTTCTGCTATCAGCAAGTTAGCAGATGCACTGGTTTCTCAAATCGATAACATTCTTCAGGATGCAACTGGAAAAGTTTCTACCGAATTTAAAGCACAAAAAGAAGCTGCCTTATCTAGTATTAGTAAGCAGGCACAGGATGCTCGTGATCAAATTAGTAAAATTAGTGATGAGCAATTAAGTTCCACTAATAAAGAATATTATAATGATCTAATTAATCAAGCTGAACAGTTGGCAACAACCCAGATTAAGGCCGCACAAAATACTACAGATTTAAATGCGGCTGCAAATCAAGGAAAAGTCGATATTCAGGATGCTCTTACCAAGGCTTTAGTTGAGGCTGCAAGATCAGCAGCAATCAATGATTTGTTAACTGCCAAAAAGAAAAATGTTGCAGTAATTGAGCAAGCTTCAACGGATCATAAGATAAGTAAGGAAAGTGCACAAAAATACATTGATTCAATTACGGGCTATTATGATAAGGCTGTTGGTCTAGTTAAAAATGATACCAGTATTGTTGACATCAATTCAGATAGCACGCTGGGTATTAATAGCATGAACAATGTTGCTAATAGTATTGCCGATGATGAAGAAGTTCAGCAACTAGCAAAGCATAAGCAGGATGCTTTGGCTGAACTTGACCGGTTGGCTAATTCTACAGTAGCCGAAATTAAGGCTAATGCCTCACTGTCTGGCGTAGAAAAAGATCAGTATGAAAGCCAAATTACAGATGCACTTTCTCAAGCTAAAATAGCAATTGAGGCCGAGACTGCTATTGACGGTATTGATCGCCAAAAAGATGTTGCTAAGGCAAAATTAGCTAATATTGGTACGACAGCAGCATTTCAAGGAGCTAAAGAGGAAGCTTGGAACAAGTTAAATACTGCTAAGAGCATTGTGACTGATCAAATTAATAAGCTTGATAGCATTGATCTTCCAACTAAGAATAAGTTTTTGAAAGAGGTTCAAGATAGCTATGATAAGTCATATGCTGCAATAAAGGACCCTAATCCGGAAACGATTGAGCAAATTAAACAAAGTGCCGATGATGGGGTAACAGAGCTTAAAAACATTGTTAGTGATGTCAATGTTGCTATTGCCATCAGTCAGCAGAACTTAAACAATCACGTTGCCAAGGTAATTCAGGAAATTAATAATTCTAGCACTCTAACAGATGATGCTAAGAAAGAAACAATTGCAAAGATTGAAGATGCTTCGGCAACTGCAATCCAAAATATTGGAAAGGCTACTTCCGAACAAGATGCCAAAAAGGCGGAAACTGACGGAGAAAATGCAATTGATAAAATTGCTGCAGAAAGTTTAGACCTTGCAGGCTCAAAAGAACAGGCGAAAGCTTCAATCACAACAGCGGCTAATAGTGCTAAGAGCGATCTAAAAACTCAATATGATCAGTTTATTAAAGACTATAATGATTTTATTCAAAATAATCCTAATTTGACTACCACTGAAAAAGCAGCAATTAAAGAAGATTATGATAATGCAAGTAGTGCTTACGAAAAAGCGACGAATAGCGGACAGTTAATCGATACAGCATTAACAACTGCTACGACAAAAATTGATAAAGCTAAGAATAAGTCTGAAGTAAGCGATGCATTAGTTGATGGCAACCATCAAATTACAACTATTGAACAAGAAGCATCACTAGCAATCAATAAAGCACAGGCAAAACTTAATATCAGGAAGGCCAGCGCTGATGCTCATACTAAATTAACAGATGCAAAAGATATAGCTGCTTTAAACGATGTGGTTAAACAAGGTTTGGCTAACATTGATGCTGAAACTGATGCTGGACTTGTTGCTAAAGATGAAAAAAATGCGCTTAATGGCATTAACAACGTTATTTCGATTGCTAATTCTGAAAATACTAAGAAACAGCGAGAAGCTGCTTTAAATGAATTGGCTGCTATTTTAAATGGTGATCCTGAAACTGGCACGGAAGGAATTCTTAAGCAAATTGCTGATCTTTTAGATGAGAATGGAAAACAGGGATTAACTCCAGAACAAGTAGCTGCTTTCCAACAAAAAGCACAAAATGCTTATGATACTGCAAAAGGTATTATTAGTGGTGCTGATGCAAAAGATATTGCCGGTTTAAAGGCAGAAGCAATTGCAAACATTAATCAAGCATTGATAGATGCTAAGTTGCAAGTTGCTAAAAATAAGGCAATAACTGAGCTCAATAATATTGCCAATCAGGCGCGCGATAATGCTCCCAAGGAAAAAGATGCAATTGAGCAGAGCCTAAAAGATGCAATAGCAACTATCAATCAAGCCACTGATGTCAATTCGGTTGATGCTGCTAAGTCAGCTGGTGAGAAGGCGCTTAATGGTATTGTAGCCCAAGCCAAAGATTCGGCACTGAAAAATGAAAAAGTGGCAGCTAGGGATGACCTGACTAAACAGGCCGGTAAACTCAAAGATCAAATTAGTCAATCGTGGCAAAATCATTTGATTGATCAAACACAATATGATCGCTTAACCAATCAAGTTAACGAAGCACTTACAGCTATCAATTTGGCTCTTGATGGTGCAGGCAGTATTGATGAAGTAAGACTTGCTAAAGGAAATGGGCAGACAAGTTTAGATCAGATTAAGACAGATCTTGATCAATCTGAAGCGTTAAACAAGGCCCTGAGTGATTTGGATAAGGCAAGTCAGAATGCATATCAAATTGTTGATCAGGTGGCAGCTCAAATTGGTAAGACCCCTGAAGAAATAAGTCAAATAGCTAATACAATGAAGGGTCTGATTGACAAGGAACACGATAAGGCTGTTAACGATGTGAAGACGGCTCAAACCGGCGTAAAGCCAATTTCAACCATGAAGCAAATTGTTAAAGATGCCCAAGATGCCGTTACCAATTTGACTGATGGCTTCCAGCAGAAAAATGAGTTGATTGGCGAGTTAAATAAACATGCGGATGAAATTAAAGCAGCGCTGTCTGATCCGAGTTCCAAACTTGATCCACTTCAAATTACAGCTGGTGAAAATAAGATTGACCAGGCACTGCAAAATGGTATTTCTGCTATTCTAAAAGCAGATAAGACTGCTGTTTTGCAATCATTAAAAGATAATGCAATTACAGCAATCGATAATGCTAAATTACCAAGTGATCTTTTGACTGAGAAGAACACTGCGATTGCAGCGATTAATGATTATGCCGTTCAAGCTAAGAAGACCATTGATCAAAATCAAAAATCTGATGAAAATCCGAATGGTTTGGCAAAAGAATTGATTGATTCGCTAAAAGATCAGGTTGAACAGGCTAGAAAGAAGTCCATTGATCAGATTAATAACGTTAACTTAACTGCTTTAACTCCAGACAGTTTGAATGACGCCAAAGCTAATATTAGTGCAGCTTTAAACGGTAGTGTACCTGAAGGACAAGTTCCTGATTTTGGTAAAAAGGGAATTGACGTTATTGTTAATTTGACGAAACAAAAAGCGGGAGTTGTACAGGCAAAGCAAGAAGCAATTGCCAAGCTTGAAAATGAAAGAGCTGCTGCTTTAACCGCTATTATTAATTCTAAACTGTTGCCAGATGAGCAAATACCATTTAAGAATAAAGTGCAACAACTATATGACAGCAGTAAGCAAGCTATTAATGATCTTACCGATTCAGATGAACAGGAAGTTAAGAAGAAAGCAGATGACATAATTGCTAATGCTGGTTTTGCTGATTTAATATCTCAGGCAAAACAGCAAGGCAATAAGTCAACTGCTCTGCGTGACCTTGTTTCTAAAAAGGCCAAAGCATCTAAAATTATTAATGCTTCTCAACTATCGCCGGATGATAAAAAAGATGCATTAGCAGAAATTGACCAACTATTTACTGCTGCTAGTGATAAGGTTAATGAAGGTAAAGACATACCAGAAGATGTTGGTAAGGAAATTGATGAATTATGGCAAAGTGGTCATAAGCCAAATGACTGGTTTGCCAAAGCAAAAGAAAATGCTCTGAGTGGATCAGATCAGATTGGTGGCTTGCAAACCGAATTTAATAAATTGACTGATGAGCAGCGTAATAATGAAGCTTATAAACAATATCTTGCGGATATCAATGACGGTATTAGTGCATTTGGTCAAGCTAATACGATGGAAAACATCAATGACGCTTACGACAAAGGAATGACTGCAATTAACAAGCTTAATGCACAGGAAGAGATTTCACGGAATCTTGAACGCGCTAAAAATGAAATTAACTCTCATCAAAGCTTGAGTCAGCAGGATAAAGATAAATTAATTGAGAAAGTAAATGATTATGCAAAAAGCAGCCGGAATGAGATTGATAACATTGTGGCTCCAGTCGGCGATACTACAGGTAAAGCTGAGCAGATTAAATCTGCAGTTGATAATTTTAAAGCCAACATTGAAAGTTATATCAATCAAGCTAAGACTCTTGCCAAAAACAATGCAGACCAAGAAATCAAGGAGACGTATCAACATGCATTAGAGCAACTGAATGAAAAGTTTGGTTCACACGCAGTTACTGCAGCTACTGCTAAAGCATATAACGATCATGAACATGTAACAGGTGACACACCTGAAGCAATTGAGGCTGATAAGCTAACTGCAATTAAGGAAATAGCTAATGCAGCAATTACGGACGCAATCAGTAGTGCACAAAAAGTTGTGGCTGAACTCAAGCATAAGGACGGATCTGATTATTCGGCTGCTGACAAGGCAATTCTTACTAAGGAAATTGCTAAGCAAGGAAAAACTTTAACTGATAATCTTGCTTCGATATCCGATCCTGAGCAAATTAAAGCACTAATTACGCAAGCAGTTAGTCATTTATCCCTAATTAGTTCTGACCCTAAGACTATTTCCGAGATTTTGCAAAACAATTATCCAAAAGATAGCAATATTAGTAATCCTGTTGTTAATCCAATAACTAATCCGGATAATAAGAATCCTGAGAATAAGACAGAAGAAGTAATGTTAATGCACAATGCATACTTGTACAATGCTAATGGTCAGCGTGATAATCAAATTATTTTAGGTGCTGGCTCAATCGTTACCAGTCATGGCATTACCCGAATTAATGGCCGCGATTTCTACATTTTGGTAGATCAAGGTGCAAAGCAGAAGAAGTATTACTTAGCTGTTGGTAATGTGCAATCTACTAGCCGGATTTTACGTCATAATGCCTTTGTCTATAATAAGCATGGCAAACGAATTATGAGTGCAGGTATCCGTTATAAGGGCAAGCAAATTAAAACTTACGGCTCTCAAGTTACAATTAAAGGCAAGAAATACTATATTATTGCCCATAACCGCTATGTCAAAGCAGCAAATGTTGGCAGTAAACTTATTCAAAATGCTCAAACGGCTAATGTTGCCGCATCCAGCGCTTTAACTAGCCAAAATATCATTGAAAAAAGAGTTATGCATAATTCATATCTGTATAATCAAAGTGGTATTCGAGCTAACAGATTAATTGTTTTGGCAGGCTCAAAGCTTAATTTTGAAAAACAAACGACTATCAATGGTCGTCCATTCTATCGTTTGAGTGATGGCTTGTATATTGCTGCCAACAATATTGATGGTCAAAGTGTTGCGTTAAAGCACAATGCATATATTTATAATCAACACGGAAAGCGTCAAACTAGAAGAATGCTAAGAAAGAGTCAGCAGATAAGAGTTTATGGTGATCCAATCAAGATTAATGGTCACAAATATTATATTTGCGATATCAATAAATTCGTGAAAGCTGCTAACTTCTAGTTTTAAATAAGCGATAAAAAAAGAAGTCGTAAACCGATAAAGTCGGTTTACGGCTTCTTTGTATTATAAAAATGCATGACTGGACTTAATTATGAGACTTTTTACGTAAGCCTTCGTCTTGCATTTGTCGTAAAATCTCGTATTGCTTTTTAAGGGCTTTTTCTATTTTTGAATTTCCTTTGGGCGCAAAATATTGTTTACCAGTTAATTTGTCTGGCAGGTATTGCTGAGCCACCCAGTCGCCGGAGTATGAATGCGGGTATACATAGCCAGTGCCATGTCCTAATTTTTTTGCTCCAGAATAGTGTGCATCTTTTAAATCATCAGGGATACTGCCGTAATCAGTACTTCGAACATCGTTTAAAGCGGAATCAATTGCGCTAATCGCACTATTACTTTTGGGCGATAACGACAATTCAATAACCGCACTGGCAAGGGGGATTCTGGCTTCGGGAAAGCCTAAACTTTGCGCAGCTTGAATGGCTGTAATGGCATGTTGGGCAGCAGCGGGGTTAGCAAGACCAATATCTTCATAGGCAATTACGCTAAGCCGGCGGCAGATTGAGATTAAATCACCAGATTCAATTAAACGCGCTAAATAATGTAAAGCAGCGTCCGTATCAGAGCCGCGAATTGATTTCTGGAAAGCGGAAACTAAATCATAGTGACCATCACCATGAGCATCAAAATTTTGACTACGCATTTGAATTGAATTAGCCATCTCGTCTTGGTTAATAGTAAAACCTTTTTCGGGATCTTTTTTAGCCATAATGAGTTCTTGCTTTGTAGAACGCACAGCTAATTCAAGTCCATTCAGGGTAGAACGAAGGTCGCCATTTCCTTTTTGAATTAATAATTGCTTGGCATCTGCAGTTAGCTTAACTTTATATTTGCCTAAGCCTTCGGTCTGATCGCTTAAAGCCCGGTCAATTGCTTTAGCAACATCAGTTTCAGCAAGCGGCTTAAGTTCAAAAATTTGGCAACGTGACCTAATGGCAGGCGAAATCGAGATATAAGGATTTTCAGTTGTAGCACCAATCAAAATGATTTGACCGGATTCTAATAATGGTAAAAGAAAATCCTGCTTAACTTTGTCTAAACGATGAATCTCATCGAGCAGGAGGATTACTGTTCCGCTCATTTTACCTTCAGCTGCAACTTGTTCAAGCTGTTTTTTACTATCAGTTGCTGCATTAAGTTTACGAAAAGCGTATTTGGTTGAACCAGCAATTGCACTAGCAATACTTGTTTTACCTATGCCTGGTGGCCCATAAAGAATCATTGAGGAAAGAAGCTTGGCTTCAACCATTCGGCGAATTATCTTGCCGGGCCCGATTAAATGTTGTTGTCCCACAACTTCATCTAAGTTTTGTGGTCGCATTCGATATGCTAAAGGTTTCATTATTTGTCTCCATGAAAAATCCGTTTCCAAAAACCGACTTTTTTAGGCTTAGTTGGCTGGCTCAGCTCCGTTTTAGGTATTTCTGGTGGATAAACTTGCGCAATTTCGATTCGCATTTTATTAATTGCTGTTTGCGCAACTACCAAAATCGCCGTATCATCTGGGCCAGTTTTAGCAGTTTCGTCACTGACAATGGTAAATGGAATGTTATTTTGACTGCATTGGGTTTCTACTTGACTTAAAAAGTCATCGTTTACATTGCAGTTAATTAAAAGTGAATATTTAAGATAGTCCTGAAAGTGAGCTAAAAATAGGTCAGTTAATTTTTTATTTTCAACTTCCGCATTTGTCATTCTGACAAAAACCCGCTCACGTAGTGATCCTAAGAAGCGCCGGCGTTCATCAGGTTTTGTCTGGGGGGTGATTCCTTGTGCTGCATTGGCAACTCTGGTATTTAAATCATCGGACATTGTTTGCTTGTTCCTTTCGAGTAACAAAAAACCCTTTCCATGTAGGAAAGGGGATTTGCGGATAAAAAATTAAAGTAACTTGTTGTAGTATTCAACAACTAAAGCTTCATTAATTTCTGGTTCCATTTCATCACGTTCTGGAAGACGTACAAGTGAACCTTCCAATTTGTTGTCATCAAATGAAACAAATGATGGACGGGATGCAGCTGCTTCAAGTGCATCTTTAACTTGTTGTAAGTTCTTTGACTTTTCCTTAAGGCCAATAACTTGACCAACTTTAACTTCGTAAGATGGAATGTCAACACGTTTGCCATCAACAGTAATGTGACCGTGGTTTACTAATTGTCTAGCTTGTTCTCTAGTAGTAGCTAAGCCTAGACGGTAAACAAGACTGTCTAAACGGCATTCAAGTAAAATCATGAAGTTAGTACCGTGCTCACCTTCACGGATTTTACCAGCGCGCTTGAACAAAGTTCTAAATTGACGCTCGTTTAAGCCGTACATCCAGCGCAACTTTTGCTTTTCGTGAAGTTGCTCACCGTATTCTGACAAACGACCACGTGAATTAGGACCGTGTTGACCAGGAGCATAGTTACGACGGCTAAGTTCCTTACCAGTACCTGAAAGTGAAATACCTAATCTTCTTGAACGTTTCCAACTTGGACCTGTATATCTTGACATAAAATCCTCCAATAAAATCTGATAACAGTTTTTGGAGTAAAATATTACGTATAAGTTCAACATTCGTGCATCTTAATTTTCATTTTCGCCTGTTGCAGCGTCGGTTACTCGTTCACTTAAACGTATTAAGATGTTGACGTTCTTGTCACTTATAGCTGCAAATATTTTACAACCCCTACATTATAGCGAGCTGTTCCTACTAAATCAAGAAAAAAGTTAAATGAATACTAATTCTGTAGTAAAGTCGTCAGTACTAAATTTTTACTTGTAACGAAAATAATCGCAAAAAACTATTATATAGGTAAATTTTAGTAAAGAATTAGCTCTGATAATTCATGAATTAGATACTTCTGGCACTTCTTGAAATCAGGTTCCCACACTGGTAAAGAAGTTTGGTATAATTGGAAGTAGTTTTGGAGGAAAAATATGTCATCAACTCAGTCAATTATTGTAATAATTGCAATTTTAATCATCATTCTAATTATAGCATTTATGCTCATCGTTAATCGGAAGCAGCTGCGGGAAATAATTGAGCTTGACGACTTGATTACCAAGATTGAGAAAATGAACTTGGACGCAGACATTATCAAGCTGGATAAAATGGATCTTGCGGGAGAGAGTTTAACGACATTAACTACTTGGCGCAAAAATTATGATCAAACCACAACGAAGAAGATTCCAGAAGTTCAGGATTTGATTGAAAAGGCTGCTGAACAAAACGCTCATTATCAGCTTTTTAAGGCTAAGAAAAATATCAATCAAGCTCAGGAAATTATGAGACCGACTTTTGATGATGCAAAAAATACTAAGGAAGTCTTTACTGAACTTTTAGAGTCAAATCGCGAAAATCAAATGCAGCTTGACGATTTAAATAAAAATTATCAGGATATGCGCAAGCAGGTTTTGGCTGATTCTTTTGAGTATGGTCAAGCATTGGACCAAATTGAAAGTGAGCTGTCCGCAATAGAAGGTGACTTTACCGAAGCCAAAAGTCTAACTGCACAAGGTGATCAAGTTGAAGCAAAACGAGTCTTGTCAAAAATCAAGGTTGCATTAACTGGTGTGAAAACTAAATTACCAGAAATCAGACAGGCTCGTCATGAACTTGATACGGTTTTCCAGGATCAACTACGGGAAATTTCTGATTCATACAAAAAAATGATGTCATCGAAGTATTACATTACCAAGATTGATGTGCTAGCAGAAATTAAAAAAGTGCGAACTGAAGTTGATGATGCGCGTAAGTTGTTACAAGATCTAAAAATCGATGAACTTAATGAGAAGATTAGTAAAATTCAAAAAGAAATTGCCAACTTATACGATGTTTTAGCGAAGGAATACAAGGCTCGTCCTTTTGTTGAGGAAAATCAGGACAAAATTCAGCGCCTTCTTTCTCACGAACAAGTTGAATCGAAAAAATTAGTTGAGAAGTTGCGTCATATTGATGAAAGTTACGAGTTAACTCACGGTGAATTAGCTGAAAGTCGGCAGTTAGAGCAAGAAGTAAATGACATGAATCGACAATATACCGTTGATACTCAAAATATTGCTGACGGAAAGGGAGTCTATTCCGATATTAAGGCTTCTTGGTTAAGCATGCTTGAGCGTCTGCGTGAAATTTCTGATAAGCAGACCAAGATGGCGCAAGACGTTGATGGCTTATATGATTCCGAAAATGTTGCTAACGACTCAATCAATCGCTTTAAGCAAGAAGTTTCATTAGTATACCGCCGCTTGGAGCGGAAAAATCTGCCGGGTAATCCTGATACTTTTGTGCAGATGTATACCTTGGTAGTAAATGAAATCGGTCATGTTGCTAAGGAACTTAGCGAAGTAAGAATTAACATGGAAAAAATTTCTAATGAATTAATTCAGATTTCAGATGACGTTGAACGTTTGAAAAGAGAAGCAGACGAAATTATTAACTGTGCCGATTTAGTAGAACTGACCTTGCAATATTCTAATAAGTATTCAAGTAATGAGACAATTAAAAAAGCGCAAACTAAGGCAATGGAATTATATAGCCAAGAATTTAATTACAAAGATGCTCTTGACACCATCGCCACTGCTCTTGAAAAAGTGGAACCAGGATCATATCAACGCTTAGAAAATGCGTATTATTCAGATAAGAAAAATAACTAACCTTAAATCCGAAAAAGTACTGTATCAATGGCAAAATACGGTACTTTTTTTGTTGGCAAAGTAAAATTTTTGAACTATTCACAAAAATAGTGTTACTATTTTAGAGCAATTTTCCATCTAATATTAAGGAAGCAACTGTTCTTTCTAACTTATCACTGCAAAAAGAGAATTATAATTTCCTTATCTAAATTGCAATTGAAGCGTTGGGGCTTTTAAGTTACAATTTATTAGTTAACAATAGCTATTTAGAGCTTTTTGAGGGGAGTAAAGTTTGTGATTTATTTTGACAATAGTGCAACGACTAAAATTGATCCGTCTGTTTTAAGTACCTATGATCAAGTCGCGCAAACCATTTGGGGCAATCCGTCAAGTTTGCACAAATTAGGTGACCGGGCGTTTCAATTATTGGAAAGCTCCCGAAAACAAATCGCTAGTTTATTAGGAACACAAACCGAGGAAATCTTTTTTACTTCTGGTGGAACTGAATCTAATAATGTGGCGATTAAAGGAACGGCTTTTCAGAAAAGAAAATTTGGCAAACACTTGATAACTTCTAGTGTTGAACATGCGTCTGTCACAAATGCTTTTAATACTTTGGAGTACCTCGGCTTTCGGGTTACGCACTTGCCAGTTGATAAACAAGGGCGAGTTAATGTCAATGACCTTCGCAACGCAATTGATTCAGATACTACCTTAGTTTCAATAATGGGTGTTAATAATGAAATTGGCACCATTCAGCCAATTGATGAGATTAGCGATCTGTTAAGCAATTATCCGACTATCAATTTTCATGTAGATAATGTTCAGGCATTAGGCAAAAATATTTGGTCACGGGTATTCACACCGCGGGTCGATTTTTCCAGTCTTTCGGCGCATAAATTCCACGGACCACGCGGCATTGGCGTTTTCTATAAAAGAGAAGGTAAGATGCTTGCACCCCTTCACGATGGTGGAGGGCAAGAAAAAGGCATGCGTTCAGGAACCGAAAATTTACCGGCAATTGCGGCAATGGCGAAAGCGATGCGTTTAGTCTTAACTGATGAAAAAGCTAAGGCTGATAAAGAAGCAGCAATTAAAGCTAAGATTGTTGATTATCTGCAGAAAAAGCCAGGAATTAAAATATTTTCACCAGTTAATGATAATTTTGCTCCGCACATTTTATGCTTTTCACTAGAAGGCATTCGGGGCGAAACACTTGTCCATACTTTGGAAGAACATGATATTTATACTTCCACAACCTCTGCTTGTGCTTCAACCAAGGTAGATGAGGCAAGTACTCTTATTGCTATGCATATTGATGATAAAATCGCGACTAGTGCCATTAGGCTGAGCTTTGACGAAACAAATACACTTGAAGAAGCGGATGAATTTATCGCGGTTTTTGACCAGATTTACCGTCACTTTGCTCGAATTAATCATTTAGGAGAATAATTTTTAATGAAATATACTGAAGTTATGGTTCGCTATGGTGAACTTTCAACTAAGGGAAAAAATCGCAAAGATTTTATTGGTCGTTTGGCTGGTAATGTTACCAAAGTATTGCGCGACTATCCGCAAGTTGAGATTCACCCTAAACATGACAGAATGCACATCGTATTGAATGGTGCACCGTTTGAAGAAATAGACCAACATTTGAAAAAGGTGTTTGGCATCCAGACATATTCACCGACAATTAAGGTTGATAAAACGCTTGAGGCAATTGAAGAAACTGCTCTTGCCTTGATGAAAGAAACTTACCAAAAAGGCATGACATTTAAAGTCAATACCAAGCGTAGTGATCATCATTTTGCTTATGATACCAATGAATTAAATTTAATGATTGGTGATTATCTTTTTGATCATATGTCTGATTTAAAAGTTGAAATGAAACATCCCGATCTTGTTTTACGTATAGAGGTTCGCCAGGACGCAATCTATCTTTCAAACCAATTATTGCGCGGCGCAGGCGGAATGCCTGTTGGAACAGGTGGGCGTGCTGTTATGATGCTTTCTGGTGGGATTGATTCTCCTGTCGCATCGTATCTTGCCTTAAAACGTGGCGTTGATATTGAAATGGTCCACTTTTACAGTCCGCCTTATACGACAGAGAAGGCTTTGAATAAGGCCAAGGAGTTAACAGGAATTTTGGCTAATTATGCCGGACGAATTAACTTTATTGCTGTTCCGTTTGCGGAAATTCAAGAAATAATTAAAGAAAAAATTCCTGAAGGTTACTTAATGACGGTTCAGCGCCGCTTTATGTTGCGACTGGCTGACCAAATTCGGGCAAAAAGAAAAGACCTAGCAATTTTCAACGGTGAATCTGTTGGTCAAGTTGCTTCGCAAACGCTTGAATCAATGACAGCCATTAATGATGTAACAACGACTCCCGTATTGCGTCCCGTTGCTACGATGGATAAAACAGAGATTATCAGTTTAGCTGAAAAAATTGGAACATTTGACTTATCAATTCAACCATTTGAAGACTGTTGTACAATTTTTGCTCCCCCACGTCCTAAAACTAAGCCTAGACTTGATAAGGCACGGGAATATGAAGCTCGGCTTGATGTTGATGGCTTAATTCAGCGTGCACTTGCAGGTATTAAAGTAACGCCAATTTATCCTGACGAAAAGTTCTTGGCTGATAAAGCCGCAGAAGATACTGCACTACTTTAAAAAACATGTTATAATGCTAGCAAAGCAAAAATCAAGAGGTATTAACCTTATAAATAGAGAAAGGCCCAATGTTGGTGAAAGGCCGAATGAAGGTTAATTGGTAGCTTGATTAAGCTGGTTAGCTGAACTATTAGTAGGCTAATCCGGTAAGTTCACCGTTATCACTTTCAAGAGAAGCAAGTTTTAACTTGCTTAACCTTAGGTGGTACCGCGGTTAAATTAGATCGTCCTAGACAATTTGTCTAGGATTTTTTTATTGGGAGAAAAATTATGTCAGATTTAGCACCTAAATATGATCCCCATGAGGTTGAAGAAGGCCGGTATCAAGAATGGCTTGATCAAGATCTTTTTAAACCTTCTGGAGATAAAAAAGCTCACCCTTATTCAATTGTTATTCCTCCACCCAATGTTACTGGTAAGTTGCATTTGGGTCATGCTTGGGATACAGCGATTCAAGACACGTTAATAAGATATAAACGAATGCAAGGTTATGACACACTCTATTTGCCCGGAATGGATCATGCCGGAATTGCTACACAGGCTAAAGTTGAAGCAAAACTGCGTAAGCAGGGCAAAGACCGTCACCAGATGGGCAGAGAAGCTTTCGTTAAGCAAGTTTGGGACTGGAAAGATGAATACGCCAATATTATTAAGAGTCAATGGGCAAAGATGGGCTTGTCACTTGACTATTCTCGCGAACGGTTCACTTTAGATGAAGGCTTGTCCAAAGCGGTTCGGCGGGTTTTCGTTCAACTATACAACGAAGGATTAATTTATCGTGGTGAATATATCATTAATTGGGATCCAGAACTGCAAACGGCACTGAGTGATATTGAAGTTATTCACCAAGACGATAAAGGTGCTTTTTATCATATTAAATATCCATTTGCCGATGGTTCTGGGTTTGTTGAAATTGCAACTACTCGTCCAGAAACCATGTTTGGTGATACTGCTGTTGCGGTAGCTCATGGAGATGAACGATACAAAGATATTGTCGGTAAAGAATTGATTTTGCCACTTGTTGGCCGTCATATTCCGATTATTGAAGATCAACATGTTGATCCGGAATTTGGAACTGGTTTAGTAAAGATTACACCAGCTCACGACCCGAATGACTTTGCCGTAGGCAATCGTCACAATTTAAAGCGAATTAATGTCATGAATGATGACGGTACGATGAACGAAAATGCTGGTAAATACGAAGGCATGGATCGTTTCGAATGTCGTGAAGCAGTTGTCAAAGATTTAAAAGATCAAGGCTATTTAATTAAAGTTAAGCCAATTGTTCACTCTGTTGGTCACTCAGAGCGTTCTGGTGTTCAAGTTGAGCCGCGTCTTTCTACCCAATGGTTCGTTAAAATGAAGCCGTTAGCAGAAAAGGCATTGCAAAATCAGGAAACTGAAAATAAAGTGACATTTATACCTGAAAGATTTGAGCAGGCTTTTAAACAATGGATGGAGAATGTTCATGATTGGGTAATTTCGCGCCAGTTATGGTGGGGGCACCAAATTCCAGCTTGGTATAACAAAAAAACTGGTGAAATATACGTTGGCGAGCATGAACCAAAGGATAGCGAAAATTGGGAGCAAGACCCAGATGTTTTAGATACTTGGTTTTCAAGCGCATTATGGCCATTTTCAACGATGGGCTGGCCTGATGAAAATTCTGCCGATTACCAACGCTATTTCCCGACAAATACTCTAGTCACTGGTTACGATATTTTGCCTTTCTGGGTTTCACGTATGATTTTCCAAAGTCTTCATTTTACCAAGAAACGTCCGTTTAAAGATGTTGTTCTCCATGGCTTAATTCGTGATGAACAAGGCAGAAAGATGAGTAAATCGCTCGGTAACGGTGTTGATCCGATGGATGTTGTTGATCAATACGGCGCAGATGCCCTAAGATGGTTTTTACTTAATGGAACTGCTCCTGGCCAAGATACACGTTATAACCCTAAGAAGCTTGCTTCGGCATGGAATTTTATTAATAAAATTTGGAATGCCGCACGGTTTGTAATTATGAACTTGCCAGCAAATGCCCAGCCAGCTCATATGCCAGATACTGCCAATTTTGACCTGGCAGACAGTTGGATTTTCGACCGCTTAAATCACACTGTTAGTGAAGTTATTCGGTTGTTTGATGAGTATAAATTTGGTGAGGCTGGCCGAGAATTATACAACTTTATCTGGAATGACTTTTGTGACTGGTATATTGAAATCTCAAAGGTTGCTTTAAACAGTGAAAATGAAGAACTGAAGACAAGAAAGCAAGCTAACCTCGTTTGGATTCTTGACCAAACTTTGCGACTTTTGCACCCAATTATGCCGTTTGTTACTGAAAAGCTTTGGCTGTCAATGCCGCATGATGGTCAGTCAATCATGACTGCTAAATATCCAGAAGTACACCCAGAATTTGCTAATGAAAAAGCAAATCACGATATGGCTTTCTTAATTGAAGTGATCAAGGCTGTTCGGAACATCCGTACTGAAGTTAATGCTCCATTATCATCACCAATTGACATCATGATTCAACTTGAAGATGCCGAAAACGAACAAATTCTGACTGATAATGAAGAGTACGTTAAGAACTTTTTGCACCCGAAGAAGTTGACTATTGCAACTGAACTTGCTGCGCCAAAATTAGCTAAGACAGCAGTTATTTCAGGAGCACAAATCTTTGTTCCATTAGCTGATTTGGTTAACATTGACGATGAAATCAAGCGAATGGAAAAAGAAGAAAAAGATCTGGTTAGTGAAGTTGAGCGTTCAACCAAGAAGCTGAACAATCAAGGCTTTGTTGCCCATGCTCCTGAAGCTGTTATCGACAAAGAAAAAGCTAAAAAAGCTGATTATGAAAGTCAACTTGACAGTGTTCGCCAGAGAATTGAAGAATTGAAAAAGAGTGAATAATGTGAATTTTACCAATACTCAAGACGTGATTAGTTATTTATATTCGCTACCGAAGTTTCATGAAAAAGCAGATTTATCATACATTAAAAGAACTTTGGCTGCTTTACACAATCCTCAGGATAAAGTAAAAACCGTTCATGTCACGGGCACTAATGGTAAGGGTTCAACTTGTTATTATTTAAGTAATTTGTTGCAAAAGGCTGGTCAAAAGACCGGCCTTTTTGTTTCACCCTATGTTTTCGAATTTAATGAACGAATTCAGTTAAATGGACAAAACATCAGTGATGACTGTCTCATTGATTTGGCTAATCAGATTGAAAAAGTTCTTAGCAAGATTCGTCAAACCGAACCTGACTTTGCATTAGCGACTTTTGAATATGAAGTGGCGATGGCTTTTCTTTATTTTGCTCAGGAAAAGTGCGACTTTGCCGTGATTGAAGTGGGCATCGGTGGTGAACATGACAAAACTAATGTGATTACCCCAGAAGTAAGTATCATCACAACAGTAGGGCTTGATCACGAACAAATTATTGGCCCAACGCTTGAGGATATTGCCCGCGAAAAAAGTGGCATTATCAAGAAAAATCGGCCGGTAGTTTTAGGCAATATTCCCGAAGAAGTATTACCAATTATTTTAGCTAAGGCCAATGACGAAAATGCCCCTGTGAAGCTCTGGAACAAGAATTTTAGAATGGAAATTGAGCAAAATAAGGACATGATATATCGTGACGGAAACAGCGCCCTATCTTTTACAGCCCGGCCTAGAGTAGAAGGAATTGATATTTCCGTGGCTGTTCAGGCTTTTAAGTTATTCAATTTGAAGTTAACTGATCTTCAAATTGAAAGAGCAATTAATGAAACTGTTATTCCAGGTCGCTATCAAATTTTGGCGACCAAACCGCTAATTATTCTTGATGGTGCTCATAACATTCAAGCGATGAAAAATTTGCTAACTTTTGCTCACGAGCAGCAGCAAAAACGGCATGGAATAATTAGAATTTTGATCATGATGATGAAAGATAAAGATTTAACAGAAGTTTTTGCTCTATTTAAACCTACTGACCGCGTCATGCTTACAACAATTGACTATCCACGGGCGGCTAAAGAAGCCGATTTTCCACCAGAAGTTCGGGAAAAATACGAATATCATTCGGATTGGCAAAAAATCTATACCCAGATGAGACAAGCTAGCCAGGCAAATGATATACTGCTAGTAACAGGTTCGTTTTATTTGGTGGGCAATATCCTGCAAATGGAGGAAAAGAATGAGGATAGAAAACAGCACTGACGAAATTAATGGTGTACTTTTTGATATGGATGGCTTACTGGTTAATTCAGAAGAATTATACTGGCAGGCGAATATTCAAGCGTCTCATGAAGCCAATTTATCAACTCCAGATGATATGTACTTAAAATTGGTTGGTTCAACTAATAATGATATGCAAAATTTTTATAATGAGTATTTTGAAAGTAATGCTCAACGTAATCAGTTTATTAAAAGAACTGATGAACTGGTGTGGCAATGGACTGACCAGGGAAAGCTGAAGCTGCGTCCGGGAGTGCAAGAAACCTTAGATTTTTTGTATGAGCGTGACATACCGATGGCTATTGTTACTAGTAATACGGAGAATGTGGTAGAGCATAACTTATGGGTGACGGGAACGCGAAATTATTTTCAGTTTCACTTAAATTATGATGACTTTTTAAAAAATCACGTTAGACCTAAACCAGCACCGGATATTTACTTGTTGGCTGCCAAAAAAATTGGGGTTGCAAAAACTAATTTGCTGGCATTTGAAGATTCTTCACCAGGGCTGCAATCAGCGGTAAATGCTGGAATCAAATGCATGATGGTTCCAGAACTAATACCGGCTAGCAAAAAGGATCATGAAATTGCCACGTGCATTTGTAAAGACTTTTTTGCAGTTCTAAAACAATTTCAGTGATTTTCTACGTATATAATAGTGAAAGGAATGATTTAATGAAAATTATGAAGTCCAAGCACTATTTAATTAATACGGATATGGAATTGTTGAGTACTTTATTTGGTCAATTAAAGGAAGAGGGAATTACTGAATTTGAACAACTAATCCAAAAAATAAAAGGATTAGGGTTAAATGATTTTAATGATTTATTTAAATATTTATCGGGCGCAAATTGTCCTGAGAATATAGCTATTATAAGTGAAGATTTGCTTGAAAGATTGCGAATGGCCTCATTTGATCGTGATGATGTGTTGACTTCTAGTAATGAGGTAGGCATGTATCTGACTAATAAATTAGCCAATCGCAAGCAAGAGGAACTGTGGGCTTTTTATATTGATAACAGCAATCATATTATTGCTGAAAAATGTCTGTTTAGGGGAACTTTGGATAAATCCGTTGCACATCCACGTGAGATTTTCCGCTGGGCAGTAATATATCCTTGTGCAGGTATATTCGTAGTTCACAATCATCCCAGTGGTAACTTGATTCCTTCACAAAGTGATTTGGAATTAACCAAAATGTTGCAAAAAGCATCAGAGATGATGCATGTTGATTTTTTAGACCATTTTATTGTAGGAAAAGGGCGTTATTTAAGTATGCGCGAACACCAATTGTTTTAAGTTCGTCTTAAAGTTACACCGCAAATCTTTTTTAAATTGCACTTTATGCTATAATTATTCAAGATTTAGAGACTGCAGGAATAAGGAGAGATTTTCGTGTTTGGATTAGGAGCAAAAAACATTGGCATCGATTTAGGAACCGCCAATACGCTTGTCTATATGGAAGGCAAAGGTATTGTATTAAGGGAGCCTTCCGTTGTTGCCAAAAATACACAAACTAATAAAGTGATTGCTGTCGGTTCAGAAGCAAGAGAAATGATTGGTAGAACACCATCATCAATTGTTGCAATTCGACCAATGAAAGACGGTGTGATTGCGGATTATGATACAACCGCATCGATGCTCAAGTACTTTATTGAAAAAACAGTTGGTAATGCGAAACCTTCAGTGATGATTTGCGTTCCTTCAGGAGTAACTGAAGTAGAAAAGCGGGCTGTCATCGATGCTGCTCGTGTTGCTGGTGCTCGTGAAGCTTATGTAATTGAAGAACCTTTTGCCGCAGCTATTGGTGCCGGTCTTCCAGTAATGGACCCAACTGGCTCGATGGTTGTTGATATTGGTGGGGGAACAACTGATGTTGCTACTATTTCGTTAGGCGGGATAGTTTCTTCAACTTCAATTCGTCAAGCTGGTGATAAGTTTAATGCTGCTATTGTGAATTACGTTCACTCAAACTTTAACTTGCTTATTGGTGAACGGACAGCTGAAGATATTAAAATCCAGATTGGCTCAGCTTCGGTTGATAAAGCAAAGGATATTGAGTCAGTGAATATTCGCGGACGTGATTTAGTCACGGGTCTGCCAAAATCCGTTGATGTAAAAGCTGTCGATGTTTCTGAGGCAATTCAGGATGTTGTCCAAGATATTATTGTTGCAATTAAAGAAACACTTGAGCAAACTTCACCAGAAATTGCTGCTGATGTGATTGATCACGGAATAGTTTTAACTGGTGGTGGCGCACTGCTTAAGAACTTACCAGATGTAATTTCAGAAGCTACTAAAGTTCCTGTCTTTATTGCCCAAGATCCGCTTGACTGTGTTGCAATCGGCACCGGCGAGTCTCTTAAAAATATCGAAGTAATGCGTAGAAGTCGCAGATAATATTAAAAGTCGGCTGTTTATGCCGGCTTTTCTTTAGGGATCAATTCCAGATGAAGAAGTTTCTACAAAACAAAAAATTATTATCAGTTTGTATTGCCGTTATCGTGATTTTTTCAATCATTGGCGGATCTGTAAGCTTGCGGAATAAAAGAAGCACACCATTAGTTGTTCAAAGCTTTGGCAATGATATTGTTGCTGTAGGAGCAAGAATTGTTAATTTTCCAATTGGACTTGTCTCTGGCAGTTTTAACACGGTTCATGACTTACTAAATACACAAAATGAAAATAATTATCTGAAAAGTCGGGTAACGGAGTTAGAACAAACGAAGACACGGAATGCCAGTCTAGAGGCTGAAAATCGTCAATTAAAAGAAGCGCTAAAAGTGAAGAAGACTCTAACCGACTTTGATATGATTAATGCTTCTGTGATTTCTCGTTCACCTGATAGTTGGACAGATTTGCTTGTGATTAATAAAGGTGCTACTGCCGGCCTTAAGAAAAATATGGCGGTTATGTCTGGTGGCGGTGTTATCGGTCGGATTATTGAAGTCAGTGCAGCTTCAGCAAAAGTTGAATTGATTACTGCGACTGATAAGTCTGCTAACCGGTTTGCTGTCGAAGCAGAAGCAACCAATGGCAAAAAGGTTCATGGCATAATTACTGTTATTGGTAATAAAACTTTAGCTTTCACTCAAGCAATTGATAGCAAAAAGCTAAAACAGGGGACTAAAATTTATACCAGTGGAATGGGTGGTAATTCTCCTAAGGGATTATTAGTTGGTAAAGTAGCAACTACGACTCATGATTCCTTTGGCTTATCAGATTTAATTAGAATAAATCCAGCTGGTGAATTGAACGATCCGTCGGTTGTTACCGTTATTAAAAGGACGGTGACGGATTAATGCGTTCTTTACGAAAATTTACGCTGGCTCTATGGTTATTTGTGACCTTAGTTTTAAATGGTAGTCTATCAATGTACTTGCATCCTTTTTTAAACGTGGGTGTAAATCAACTAATGCCGATTGGGATGATGCTGATTGCCTTATTTGATGATACTAATTCCAAAGAATTATGGTTAGCCATAGGAGCAGGTGTAATTAGTGACATTTACTTTTTTGGTGTTTTAGGACTTTATTCTGTTTGCTTGCCTTGTGTGTGCTGGCTGTTGCAAAAAGTTGCACGGTTCTTTTCCGAAGTTTTTTGGGTAAGGTTGATAGCAGTCTTACTAGGTACAATATTAATTAACAGTTATAATTGGTTAGTTTTGAACTTAATGGGTATTAGCAACATTTCCGTTTCTGCATTACTTGGCAGTTTTTTGCCAACTATTGGCTGGTCACTTGTATTTGCAGTAGTTACGTATAAAATTTGGGGCAGTCTAGCTGATAATTTTCCATTTATGGTAAAACTTGAAAATTATCAAAATTAAAAAACGTGAGAAATTATTTCTCACGTTTTTTATTCGAAAATTCCCAGGCCCATTAAAACGTTAACTAAAACAGCTGCTAAGGTTATAACTGCCATTAGCCAAGCCATAAAGATAGTTAATCTTTCAAAACCTGATTTTTTCTTTTTGTGTTTCCGTGCCATTACTAGACCTCCTGTTTGAACAATATTTTATTCTACTTAATGGTTTTTTTCAAACGGCTATTAAGCTAAAATGGAAATTAAGTAATAGTAGAGGACAAAAATATGCTTTTAATTTTTTTATTACCACTTATTGGGATTTTTTTGGCAGTTTTATTAAATAGGCTTTTTCCAAAAGCACAATTTCATGGGTATGATATTCTCCCATTTTTCTTAGTGATTGCCTGCCACTTAATTGTGGTTCAGGAAAAGAGGCCTGAATTTTTACCATACGGATTTTTGTTGTTTTTTATTTTAGTAATAATAATCGCAATATCCGAGGCAGTTAAAAACAAAAATATTTCTTTGGGCAAAATTTTTCGTGAAATCTGGGACTTTCTCACCATGAACACGATATTCTGGTACATCGGATTATTATTTATGATGATTTAATGGGCTGACGTGACACCAGCAAAATAACCTTAAAGGGTCGAAATCTCGCATGGGATTTCGATCTTTTTTTTGCTTTTAAACATGGATAAATAAAAAATGTAAATTTTATACTAAAAAGTGGTAGGAAGTGGTGAAATGTGGTAAATTATTATTTGGAAGGGGGCTAGACCATGTTCATGGGTGAATATCATCACAATCTTGACAGTAAAGGGCGGTTAATTATTCCCGCTCGTTTGCGTACTCAGATTGGTGACAAGATGATTTTTACTCGTGGAATGGAAGGCTGCATTTTTGGCTATACTACTGAAGCATGGCAAAAAATTGAGGCTAAGTTAGCACAACTTCCGTTGACTAAGAGAAATGCGCGTAGTTTTACGCGTTTGTTCTACTCTGGTGCAATGGAATGCGAATTCGATAAGCAGGGACGTGTTAATCTGACCACAACACTGAAGAAACACGCTTCCCTGATTAAAGAATGTGTCATTGTTGGCGTTTCTGACCGGATTGAAATTTGGTCAAAAGAACGTTGGGAAGAATTTAGCGACCAAGCTAATGATAACTATGATGACATCGCAGAAGATTTGGACGAAATTGAGCTTTAATATGACTATGGAATTCAAACACACTAGTGTACTCTTACATGAAACAATTGAAAATTTAAAACCCCATGATGGTGGTCTTTACGTAGACGCAACTTTCGGTGGTGGCGGACATGCAAAATATTTGCTAAGTAAAATTGATCGAGGAACACTAATTGGTTTCGATCAAGATGAATATGCAATAAAGTCAGCACAGTTAAACTTTGCGGATTTGTTAAATCCTGATAGTGAACCCAAGTTAGAGCTTGTACACGACAATTTTAGTCATTTGAAGGAGAACCTAGTAGATCTTGGTTATCAAAATGGCATTGACGGTATATACTATGATTTGGGGGTTTCATCTCCTCAATTTGATCAAGCAGGACGCGGCTTTTCATACCGTTTCGATGCTAGACTAGATATGAGAATGGATCAAAGCCAAGAACTTGATGCATACCAATTAGTTAACAATTCGAGTCAGAAAGAATTAGCTAATATTTTGTATAAGTTTGGGGATGAAAAATATTCCCGTCAAATTTCTCGCAAAATCGTCGAAAGAAGACAAAAGAAACCAATAGAAACAACTTTTGAATTGGTAGAGGTTATTAAGGAAGCAATTCCTGCGTTTGCACGCCGGACTGGAGGGCATCCTGCAAAGAAAACATTTCAAGCTTTAAGAGTGGCAGTTAACCACGAACTTGATGTTTTGCAGGAATCACTTGAAGAAGCCATTGAGCTTTTGAAGCCAAACGGTAGAATTAGTGTGATAACTTTTCAGTCTGACGAAGACAAAATCGTAAAAAACATTTTTAAGAAATACTCAGAAGTTGAAGTTCCGAGAGGAATGCCGATGATACCAGATAGTATGAAGCCAACACTTCGCTTGGTTAATCGTAAACCAATCATTGCTTCAAATGAAGAGTTAAAAAACAATAACCGCTCACACAGTGCAAAGTTGCGGGTTGCGGAAAAATTGTGAAGAGGAAATAGCAATGGCTGATAGTTTAGCAAGAAAAGTAGAATTTAATCCTAATAAACAACAAGAGCCCGAGCAACGAAAAAGACAGGTCTTAGATCATAGTCGCGTTGCTTGGAATGGCCTAGAAAAGTTTTTACTTGTTCTAGGAACCATTATTACACTGGGATTAATGACCCTATTAGTTTCTTCAAGCATTTCTGCCACTTCAGCACAACACGAATTAACCAGTGTGCAACGTGCAGTTGCAAAAGGGCAAAATCAAGTCAGTGATTTACATCAAGAATTAGGTGAGTTAACCTCAAGTGCAAGAATGAATAAAATTGCTAAGAGTAAAGGGTTGACTCTAATTGAAAAAAATATTAGGACTATTCGCTAATGAAAAAGCACAATAGTAATTTAAATTCGCAAAAATCCAAAGCTCACAAATACCGTTTTACAGTAGGTAGATTCCTCCAGGTAGCCGTAGCTTTGGTTTTTCTTGTATTTATAGGTAGATTTTTGTATATTGGAATCTCCAAGACTGTTAGTGGAGAAGATTTAACTAAAAAGACAGAACAGCTTTATATGCGTAATCAAGTTCTGAAGGCAACTAGGGGAACGATTTATGATCGAAATGGTTTAGCGATTGCACAGGACTCGCATCTATATACTGTTTATGCCATCTTGGATAAGTCTTCGATCAATTATAAAAATAAGCCTGAATACGTTGTAAATAAAGAAGAAACGGCTGTCAAGCTAGCTAAGGTGCTGCCATTATCAAGTAGTCAAATACTGCATTATTTGAATCCTGCTCATCCTGTTTTTCAAGTTCAATTTGGGACTGCGGGAATTGGTTTAACCAAAAAGCAGAAGGATCAAATTGAAAAGATGAAGCTTCCGGGAATTAAATTCTTCGAAACGCAATCGCGCCTATATCCTAACGGTAATTTTGCTTCTCATGTGATTGGGATAGCAAGCCCCGAATATGATAAGAAGAAGCGAACTCAGAATTTAGTCGGTACAATGGGCTTGGAAGCCTGGTATAACGATGAACTATCTGGTAAGGATGGTTATCAAATTTCATCAGTTGATGCGTCTAATTTTCAAACACCGAATAGTGTTCAAAACTTCCAACCACCCAAGAATGGTAATAATCTTTACCTAACTATTGATTCTCAACTTCAAGAATATCTTGAAAGTCGCTTGTCGTATGTTCAAAATAATTTTGCCCCAGTTTCAATGACGGCTGTAGTTGAAGATATGAAAACGGGTAAAATTTTGGCTACTTCACAAAGACCAACTTTTAATCCGCAAACAAAAAAGGGCATAGAACATTCTTACCGTAATATTTTAGTGCAAGATACTTATGAACCGGGTTCAGTTTTCAAGGTATTAACGCTATCTGCGGCGGTTAATAGTGGCAGTTACCATCCAAATCAGTATTATAATTCAGGATCAGTCACGGTTAGTGGTTCTGTAATTCATGACTGGCAACCGCATGGCTGGGGTAGTATTCCATTTTCTCAAGCATTCCCACGTTCCAGTAATACCGGGTTTGTTCATATTGAGCAACAAATGGGTGCAAAAACTTGGCGTAAATATCTGAATAAATTTCATATTGGGCAAAAAACCAATGTAACGTTACCAGGGGAACAACCAGGTATAATTGCGTTTAAGTCGCCAATTGATCAAGCGGTTACCAGTTTTGGGCAAGGTGTTAACGTCAATGTGATGCAAATGATGCAGGCATTCAGCAGTTTGGCTAATGATGGTCAAATGGTTAAGCCCCAATTCGTTGAGAAAATTACTAATGCTGAAGGCAAAATAATTTCTGGCTACCAAGTAAAAAATGTTGGCCAACCGATTTATTCAAAGGAGACGGCTCAAGTTGTTTTGGCAAACATGCGGCGGGTCTTAAATAAACAAATTGGGACAGGTTCTGTTTACCGCATTAAAGGTGAAAGTATTGCCGTTAAAACCGGTACAGCACAAATTGCTAATCTTAAAAGTGGAGGCTACCTCAAGGGCGATAACAATTATACTTTTTCAGTTGTCGGTGTGACGCCAGCTAAGCATCCGCAGTATTGTATCTATATTACTGTAAAGCAACCACGTAAAATGACTAAACCAGCAGAAGTAATCTTGTCATCAATTTTTAAGCCAGTGATGAACCGGGTCATTTTAATGTCGAAAAATGAGGTCGATGATTCAACGATTGTTAAAATACCTAACTTCACAGGAATGACTTATTCTGAGGCACAAAAAAAGGCTCGTCAACTGGGCTTAAGGCTTGCTAAGATAGGTAGTGGTGATAAAATAACTGAACAGTCAATTAAACAGAACCAGAAGCAAGAAGCCGGAAAGCGGATGTTTGTCATGACTTCCGGCAAGATTGCTTGTCCAAATATGAAAAACTGGACAATTGACGATTTGCACCAGTTTGCTGACTTGACTGGCGCAAAAATTACAATTCAGGGAACTGGCGTCGTGCAAGAGCAAAGTCGTTCGGTGAATTCAACCATAAAGTCGGGAACAAAAATCAAAGTTAAATTAAAGGAGTAGCACTTTTTATGCTAGTAATCAGCATCATTGCATTAGTTAGTTCATTAGTCTTAACCGGTATTTTTTTACCGTGGATGATTATTTTTATGCGGAGCCATCATGAAGGACAAGAAATTCGAGATGAAGGACCAAAGTGGCACGAAAAAAAATCAGGAACGCCAACGATGGGTGGTGTTGTTTTTGTTCTTTCGACGGTTATTTCCACCGTATGGGTTGCCTGCTGGCAAAATCAATTAAATAAATTAATCTGGATTTTATTAATTAGTTTATTAGGATACGGTATTATTGGCTTTTTAGACGATGGTATTAAGCTATTTTATAAACGCAATCTCGGATTAAAAGCCTGGCAAAAGTTTGCACTACAGATTTTGATAGCGGTCATTATTATTGGTATTGCAGCAACGGATCACTTTAGTTTTGGTCTATATATTCCCTTTATTGGCACTGTCACTAGCGTTGTTCTATTCACAATTTTTGAAATTTTCTGGCTGGTTGGCTTTTCAAACGCAGTTAACTTGTCAGATGGGTTAGATGGGCTAGCAACAGGGTTATCAATCATTGCATATGCGACATATGCCTATTTGGCTCTTAAGCAAAAGAATTTTGCGGTTCTCATTTTCTGTATGAGTGTTATCGGCGGTTTATTTTCATTTTTTATTTTTAACCATAAACCTGCTAAAATTTTTATGGGTGATGCCGGCTCCTTAGCGCTTGGTGGCGGATTAGCTGCTGTTAGTTTATTCTTAAATAGACCTTGGTCATTGCTGTTGATTGGAATTGTTTTTGTTTGCGAAACGGCTAGTGTAATTCTTCAAGTTATTTCTTACCAAACTACAGGCAAAAGAATATTCAAAATGACGCCGATTCATCATCATTTTGAGATGCTTGGATATTCCGAATGGAAAGTTGATATCATTTTTTGGATTGTTGGTTTAATTGGTAGTATTTTATATTTAATAATTTGGGGTTAAAAAATAATGAGGCAAATAAAAAAATATGTCGATAAGAATATTTTAGTTTTAGGCCTAGGAAAAAGTGGTTTTGCAGTAAGTATGTTGTTGCTTAAACTTGGTGCAAAGCTGACTTTGAACGACCAGGCAGAACTTGCACAAAACGAGCATGCTCAAAAGCTCAAGGAATTAGGTGTACGTGTAATTGGTGGTCACCATCCAGTTGAACTATTAAGTGGGGAGAATTTTGATTATTTAGTCAAAAATCCTGGTATTCCTTATGACAATCCAATGGTAAAAAAAGCTCTTGATTTGTCTATTCCAGTAATTACTGAACCAGAAATTGCCCTAAACGTAAGTGAGGCACCTTATGTTTGTGTCACCGGTTCAAATGGTAAGACTACGACAGTTATGCTGACGCAGCAAATACTTGAGCATCATTTAGCCCCGCAAAATCACCATGCTTATGCTGTTGGTAATATTGGAGTTCCAATTTCTGAGGTGGTCGAAAAAGCTACCAAGGATGACATTCTAGTTGTTGAAATGTCGAGCTTTCAATTATTGGGAGTGACTGACATTGACCCTAAAGTTGTAGCAGTCGTTGATATTTATCACAATGTCCACTTGGATTACCACAAGACATTTGCTAATTATGTTAATGCCAAATTAAATGTTACGCGAACGCAAACGGCCCAAGATTATTTTTTGGCTAACTTTGATCAAAAGGAAATTTTAGCAAAAGAAAAAGAAGCAACTAAGGCCAAGGTACTAACCTTTTCTGAGAATGATCAAGCAGCAGATTATTTTATTGCTGATGGTTATTTGCAGAGCCATGAAGGTAAGATTATGAAGACGCAGGACATGAAACTCCCGGGAATTCATAATCAGCAAAATGCTCTTGTTGCCAGTGCAATTGCGCAGATAATGGGCGCAAATGATGACGATATTCGCAAGGTGCTAGCCACATTTACCGGAGCTAAGCACCGATTGCAATATGTTATGACATTAGACGATCGAAAAATATATAACGATTCAAAGTCAACTAATATCGAGGCTGCAACCGTGGCCATACCTTCTTTTAGTGAACCAGAAGTGCTAATTGCTGGGGGCCTTGATCGCGGATTTAATTTTAATTCATTGGTGCCGTTACTAAAAAAGCATGTCAAAGCAATCGTGCTGTATGGTGAGACGCGCTATTTACTGGCTGACGCAGCTAGAAAGGCCGGTATCAAGGAAATTGTTATTGAAAATTCGCTTCAAGAAGCTGTCCCTAAGGCCTATGAGTTAACCAGTCCGGGTGATGTTTTGCTATTTTCACCAGCCTGTGCTTCTTGGGATCAGTTTAGAACCTTTGAAGAACGTGGCGATTATTTTGTAAATTTTGTTAAGGAACTTAAAACGAAGTAAAATGAGGATTATTTTTACAGGTGGCGGTACAGGTGGCCACATTTATCCAATAATGGCATTAATCGAGAGATTAAAAGAAAGAAATATTGCAACAAATGATGAAATTCTGTTTGTTGGGACTAAAAAAGGACTTGAAGCGAAGATAGTTCCTGCTGCAGGGGTTAACTTTCAGACGATTGAAATTCAAGGATTTAGTCGGAAACATTTATTAAGTAATTTTGCCACTGTTAACCTATTTATGAAGGCTACTAAAAAGGCTAAGAAGATTATTACTGATTTTAAGCCTGACGTAGTTGTCGGAACTGGGGGCTATGTTAGTGGAGCAATAGTCTTTGCTGCAGCCAAATTGCACGTTCCCACGATGATTCACGAATCTAATTCAGTTGTCGGTGTGGCAAATAAGTTTTTAGGTCATTATGTTGATAAAATATGTTACACCTTTGACGATGCTGCTAAACAATTTCGGGAAAAGAAAAAGCTGGTTAAAACTGGTAATCCTCGTTCGCAACAAGTTTTAGGTTTGGCTGCCTCGAAGGTAGATTTACAGAGTAAGTGGGGCTTAAATCCTAAAACTCCTACTGTCTTAGTCTTTGGGGGTTCCCGCGGAGCTCTAGCGATTAATCGGATTATGTTAAAATCGTTAACTAAACTGGAAAAGAAGCCTTATCAAATTATTTGGGTAACTGGAACTTATTATTATGATGAAATCCAGAAGAAACTAGCAGGTATTGATTACGGAAAAACAATTAAAATCCTTCCTTATGTCAAAGATATGCCAGCGTTACTGCCGAAAATGACGTGTGTAGTTTCAAGATCAGGTGCGACAAGTATAGCGGAATTTACGGCTCTTGGCGTACCGGCAATTTTAATTCCGAGTCCTAACGTGACTCATAATCATCAAATGATTAATGCACTCGACCTTGAGAAAAAGGGTGCAGCAACAGTAATTGCTGAAAATGACCTTAATCCTAATAACTTTATTTCTTCAATCGACCATATTTTGCTTGATAGCAAATATGCTGATGAAATGAGTAAAGCTTCTAAAAAGCTTGGCGTCCCAAACGCTTCTGACCAGGTATTACAGGTAATGCAAGAAATCGCAAATAATTAAGAGAGGAAGTGAGACAGTTGACAAAAAAGCGGATAACTAAGATAGATCCTAAAGAAAAGCTGTCACGCTATTTGGACCACCAATCTAAGCAAAGGAAAAGAAAAAATCAAACTAAAATCTCTGCCTCACTTTCTAAATTGCACAATGAGCGTAAAAACGCTCTTTTTGAACGACTAGGCTTAATTATAGTTATTTCTATTTTATTTATTATAGTCTTAGGCTATTATATTTCACCACTTGCAAATATTAAAAGTGTCAAAATCGAAGGTGAAAATGATTTACCAATTAAAGAAGTAGTTAAAACTTCTAAAATAAGATCAAATGATAAAATTATTGATTATCTACTTCATTTGAAGGATGTTAATAATAAGTTAACTAATAAATATACCGAAGTGAAAAATGTTAATATTAGAGTAGACCATTTTAATCAACTAGTTTTACAAATTAATGAATATAAAACGATTGGTTATATTAAAGAAGATAATTGTTATCGAAAAATATTATCTCATGGAAAGCTAGGCACGCAATTATTACTTTGGAATAAAGTAAGTCAAGATAAGCCGGTTTTTATTGGCTACAATCATGAGGTTTCGTTGAAAAACAATCTCAAATTATTTAATAGTTTACCAAGCGACTTTCAGAGTCAGATCAAGCTTTTGAGTGGGAATACCCGTCGTAAATCGCAAGTGATTTTTTTGATGAAAGATGGAAACGTAGTCATCGGCAACGTCTCAACCCTCAAAAGCAAATTAAAGTATTATAATGAAATAAAGACTAAAGTAGGAAAAAATAGTTTGATTGATTTGGAAGTAGGAGCATTTAGTCGCCCACTTACTCCAAATGAAAAGCGGGCTTATGGCTTAACATAAGCTGAATTTATGCTTTTTTTATGTTAAACTTTTTAAAAGAGCATCGACGGGGGGTTAATTTTGGACAATACAAATCTTTTGGTGGGACTGGATATAGGTACTACCAGTGTAAAAGCAATTGTTGCTGATTCAGGAAAAGTAATAGGTGCGGTTGCGGTCCCAAATAAAGGGATGCGACATGGTAATATAGTTGATATTGACGAAACAGCGGATGCGATAAGCCGTGCATTAAAAGAAATTGCAAATAAAACTAATGCAAAAATTTATCGTGTTGTAACAGGAATTCCCGTAGAAATGTTGCAACTAGAAACAGCAAGCGATTTAATTAATGTTAGTGATAATGGTAAAGAGGTTGGAAGTAGCGATGTTAGGCGGGTTGTTCAAGTAGCGATTAAATCAGCGGTCAAAAGTGAAAGGGAGCCAATCGCTTTTTTACCAAGTCGCTTTTTAATCGATGGTAAAACTGAAGTTGATGATCCTCGTAAAATGATTGCGCATTCTTTGGCTGTGCAAGGCATTTTATTAACTGCTCCTGCGAGTTCGTTACACAATATCAAGAAAGCTGTCGAGCGTGCAGGCTATCAAAACAATTTCTTTATCCCAACCCCTCTTGCCATTGCTAGTGTTGCTCTTGATGAAAGTGAGCGCACATTTGGTTCAATTATTCTTGATTTAGGTGGTGGAGTTACTACTGCAACAGTTATTCATAATGCACAGATCAAGTACGCAAATATTGACTTTGAAGGTGGTAGTGATATTTCAAATGATATTTCTGCCGTTTTGAGCACATCTAAAAGTGAAGCGGAGCAAATTAAATTAGATTATGGCTACGCTGATTCAAATTTAGCGTCAACGAAGAATAAATTTGCGATTAACAGTGTTGGTTCTGATGGTCAGCAAATGGTTGATGAAGTCTATTTAAGTGAAATCATTAATGCACGAATTTTGCAAATTCTCAGTCGAATTGAAAAAGGCTTAGTAATGCATGATGCACTCAAACTTCCGGGTGGGATTATAATTACTGGTGGGAATAGTTTGCTACAAGGAATTGATAATATTATTTCTTCGAAACTAAATATTAAAACACGGATATATCAACCTGATCAAATTGGGATGCGTAATCCAGTTTATTCTGCTGCTTATGGTATAGTGAACTATGCATATAAAATGTCTGAGATAGACTTTTTGGCTGTCAGCGCCATTTACGGTAAAAATATACTGGAAGAACCAAATGGACACGACAAAAAAATTGCTAAAAATACAAAAAGAGCAGTTGCTGTTAATGAAACCAAAGTAAAAGAAGAATATAATAGACATGAGTTGTTAGAGCGAGAGAAGAGATCGCAAGGCAAATCAAAAAATAATACGCAAAATAAAGATAAAAGCTTTAAGAATTTCTTTAAAAAATTCTTTGATTAAAGGTGGTTAATTAAATGGATTTCACATTCGATTCGGATGACAATAAAAATGCTGTCATCAAAGTAATTGGTGTCGGTGGTGCTGGTGGTAATGCTGTTAATCGAATGATCGATGATGGTGTACAAGGTGTTTCTTTTGTAGCTGCTAATACTGATGTCCAGGCTTTAAATAGTAATAAAGCTGAAACTAAAATTCAGCTTGGACCAAAACTAACTCGTGGTTTAGGTGCAGGTTCGCATCCTGAAGTAGGTCAAAAAGCTGCAGAAGAGAGTGAACAAACAATCGAAGATGCACTAAAGGGCGCAGATATGATTTTTATTACTGCAGGAATGGGTGGTGGAACTGGTACCGGTGCCGCACCTGTTGTGGCAAAAATTGCGCGTGAAACTGGTGCTTTAACTGTTGGTGTAGTTACACGACCATTCACATTTGAAGGCCCGAAGCGTTCAAAAAATGCGGCTGAGGGTATTTCGCAATTAAAGCAGTATGTTGATACACTAGTTATTATTGCAAATAACCGGCTGCTAGAGATGGTTGACAAAAAAACGCCAATGATGGATGCTTTTAAAGAAGCTGATAATGTTTTAAAGCAAGGTGTTCAAGGTATTTCAGATTTGATTACGTCGACTGATTACGTCAACCTCGACTTCGCTGATGTTAAGACGGTTATGGCTAACCAAGGTGCTGCCTTAATGGGAATTGGCCGTGCTAGTGGAGAAAATAGAACAGTTGAAGCTACTAAATTGGCAATTTCATCACCACTTCTTGAAGTTTCAATTGACGGTGCTCGGCAAGTTCTACTGAATATTACTGGTGGACCTGATTTGACTTTATTTGAGGCGCAGGATGCCTCAGAAATAGTTTCGAAGGCCGCTGGTGATGATGTCAATATTATCTTTGGTACTTCAATTGATCCTAATTTAGGAGACGAAGTTGTTGTGACTGTTATTGCAACAGGAATTAGTTCGCAGGCTGAAGAAGAGGCTTCAAAGCAGCTACCTGGCCGCAGTCATCAAGTTAAGGCTCAACCAAGCAAAGAGTCACGCTCACAAGTACCAGAACAAGGTACTGCAAAACCTGCTGCTGAAGAAGAAACGGCGGTTAACCAGCAAACACAGGTACAACCAGCACCTAAGCATAAGACTATGGTTGACCCTACAAGTGTTTGGGGCTTAAATAGTGATGACACCCAAGAAACTAGACGTTCGACACCAGCCAGTGTTGAATCTAGTGAAAGACAGACTTCTTTTGATGATGACGACCAAAGCAGTATTTCACAAATTGAAACGAGTGCTATTGACGATGATACAGATGATATCCCGTTTTTTAGACACCGTGGTGAAAACTAATAGGAGGCAATGTAATGGCTTTTAGTAAAATAGGTAAGTTTTTCGGTGTTTCTGATGACGAAGACGAGTTATTAGACGGCGAAGAATATGTTGATGACCAAGAAGTAACCGATGAGGATAATATTCCAAATGGTGCGATTGATCATGATAAAGTGGTTTCCATCAAATCTGGAATCAATTCTGCTAAAAGCAAAATTGTTTTGTATGAACCCCGTGTTTATTCAGACGCAAAAGATGTTGCACAAAACTTGCTGAGTAATAAAGCAGTAATTATTAATTTCAGTCGAATGGAAGATGCCTCAGCGCGTCGAATCGTTGACTTTATTACTGGCACTGTTTATGCGTTAAATGGCGAGATTCAACGTATTGGTGACAAAATTTTCTTGGCAACCCCGCCGAAATTTGTTACTAATGGTAAAATTAGCGATTTAGTAGATAAGAAAGATAATTTGAGTTAATGCTTACAGCAATTTATTACATCCTAAATACCATTAAGTGGATTATTTGGGTATACAGTATTGTTATGGTTATTGATGCAATTATGAGCTGGGTACCGATGCTACGCGATTCATTTGTAGGTCGACTAATTGATCGTCTAGTTGACCCTTATGTAAATCTGTTCCGCAAAGGACCAATTCAAACTTTAACTAATTCGACTGGTTTGGATATATCGTTTTTAATTGGATTGTTAGTGCTTTATTTTATTCAAGATTACGTTTTGGGCTGGATTGCTAATATTTTATTAAGGATTTTTTTATAATGAAAAAACGGCAAGCTAGCAAATTCTATCCATATTTTGATTCAGAAGAAAAATCGGTTATTGATAAAATGACTGGTTTTTTCAATAGCATTGTTTTTAAGCATCAACCTATTTTGACAGATTTTTTAAATCCTGGTGAACGAGATATTTTAAATACAATTAGTGGTAATGACCTGTCTATTCAAGAATTTGGTGGATATACTAATGCTGAGAAGAAACGGGTTTACATAGCTGAAGACTGGGTCAATTTAACTCCTTCTGCCTATGAAATTACGCCTTGTGAAATTGTGTATCCGCGAAAATTCGCGCAGTTATCACATAGTGCGATTTTAGGTAGCATAGCTAATTCTGGAATTAAAACTTGTACTTTTGGTGATATTATTACGGACAATGCGGGTAACTGGCAAATTTTTGTAAAAAATGAATTAATTACTTTTTTTATGGAAGAGATTAGACGAATTGGCCGTTCACAAGTTAAAATTCGGCCAATTGCTGTCAATGATATTTTGCATTCTGAAGATGATAGTACTGACGCAACGATTATCGCTGCATCGTTAAGAATTGATACAATATTATCGGGCATTAGTAGACAAAGTCGAAAAACAATTAATGATGCAATAATCGCAAATTTGGTAAAATTAAATTGGCATGGAGTGCAAGATTCTAATATAATAGTAAAAGAAACTGATATCATTAGTTTGCGACATTTTGGAAGATGCCAGGTAATGAATATCTCGTCTACGAGAAAAGGTAAATTTAAGGTGGTGCTGAAGCTGTGGCAGACAACAAAAAACAGACAAAAAAACTAACCCCCATGGACATTCATGATCAAGAATTTAAAAAACGAGGCCTAAGTGGCTATGATCGGCACGAAGTTGATGCGTTTCTAGATCGGATTGTTGATGATTATGGAGATGCACTTGATGAAACGGTTGATTTAAAAAATCAAATTATACAACTAAATCATCAAGTTGAAAAATTACAAGCGGAAGTAACCAGGTTTCATAATAATGAATCAGCAGCCAAGGCTCAACTAGCTGATGCACATGTAAAAGCCCAAGAAATCATTAATACAGCTACGCAACAAGCTCATAATGAAACTGCTCAAGCTAAAGTTGATACTGAGTACCAGAAGCAGCAATTAGATACAATCAAAGCAGATTATGATCGGGTTAAAAAAGAAGTTGCTGGTTATAGACGTTACATTCAGGAACTTTTGCAACAAGCAATCAAAAATCTTGATGATGAGAAATGGCAAAAGGCCCTTGATAAATATTTTTCGACTGAACGTTTTTACCCACCAGATGGTGCTGAGCCTATCATGCTAACAGATGCAGAAGAAGTTGTTGATGAAGATGACGACGATGATGTTACTGTTGAGGTTGACAATGGCGGAGATGATGAAGTAAACTTTGATGAAGACACCGCAGATGATCCTAAGCCAATGGCTGGAGATAGTCTTAATTCTGAAACGGTGAATTTACGAGAAAATGAAAATGCGCCAATTGTAGAACCAGGTGCGCAAATTATTTTTCCCGATAGTGATAAGAATCATAAATAATAAACAGGCAGTAAAACTTGAAAGCAAGTCAGCGAATTAGTGGTGGTGTAAGGCTAATATAAGAGCTTGATAGTTGATCAGCTGCTAAATAAATTGTTTATTCGGTAATTGCACGTTACGCAATCTATAAGTGGAGCTTAAAAGCTCAATTTAGGTGGTACCACGATGAATAAACCTCGCCCTAATTTTAGGACGAGGTTTTTTGACAGAAAGGAATTTAAATGAGAGTGAAAGATACGCTGAATTTAGGTAAAACTAAGTTCAAAATGCGCGGCAATCTTCCAGTTCGTGAAGCCGAGTGGCAAAAAGAATGGGATGAAAATAAATTATACGAGCAACGGTTAAAATTAAATGAGGGTAAACCACGGTTTGATTTACATGATGGTCCTCCGTTTGCTAACGGCAACATTCACATGGGTCATGCTTTAAATAAGATTTCAAAGGATATTATTGTTCGCTTTAAAAATATGAGCGGTCACTATGCTCCTTATGTTCCTGGCTGGGATACGCACGGCTTGCCAATTGAGCAGCAATTAGCGAAACAGGGCGTTAACCGCAAAGAAATGAGTCGAGCAGATTACCGTCAATTATGTGAAGACTACGCTAAAAAAGAAATCAAAAAGCAAATGGCTGATTTTAAGCGTCTTGGTGTAATGGGCGATTGGGATCATCCTTATATAACGTTGCAGCCGGAATACGAAGCTGAAGAAATTCGTGTTTTTGGTAAGATGTATGAAAAGGGCTACATTTATAAGGGTAAAAAGCCAGTTTATTGGTCACCATCAAGTGAATCCACTTTAGCGGAAGCCGAAGTCGAATATCATGATGTTAAATCACCTTCAATTTTTGTTGCATTTCCGGTTAAAGACGGTAAAAATATTTTAGATCCAAAAGACACCTACTTCTTGATCTGGACAACCACGCCATGGACTATTCCTGCAAACCAAGGTATTACCGTTAATCCAAGCTTTGACTATTCCGTTGTAAAAGTAAATGACAAAAAATATGTTATTGGAACTGACCGCTTAAAAGCAGTTGCCGAAACTCTAGGTTGGGATAATTATGAGGTAGTTCAGCACCTAGCAGGCTCAGATATGGACCGTATGCTGGCAACTCATCCATTATATGGCCAGGATGTACTGCTGATGAACGCTATGCACGTTACCGCAGAAGATGGTACAGGCTTAGTTCATACAGCTTCGGGCTTTGGTGAAGATGACTATAATGTAGCCCAAAAGTATGGTTTGCCTGTCTTTAGTCCATTGGATAACAAAGGCTGCTTTACGTCTGAAGTACCAGATCCCGATTTAGTGGGCATGTTTTATGATGATGCAAATAAAGTAGTTGCAGAAAAATTGCGCAAATCCGGCAATTTGCTAAAATTGAGTTTCTTTACCCACTCATATCCACATGATTGGCGTACCAAGAAACCCGTAATTTATCGTGCCACAACTCAATGGTTTGCTTCAATCGAAAAATGTCGTCAACAAATTCTTGATCAAATTGATAAAGTTAACTTCACACCTTCGTGGGGTAAAGTTCGTCTGCATAATATGATTAAGGACCGGGGAGACTGGGTAATTTCGCGTCAACGTGCTTGGGGTGTTCCGTTACCAATTTTCTACGCCGAAGATGATACGCCGATCGTAACGCCAGAAACAATTGAGCATATTGCGCAAATCTTTGCTAAAGAGGGCTCAAATGCTTGGTATAAGCATACTGCCAAAGAATTATTACCTGAAGGCTTTACCTCTGAGCATTCACCAAATGGTGAATTTAGAAAAGAAACTGATATTCTAGATGTTTGGTTTGATTCGGGGTCATCACACCAAGCTGTAATGGCTAAAAGACCAGACTTGCGTTTTCCTGCCGACTTATACCTTGAAGGTAGTGATCAATACCGGGGATGGTTTAACTCAAGTTTAATTACTTCAGTTGCTACTACAGGACAAGCGCCATACCGCAGTATTTTATCTCAAGGGTTCGTCCTTGATGATAAGGGACATAAAATGTCTAAGTCACTTGGTAACGTTATCGCACCAAATGATGTAATCAAACGGATGGGAGCCGAAATTATTCGACTCTGGGTTGCTTCTGTAGATGCAACTTCCGATGTTGCCGTTTCGCAGGATATTTTGCAGCAGACCTCAGAGAGCTACCGGAAGATTAGAAATACATTCCGTTATATGCTTGCCAATACGTCTGACTTTGATCCAGAAAAAGATCAAATTCCGTATGAAGAGTTAAACTCAGTTGACCAATATCTCGAAGTACTTTTGAACCAATTGGTAAAAACTTGCTTAGACAAATACGAGCAATATGATTTTAATACGGTCTATAAGAAGGTCTTTTCATTTATTTCAAATGATTTATCTGCGTTCTACTTGGATTTCGCTAAAGATGTTTTGTATATTGAAGGTCAAGACAGTCATGCTAGACGCTCAATGCAAACCGTTATTTACGATGCAGCAGTCAAATTAGCCAAAGTATTAACGCCAATCTTGCCTCACACGATGGAAGAAATTTGGTCATTTTTAAAAGAAAAAGAAGACTATGTCCAATTAGCTGACATGCCAGAAGTTTCCGAATATCAAAATGAGGCGGAACTACTAGCAGACTGGAAACAATTTATGAGTATGCGTGACGATGTTTTGAAGGCTTTAGAGCAAGCACGTGATAAGAAGTTGATTGGTAAGTCATTTGAAGCTGCAGTGACAATTTATCCTGATAAGGAAACTAAAGCTGTTTTAGCTAAACTTGATGCCAACTTCAGACAAATTTTAATTGTTTCTAAATTAACCATTGCAACTGACCCAGCACCTGCAAATGCCGAAAAATTGACTAATGGGGCATATATTGTTGAACGTGCTGAAGGCGAGGTTTGTCCACGTTGCCGGATGATCAGAACTGATATTGGTGAGGACAAAGATTTGCCACTAATTTGTGGACGTTGTGCTAAGATAGTCAAAAGTGATTATCCAGATATTGTCCAAGAAGGATTAGAGGAATAATGCGTTTAGGTACAGTAAAACAATTTGATCAAAACAGCAGTTTTGGTTTTATTGAAGATAGTGAGAACCATAAATCGTATTTTGTATTTTATACTGCAATTAAAGAAGAGGGCTATCGTCGTCTTCAAGTTGGGCAAAAAGTTAAATATCAACTTGCTCAAGGAAAAAATGGGCTTCAGTGCGTAAATGTTTACTTGGCCCAATCTACAGGAAAGTGAATAAATGGATTTAACAGAAACTGAAATTTCTTCAAAACAGATTTTCTCAGGTCGAATTGTTGACCTCTCGGTTAGAACAGTTAAATTACCTAATGGTGAAACTACTCTTAGAGAAGTGGTTAAGCATCAACCTGCAGCGGCAGCTATTGCCGTAAATGAAAAGCAAGAAATGCTTTTAGTTGAACAATGGCGGGAACCAATTAAGGAACTAACTTTAGAAATTCCTGCTGGTTTGGTTGATGAAACTGATGCGAGTCCTTTGGACGCGATGAAACGGGAACTGAATGAAGAAGGCGGCTACCATGCCGATTATTGGGAAAAAATCACAGATTTTTATTCGTCACCTGGTTTTACCAACGAGAAATTGTATTTATTTTATTGCGATACATTAACAAAATTGACTGATAAAAGGCCACTTGATTCTGATGAATTTTTAACTGGCCATTGGTTCAGTTTAGAAGAGTTGAAGAGACTTTCTGCACAGGGTAAAATTGTTGATGCAAAGACATTGTATGCAATGAGCGTATGGGAAAATATGCTTTTAACAGGTGCAAACGCAAAGGATTAAGATGACTGAAAAACGATCAGATTACCGTAAGAAAAATAAGCATAAAAAGAATAAGGGCTTTTTCAATACAATTAAATCGGCATTTGATGGCAATGATGAGGAAGTTGACGTTAACCCTGAATTTACTCGGTCTGAAAATGAGGGTGCGTCGAATGTTCAGCAGCCAAACAGGGAAAATACGCGCGAAAAGCGGCGAAAACAAGGCAATTTTAGCCAAAAAACTGCTAATTCGCATATTTCCCCGAATGACCGTGCACTTATTAGTGAACAAAAAGGTCTTAGACTAAAGAAAAAATTGAATCGAGCAATTTTTATTATGCTAGTTTTAATTATTTTGGTATTACTGGCGTTATTTCATCTATAAAATTAACGAGGGTAAAAATGAAGATAGCAATTATTGTCCCAATGGAAATTGAGGCAGAATATTATCATAAGTATTTTCACTCTGGTAGCAAAGAAATGTTCGGATCAACGTTATTCGAGCATTTTTGCGTTAACCATAATGATATTTATATTGGTTTGAGTGGAATAGGTAAAGTTCAGGCTGCGATGAACCTAGCTAGCTTGCTAAGCAAAGTGGATATTGACTTAATATTCATGACCGGTTCCGCTGGATCTTTACAGGCAAAAGTGCACAAAGAAGATTTGATACTGGCTAACGCTTTTGCTTATCATGATGCGCATAACACTCTTGCCGGCGATTATGTTGAAGGGCAAATTCCAGGAGAACCCGCAGTTTTTAAACTAGATTCACCTGCTAGAAAACGATTTGCTACTTTTTTAGAGCAACAGAACGTTAAATTTCAAGAAGGTTTAATAGTTACTGGAGATTCTTTTATCGGCTCTGAAGCGCAAAAAGAGGCGATTAAGGCGAACTTTGCAACTGCTTTAGGAGTTGAAATGGAAGGCGCAGCTTTTGCACAGGTTGCTGCTCATTTCAATAAACCATTAGTAGCTATGCGTGCTATTTCAGATAATGGCGATAATGATGCAAATGAAGATTTCGATCATTTTGCGCAAAAAGTAGGGGCAAGGGCTGCTAAGTTAATTTGTGCCTATTTAGAAGAGATGAATTAAATCATGAAACAAATATATCTTGATAATGCAGCTACAACACCGATGTCTCCCAAAGTGATTGATGTGATTACCAAGGAGATGAAGGATGATTTTGGCAATGCTTCTAGCACTTATGAGTTGGGGAGAAAAGCACGGCATGTAATTGATCAGGCTCGTTCAAAAATTGCGGCAGCGATTAATGCCAAGGATAATGAAATCATCTTCACCTCTGGGGGCTCCGAAAGTAATAATACCGCTATTTTAGGCACAGCTCACAGTCGGCAAAACGAAGGTAAGCGTATTATTACGACTAAGATTGAGCATCCTTCTGTTTTAAACCCAATGAAAAAGTTGGAACAAGAAGGCTTTGATGTAATTTATCTTGATGTAGATGAACATGGTCATATTGCTCTTAATGACCTAAAAAAAGCCTTAACGCCTGAAACAATTCTGGTATCAATCATGGCGGTCAACAATGAAATTGGGGCAATTAATCCATTAAAGGAAATTGGCGCAATTGTAGCTCAAAGCAACGCTTACTTTCATGTTGATGCGGTTCAGGGGCTGGGTAATATTGATTTGGATGTCAAAGAAATGAAGATAGATTTGTTGTCTACTTCAGCCCATAAAATAAATGGTCCCAAATTTCTTGGCTTTTTATATGAAAATAACCAAATTAAGTTACCGCCACTGGTTTACGGTGGAGAGCAAGAAACTAAAAGGCGGGCTGGAACGGAGAATGTTCCTGGTATTGCTGGTTTTGGTGAAGCTGTTACAGAAATTACTGCTATTGATAAGAATGATTTGCAGAATAAATATCAAAAATTACAAAAAATTATTTTAGATAAATTGACTGCAGAAAAAATTGCTTATCAGATTAATGGTGGCGTGGGTGAAAATGTATCACATCACGTTCTAAATTTACGCCTAAATGGTGTTTCAACTACAGTGCTGCAGGCTAATCTTGACCTAGCTGGTTTTGCTGTCTCGGGTGGTTCCGCTTGTACAGCTGGTTCACTTGAGCCGTCGCATGTGTTAATTGCTTGTTTTGGTAAGGATTCTCCTAGAATTTCAGAATCAATCCGAATTTCATTTGGCCGGTATAATACTGAAACAGAAGTAGAGGAATTTGCTGAGCAACTAAGCAAGATCGTTAAAAAAGTCCAACAAAGGGAAAATTAGTTGCTTTTTAAGAAAAATTAACTTATTATTTGTAAGCAAGAGGTGTAATCATGGCAAATACAGTTATAATCAATGGTGATAATCGTAAATTTACGCTTAGTCCAGAGCTAAAGCTTTATGCATTAATTGATGCGGGCTTTGTTAAAACAGTTAAAGGGAATTTTAATTACGAACATCCTTTGTACAATGATTCACCTTATAATGCGCCAACCAAGCTTAAGATGACGATTAACAAAGATTTAAACCATTTAACGATGGTCATTACGGATCGTAATGGTTTGCAAAAAGTAAATATTTTTAAGAACAAGCAATTAGCGCCCACGGTTGAACTTTTGAACTATATTTTAAAAGATCTTGAAGAGCGTAATATTATTGTTGCTGTAAAGGATTGATTTAATTGGCTAAAAAGACCAGAGTTGTTGTTGGAATGAGTGGCGGAGTTGATTCCTCTGTATCTGCATTATTGCTTAAAGAGCAGGGCTATGATGTTATCGGTGTTTTCATGAAGAACTGGGATGACACGGATGACGCCGGTGTTTGTACCGTAACTGAAGATTACGAAGATGTTAAAAAAGTTGCAGATCAGATTGGTATTCCATATTATTCAATTAACTTTGAAAAAGAATATTGGCATCGTGTTTTTGAATATTTTTTAAACGAATATCAAAAAGGACGGACGCCTAATCCCGATGTAATGTGTAACAGTCAAATTAAGTTTAAATCGTTTTTAGAATTTGCTTTAAATTTAGATGCTGACTATATTGCTATGGGTCATTATGCTAAGACCGTGACTGATAAAAACGGTATCACTCATATGATGCGTCCAAAAGATGGGAATAAGGATCAAACTTATTTTTTAAGTCAATTGACGCAAGACCAAATAAAGCGGGTAATTTTTCCGTTAGCAAATCTAACCAAACCGCAGGTTAGAGAAATCGCCATTAAAAATGGTTTAGTAAATGCTAAAAAGAAGGATTCTACTGGAATTTGCTTCATCGGTGAACGTAATTTCCGAAAGTTTCTAAGTGAATTTTTGCCAGCACAATCGGGCAAAATGGTTACTCCTGACGGTAAGGTCGTAGGCGAGCATGCTGGTCTGATGTATTACACCATCGGTCAACGTTCAGGTCTAGGACTTGGCTCGACCAAGGAGTCTACTGCACCTTGGTTTGTGGTCGGGAAAAACTTAGCTAAGAATGAACTAATTGTAGAGCAAGGCTATGATAGCAAGTTGCTTTATGCGACTGAGCTTAAGGCAAGCGGGATGACGTTTTTTACTGGTCAGCCTGATCACGACTTAACGCTCCATTGTAGCGCAAAGTTTCGTTACCGTCAGCCAGATGTTGAAGTAACAGTGGATTACCACGCAGCAACCAATACCGCGACGGTTTACTTTGCTGAGCCGGCTCGAGCAGTTACACCTGGTCAGGCACTCGTTTTATATAATGGTGAAGAGTGTCTTGGTGGCGGCAATATTGATTGTGCTTACCAGAATGAGCAAAAATTACAGCTAGTTTAAACAGTAAAAACAAGTAAGAAAAATGTGTATAGCATTTTTCTTTTTTTGTTGGCTTTTTCAAATACAACATAAGATTGTTAGTTTTATTGAATTTTTGCTTTTTTCAATTGCGTTAATTAAATGATAAACTATGAAGGTAACAATAATAGGAGATTGATCGATTAGTAATGCAGATTTATTTTATTAGACATGGAAAAACGGAATGGAATTTAGAACGAAGATTTCAGGGAGCACATGGTGATTCTCCACTCTTACCGCAAAGTTTAATTGATATTCAAAAACTTGGACAATATTTAAGTCAAACGAAGTTTGCTGGTTTTTATTCTAGTCCGATAAATCGTGCATATGAAACTGCCAAAAGATTAAAGTCGAGTATGGTTTCTTCTTTAATAATTAACCGAGACAAGCGTTTACGCGAATTTGACTTGGGTAAAATGGAAGGACTTAATTTTTCAGAGGCTGCTAGGCAGTATCCGCAGCAAGTCGCGGATATTTGGGATAGCCCTGAAAAGTATGATGGTAAAAGCATCGGCGGAGAAGACTATTCAGACGTAATTCAGCGTGGATGGAGTTTTGCCCAGGAAATTGCTCAAAAATACCCTGATGATAGCGATAAAGTAATTGCTGTAAGTCATGGTGCAGCTTTAAGCGCGATCATGGGCGGACTTTTAGCTTATCCTCTTTATGATATTCGTCATAATGGCGCCCTCAGTAATACTAGTTTAAGTATTTTGGAAACGACCGATCAGGGAAAAAGTTTCCACTTACTCGTTTGGAATGAAACTAAGTTTTTAGGAAGAAAAATATTAGGAACAGATTCACTATGACAAATGACCAAAATAACCAAGCAAAAAATAAGCAGCAATCTGAAAAGCAGATTCATGATCTGATTACTAAAATTGATGCAGACCCGCGAAATACTGAAAATTACCTAAAACTTGCTACTTGTCTAATTGAACAGGGGAGTTTTGACCAAGCAACACAGCTTTTAGAACAAGCAAAACATCTTGTTAAAAATCCGCAAGATTTAGACTATGATTTGGCAGTTTGTCTATATCTACAAGGCGATTTTGCTAAAGCTTTAGAGTTACTAAACCAAATCCCAAATGATGACTTGGTCTTATACCAAAAGGCTCTGGTTTTTCTCAAATTGGGACAAAGACAGAAGGCTTTAGCCCATGCATTAACAATCAAAAATATCGATAATCGGGTTAAAGAATTGCTGGGAGATATTTGGCTAAGCTTAGGTGATTTAACTAGTGCAAAATCGAGCTATCAGCAAATAAACGAAAATCAAAGAAGTGCTAAGGTCAATTTCATGCTAGGCATAACAACTCTTAATGATAATCGCAAGGAAGCTGAAGAATATTTACACAAGGCTAAACAAGAGGATCCTAAATTTTACCAGCAGGCTCAAGAACAATATGATGCAATTTTAAAAATGATTAACGATTCGGAAAAGAAAAATGACTAAGTTTAACGGTAAATTAAATCGAATAGTTTTTGAAAACGATCAGGATCTTTTTAAAATTCTTGATGTAACTATCATTGGTAAACTAGAAGATTATGATCGAGAAGAAATTAAAGTTACTGGTAGTTTTGGCGATATTCAGGAAGGTGGAACTTACACTTTTGACGGCAAGCTAGTCGTACATAATAAATTTGGCTTGCAATTTCGCTGTGACAGCTATAAGCAATCAGTTCCGCAAGAAAAAGGAAGTTTAACACGCTATTTAAGTTCCAGTAAATTTCCGGGAATTGGGAAAAAGGCTGCGGATACTATCATCTCAGCTTTAGGAACAAATGCTTTAACCGTGTTAAAAGATAATCCGGCTAAAGTGGCCACATTGCCATTAACCAAAAAGCAAAAGGACAGTTTGATTTCGGGTGTTAATTCAATGGACTCATACTCAGAGATTGTTCTTAAATTAGCACAATTTGGCTTAAATAAAAAAGTGGCAGCTAGACTGTATCAAATTTATCACGGTGAAACTCTAGCTAAATTGGAGCAAGATCCGTATGCCGCGATTGCAGAAGTTACGGGCTATGCGTTTAAAAGTGCTGATAGAATGGGCAGTAAATTAGGAATTGCTGCCGATGATCCGCGACGTATTAATGGTGCAATTTTCCAAATTTTACTCGATGAACTAAGTAAAGAGGGAAATACCTTTGTAAAGTTGGCTTTACTTCTAACGCAAGCAAGTAAGTTATTACAAATTAAACAATTTGATCCCATTGCTACGTGCGTTAACAATCTCCAGCACCAGGGCAAAATTGTTGTATCTGGTGAAGATGCTGCATTGCAGTCTATTTTTGAGACTGAAAACGAAATTGCTCTCACGATGAAGAATTTGATTGAGCGGAAGAATACCACCAAGCCATATAAGGAACGAGCAATTCAAACGGCCATAAAAAATGCTGAGAAGAAATTAAAAATTAGCTATGACAACACCCAAAAGCTGGCCATTAAAAATGCTTTAACTAACCCGATTTCGATTCTGACAGGTGGCCCGGGAACAGGTAAGACAACTATTATCAATGGTATTTTACTTTCATTGCGAGAGCTGGCTGAAATTCCTGCTTCGTCTTTGTATAGTAGCGATCCGCCTTTTTTACTAGCTGCTCCAACAGGTCGGGCTGCTAAAAGAATGGAAGAGATTACCGGTATTACGGCCAAGACCATTCACAGGATGTTGGGATTAGGAATTGGTGAAAATGACGTTACTGATCTAAACGAATTAAACGGCGAAATTTTAATTATCGATGAAATGTCTATGGTTGACATGTTTTTGTTTAAGCAACTGATTTCTAGCATTAATGATACAAAGCATATCGTTTTTGTTGGGGATAAGGACCAATTGCCATCGGTTGGTGCAGGCAATGTCTTTAGTGATTTAATTAAGGCTAATGCTTTTCCTACAACTGTTTTAAAGCAAATCCACCGTCAAGGAGACGACTCGAGTATTATTACGTTGGCTCATGATATTAATGAGGGTGAAGATCAGCAATCTTTGTTTACTAAAACCAAAAATTATTCTTTCATTTCTTGTCCGCCGCATGAAGTTGATCATGTAGTAAGCCAAATAGTTGAAAGAGCTATTGCCCATGGTTTTGCTAAAGATGACATTCAAGTCTTAGGTGCCATGTATCAAGGACCAGGTGGAGTAACCAATCTGAATAATGTTATACAGGAAATTATGAATCCGGCTAAACCTAACAGTAAAATCCTCGAAGTTCATGATGAAGCTTTTCGGATAGGGGATCGGGTTTTACAGTTACAAAATAACCCTGAAAAAGATATATATAATGGTCAAATTGGTAAAATTTTAGCGATTGATGAAAAAAATCCGCAAAAGTGTATGACTGCAGACTTTGATGGACGGGAAATAAACTTTAGCAAAAAAGATTTATTTGATTTGACCAGAGCTTATGCAATAACAATTCATAAGGCTCAAGGATCGGAATTTCCACTAGTAATTTTGAGTTTAACAATGCAAAATTATGTTATGTTGAAACGGAATCTGCTGTACACTGCGGTTACGCGTGCCGAAAAAAACTTGGTTTTAATTGGCGATCCTCGGGCGTATGTGATGGCGCTTAATACTTCTGGTAATGATCGGCAAACTGGTTTAAGTCAGAAATTGCATGAGCAATTAGGCGTTGTTAGTCAGACAATCCCTGAGAATAAGGTGGAAAGACCAAAAGTAGACGAGCAGGTAGAAGAAAATCCTAAAGATTATGTACTTACTTCTGAATTAATTTACGCTGGTAAAATTGACCCAATGATTGGAATGGCTGATATTAAGCCAGGAATAAAGCATTAACTCAGAATAGGAGAAACTTTTTAAATGAACCAAAATTTTGCTAATGAAAGTCAACAATTAAAAAAGGCAATCGGCTCGTGGGTCCTGGACCAGACGCAAATTTGTCAGATCGCAGATAATGCTTGGGAAATTGTTACGTTTGTTCAAGATGCAATGGGTGAGTCAATCTATTGTTTTGTAGAACAAAAAGATAATTATTTCCGGGTTGGCGATGATGGTCGAACTCTTTTTAAAATTGATCCCAGTGCCAGTGACCAAAACTTGCTAGATTCGGCAGAAGAACTAATTTTAGCTGATGGCTTTGAATATGATGCAAATACGGGTGAAATTTGGGCTCAAGCAGATGAAGAAAGCTTAGTTGCGGTCATAATGGAATTAGTCCAACTTGCCGCAGCGATTTCCTACCTAAGTTGATATTGTTACACTTCAATGTTATAATTCATTAATTCTTAAAAATTAATGAAAAGAGGACTTGCCAATGGCGCTAAAATTTGAGCAACTAACAAAAAAATATGGCAAAAAAATGGTTTTAAATCAAATTGATTTAACAATTAATGTTCAGCCAAAAGTTGTAGGCCTAATCGGCCCAAATGGTGTAGGCAAGTCTACACTTTTGCGTCTTATTGCAGGAGTTCTGGAGCCAACGGAAGGCCGAATAACCAATGATCAAGTAGCCCAAGATTATGCTAAATGGGCAAGTTCACATACGTCTTTTATTGCTTCTGGTGAAAGAGGACTAATTAACCGGCTGAATACTTGGGAAAATTGTCAATTTTTTGCGTCAATTAGAGGCGTTGATCCCAAAATTGCCCAAAAGAGCATTGCCAAATTAGCAGCTGAATTAAATTTTTCTCCAAATATGAAGACAATTTTTCAGGAATTATCAACTGGTCAAAAGAAGAAGGCAGCCATTCTAGTTGGCGCCGCCATGCAAACGGATTTTGTTCTTCTTGATGAACCATCAAATGGCTTAGATATTTCTGCGCAAAAGGATTTGGCAGACTTTATTTTGGCACTGAAAAATAATCAGCATAAACTAATTTTCGTTTCGTCGCATGATACTCAGATGTTATCGGGGGTCGTTGATCAATATCTCTTTATTAAAGATAAAGTGATTCCGCGTGTAGTTGATCATCATCTCGAAGAAGCTGATTTATTGGCAATTTACCATAATATATACAGCTAAAGTCAAGGGGTGAATTAAATGAATAAGTTAAAACAGTTAGTAACTTTGTTTGTGGTTCAGCTTAAGCTGCAGCTAAAAATCAAACTGCGTTATCTCAATGCAACAATCACCGAAATGATCATATATGCTGGTGCTCTGCTACTCATTTTATTCGGAGCAAACGGTAATAATATTGGTCAGCAATATGGGATCAAGGGCAACGTCTTGATAACTCTAATCGGCTATTTGTTCTGGAGCAATGGTGTTTCTGCCTTAAACTCATGTAGTAGTAGTGTCGAAAGCGATGAAATATCGGGAATATTTGAAACTGAGGCGCAATCAGCTCTTCCCTTATGGCTAATCTATTTAGTCCAAACAATTGTTGAAGAACTCTACACCTGGATTTATTTAATCATTATCAGTATTGTCACGAGCTTTTTTGGTCATTTTTCATTGCTTGACTTGTGTATTGCTTTTCTACTAACATTTGTTTTTACCTTGATTTCAAACTTAGGAATGTTTGGTATCGGGCTGATTTTTGCCTCCGGTTCAATTCATTATAAGCGAATGGGACAGTGGGCAACAATACTACAGGCCTTACTGGTAATGTTTTCCAATATCTATCAACCAATGATTACGCCTTATCAGCAGATTATTCCGTATGCCAGTGGTATCGAAATCGTACGGAGCTTATTTATAGGTAAAAGCGTTCCGCTTAGTACCTACTTAACTTTTGTAGCAGTTAATTCGTTTTGGCTAATTGTTGGCATTGTTATCTTCAATTATTGCTTTAAAAAGGAAAAAAAGAATGGTTCATTTGATGCGTTTTAGAATGATTTTTAGAGAGAAAGAAAGGGTATTATTTTAAAATTTAAACAGGTTAAATGGTTATCTGCCAATTATCGAAAAATTAAAAAACTATATTTAAGTGCTTTCCCGCAAAATGAGCGATTCCCACTTTGGCAGTTACAGTTATTGTCCTTAAAAAAGGCAGTTCAATTTGAGGGTCTATATGATCAGGACCAGTTCATTGGTCTCACTTATACTGCGGTTGATGAAAAGGCGGTTTATCTTTTCTATTTAGCAATTGACCCGGCCAAAAGAGGACACGGGTATGGCAGTCAGGTACTGACTTTACTAAAAGAAAGATATCCCGCTAAGCAGATCTTCTTAGATATTGAGCCCGTTACATCTGAGGCCGACAATTATGAACAGCGACAAAAGCGCTTAGCTTTTTACCAGTACAATGGCTTTAAATTGACCAATCATCGGTTAATTGATGATGGTGGAATTTATGATATTTGTACTACTGGTAGCCATGTCAATCTTCAAGAATTAAACAAACTTACACGTAAAATGAGTATTTTTGCTCAATCCAAAATCGTATAGTCTTTATCAATTTTAAAGCAAAAAAGAATCATGAAGATAAATTCTTCATGATTCTTTTTGTTTTTACCGGTACAGTCTAAATTGATCAACAGCAAATTCAAGTTTAAAGGGCTGTCTTATTATTTGCTCGCCATCAACTTGGGCAAATTCTTTTTGACTAGTTTCAACCGTAATTTTATCTGCCTCAATATAATGAAATTGCGGGTCATTAAGATGAGAACCATCTTTTAATAGATCTAGAAAAAGCTTAACTAATTTTTTTAAGCTATCCTTTTCAACAATGACCGTGTCAATTTTATGACTATCAATTTTAGCGCAAGGTAAAAGTGGGATGCCACCACCAAGATACGGGTGATTGGTGGTAGTTACTAAAAAGGCATCGTTATAATGCCATCTTTTACCATTAGCTTCCAGATCAACGTGAAAGGTATCCTGCTTGTACAAGGCCGATAAAATATGAAGACCGTAGATTAACTTGCCTTCATTTAGTTTATTCAGCAGTTTTTTTAGGTTAGAAATATTGCTAAGGTGGTTCACATATGCGTCAAAGCCAATCCCAAAACTATTCGCAAAATAATAAGTTTGCTCACTAATCTCGGGAAGTCTAAAGGAGCCACAATCGGTTAGGGTGGGGGTAAAGACGTGCTGTTTTATATTGTCAAGAAGCTCTTGCGGATCACTCAGAAGATTAGCAGCACGGCCAAAGTCATTTCCGGTTCCGGCCGGTAAGTAGGCGAACGGGGTTAACGGATTCTGCGATCTTTTGATACCGTTTAATACTTCGTTTAGTGATCCATCACCGCCAATAATAATTAAAACTTCGTTTTTCAAATGCTGCTTGTCAGCATATGTTTGTGCTAACCGAATGGCTTCACCGGCAAATGCACTCTTTTTAACATCAAAAGTTATTTTTTCCTTTATCAGCAATAAAACCATGCGATCTAATATCTTTTTTGCACGACCATTACCAGCAGTTTCATTGACGAGTAGGTGTATTTTTAAATTAGAATTCATTTTGTTTTTTACTTTAAATAAAAAAGCCCGTTTGGGGCTTCAATTATTTTTTCTCAACTATCATCGGCAAAATCATTGGCCTTCTTTTAGTTTTGGAATATAAGAAATCCGCTAAATTCTCAATAATTGCCTTGCGAATAACGCTATCTTTAGGCGTTTCTACCTTATCCATTTCGCTTTTGATAATGTGATAAATGTGTTTTTGCGCTTGATTGATTAATTCTGTTGACTCCCGCATGTAGACAAAACCACGACTTAAAACATCGGGGCCAGCCAATACTCGTTTATGCTTGTAGTCAACTGTTGCAACTACCACGACTAAGCCGTCTTCTGATAACACTTGGCGATCATGCACAACCACATTGCCCACATCTGCAGTTCCAGACGTATCAACATAAACATCTCCGGCAGGAACATGACCTGCAATTCTTGAACCTTCTGGGCTAAAGCAGAGGACTTCACCATTTTCTAAGACAAAGGTGTGATCTTCCGGTACTCCGGCAGCTTGTGCCAATTCCGTATGTACAACTTGCATTCTATATTCACCGTGCACAGGAATCATATATTTTGGCTTAGTCAATCTGACCATCATCTTCAGCTCTTCCTGACCACCGTGTCCAGATGTGTGAACGTTATTGATGCGGCCATGAATAACGTTTGCGCCACCTTCCATTAGTTTATTAATGAGGTGGTTAACACTTAAAGTGTTACCTGGTATTGGATTAGAAGAAAAGATTACTGTATCGCCTGGCTGCAAACTAATTTGCCGGTGCGTACCATTGGCTATGCGAGAAAGAGCGGCTAATGGTTCTCCCTGAGAGCCAGTACAAAGAATCATTGCTTGTTCAGCTGGAGTATGGTTGATTTCATTAGCGTCAACGATTAAACCTTCAGGTACATTTAAATAGCCGAGGTCAATTCCGTTTTGGACGCCATTTTCCATACTTCTACCAAAAATGGCAACCTTTCTTCCGGTATCAATTGCCGCTTCGATTGCCGTTGATACCCGGTAGAGGTTGGAGGCAAAGGTGGCAAAAATAATTCTGCCATGAATGCCTGTGATTATATCATGCAATGAGTGGGCAACGAATCTTTCCGATTTAGTAAATTGCGAAACTTCGGCATTAGTCGAATCCGAAAGAAGGGCCAGCACGCCCTCGTTACCAAGTTTAGCCATTCTCTGAAAATCTGGTGCAGGTTGGTTCATTACTGGAGTTAGGTCAAATTTAAAATCACCAGTAAAAACAACCGCACCCAGTGGTGTGTGAACCGCGATTCCGAGTGTATCAGGAATTGAGTGAGTAGTTCTAAAGAAGGTAACAGTTAATTTCTTAAATTTCAGAACTGTATCTTCATGTTCTTCATGAAGTTCAGTTGTCCGCAAAATACCATGTTCTTCAAGCTTTCCCTTAATTAATGCAAGTGCAAAAGGTGTAGCATATACGGGAATTTCAGGTATTTTTTCTAAAAGAAATGGAATCCCGCCAATGTGGTCTTCGTGTCCGTGGCTAACTACCAAGGCTTTGATTTTTTTCCGATTCTTAATTAAATAAGAATAATCGGAAATAACATAATTAATACCAAGAAGGTCATCCTCAGGGAATTTAATTCCACAATCCATGATAATAATTTCATCTTGGTATTGAACACAATACATATTTTTGCCGATTTCGTGCAACCCCCCGATTGCAACGACAGCGACTTCATTATTTTTAATACGCACTTAAATTACTTCTTACTCTCGAAAGACGTCAATTTAAAATCAGCGTGCTCTTTTTCATATTCGAGTGAATTTCCAGCTAATTCTTGGATGAGTTCAATGTTGTAGGGGGTATTTTCCTCAACCAAAGTTCTAGCTGTGACTAAATTTTCAGCCTCTAAGTAAAGAGTCTGAGTAGTTTCACGACGAGGGTTAACTACCTTATCTTTTTGATACAAAACTTTGTAGATCATATTTGTATTCTCCTTATTCAGTTAATAAAACGTTCTTGTTTGGGTAGCTTAAAGTACCCAATAGCTAGTAAAATTTTACCATAATTGTTATTTCAAGTATAGAATCGAGTTCTAATAGTTTAATAAAAAAACCGTCAAACACCAGCTGACGGTTTAATTTCGGGTATACTCAATTAATAAATAACAACAGTATCATCATCTAATTGGAACGGATTTTGTTTGTTAATCCGGTCATAAAAGAGGTGACCACGTAAGTGCTCAATTTCGTGTGAAGCAACAATGGCAGGGTAGTCTTTGAGCCGAATTGTCTTTTCTTCACCATCGACTGTATAATAATGAATTTTTAATTTATCAGGCCGTGGTACATAACCATCAATCACTTTATCAACACTTAAACAGCCTTCACCTTCGCTGAGGCATGCTTGACGAACGGATTCAGACAAAATTTCTGGGTTAACAATTGTTTCTTTAAAAATAATTTCGTTTTTATCATTGGGTACGAGCAAGGATGCCATTTGGACGCTTTCGCCAACCTGTGGTGCTGCAAGTCCCACACCGGCACGCAATTGGTGCTTCTTAGCAATTTCTGGATCTTGTGAGTTAATTAAGTATTCCATCATTTCATCAGCAAGATGGCGATAATGGTCGCTTAAAGGAAAAGTTAGCGGTTTTGCTACTTGTCGTAACACAGGATCACCGTCGCGGGTAATATCTTTCATTAAAATCAATTACATTCACTCTTTCATAAAAAGTTATATCTATATTTTTACCATAAGTTAGGCTAATTTGTCTGCTTTTTATTCTATACTAAATTTTTAATTTGAAAAAGAGGGATAAACGTTGACCAGTATATAGTTAGGTGTTAAAATCAATGAGCGTAAATATACAGATATGAAACACTTCGATTAGCATGTTTTTGACGTGCCGCCGAAACTGTGACATTGTCACAGTTTTTTTATTGAGGAGTGGAGGAGGAATACTTTTGTCAGAAAAAAGAAGAGACGATATTAGGAATATAGCTATCATAGCTCACGTTGACCATGGTAAGACAACCTTGGTTAACCAATTATTGAAACAATCCGACACTCTGCCCGAACATATGGCTCTGGAAGATCGTGCAATGGATTCTAATGATATTGAACGTGAACGTGGTATTACTATTTTATCTAAGAATACTGCGGTTAAATATGGTGATACTACCATCAATATTTTGGATACGCCTGGACACGCCGACTTCGGTGGTGAAGTTGAACGTATCATGCACATGGTTGATGGGGCTTTGCTATTGGTAGACGCCTATGAAGGTACAATGCCACAGACTCGTTTCGTGTTGAAGAAGGCGTTAGAGGCTGGTGTTAAACCAATCGTTGTGATTAACAAGATTGATCGCCCTGGTGCTCGTCCTAAAGAAGTTCTTGATGAAGTTCTGGAATTATTCATTGAATTAGGAGCAAATGATGAACAACTTGACTTCCCAGTTGTTTATGCTTCAGCATTGAATGGTACTTCCTCATATGATCCGGATCCAGCAACTCAAAAAGAGACAATGGACCCAATTTTCGACACAATCATTAAAGCTATTCCAGCTCCACTTGATAATGCTGATGAGCCACTTCAATTCCAAATTACAATGCTTGACTGGGATGATTATGTTGGCCGTATCGGTATTGGTCGTATTTACCGTGGTAGTGTAAAAGTTGGCGACAACATCACAGTTATGAAACGTGATGGGTCACAACAAAACTTCCGAGTTACTAAATTATTTGGTTTCTTTGGTTTGAAGAGAAATGAGATCACAGAAGCTAAAGCTGGTGACATCATTGCGATCAGTGGTATCAACGATATCTTCGTCGGTGAAACTATTGCTTCTGCTGAAGATCCTGAAGCATTGCCATTTCTTAAGATTGACCCACCAACTTTGCAAATGGACTTTGTTGCTAGTGACTCACCATTTGCAGGTCGTGAAGGAGACAAGGTTACACCAAAGAAATTGGAAGACCGTTTAATTAAGCAAACGCGGACAGATGTTTCTTTGAAGGTAGAACCAACTGACCAAATTAATGCGTGGACAGTATCTGGTCGTGGTGAATTGCACTTATCAATTTTAGTTGAAGAACTTCGGCGTGAAGGTTTTGAATTGCAACTTTCTCGTCCAAAAGTAATTTACCGGGAAATTGATGGTCAAATGTGCGAGCCTTACGAAGCTGTGCAAGTTGATACGCCAGATGAATATGTGGGTTCGGTTATCGATACGCTTTCTCAACGTAAAGGTGAAATGAAGAACATGGAATCAACTGGTAATAACCAGACTCGCCTTGACTTCTTAGTTCCTTCACGTGGATTAATTGGTTATAACAATGAATTTATGTCTCAAACTGGTGGTTATGGTATTTTGAACCATAGTTTTGACTGCTATAAACCAGTTGTTAAGAACTGGGAACCTGGTCGTCAAAATGGCGCATTGGTTTCAATTAGTCAGGGTAAATCAACTACGTATTCATTACAAACTGTTGAACAACGTGGAGAACTATTTATCGGTGCCGGTGTTGAAGTTTATGAAGGAATGATTGTCGGTCAATCATCTCGTGACCGTGATATTGCAGTCAATGTTATTAAGGGTAAAAACTTAACTAACACACGTGCTGCTGGTAAGGATCACGCTGCCGCAATCAGAACGCCAAAAACTTTAACTTTGGAAGAAGCTATTGAGTTCTTAAATGATGATGAATATTGTGAGGTAACACCTGAATCAATTCGGTTACGTAAGAAGATCTTAAACACTTCTGAACGGCAAAAAGCTGATAAGAAACGTAACAAAAAGTAAATAATATCCACAAGAACGGCACTCACTGATGAAGTGGTGCCATTTTTGTTTTATAATAAGGGATAATAATTTACAAAAAAGGAGGGCTACTTTTGCGACAGAAATTTCAACATCTGGACTATAAAATTTTAGTTCCTTATCTGTTACTGGTTGTATTTGGCATTATCATGGTCTATTCAGCCAGTTCTGATATTTTGCTCGTAAATGGTTTTAAGCCGGCAACATATGGAATCAAACAAGCAATATATGCTGTGTTTGCTGTCTTCCTTTTTGCGACAGTAACTTTCTTATTAAGGCTCGAAATCTTCAAAAATACTAAGTTTGTGGCTTGGTTTTTAGGTATCAGTATGATGCTACTGCTATATTTGATTATCCTGAAGATTTTTAAAGGTTCTGACGCAGCAGTCAACGGAGCGGTAGGTTGGATTGATCTGAAAGTCATCAAAATACAGCCGCTCGAAATTGCTAAGTTAGCACTGGTGCTTTATTTAGCTTATTATCTTGATCGTCATGACGGTTCTTTTAATCAAGGATATATTATTCAAAATCTGTCTAGACCAGCAATTTTAGCCGGCGTAATGATGTTTTTGGTTGTTCTTGAGCCCGATTTAGGCGGAACAGCGATTTTGGCAATGATTGTAATAGTGATGTTTTCTGTTTCTGGAGTTCCAGCAAAGAAAGCAGTCCTTTGCTTGTTAGCAATTGCTATTGGTGTTTTTTTTCTTGTTTTTTTAATCATTAAATGGAACCCCAAGTTTTTACAAGATAGTTACCAATATCGGCGACTCATGTCATTTATGCATCCCTTTGAGCTTGAGCAAAAAGGCGGAGCCCAATTGGTCAACTCCTATTATGCCATCCATAATGGTGGGCTGTTTGGTGTCGGCTTAGGAAATAGCATGCAAAAGAGGGGCTATTTACCTGAACCATATACTGATTTTATTTTAGCTGTGGCGGCTGAAGAAATCGGGGTAATTGGGGCTTTAGCCGTTTTAGCGCTGTTGTTTTACTTGATGTGGAGCATTATGGATGTTGGTATTCATGCCGAATCACAGTTTGATGCGTTAGTTTGTTTTGGTGTTACAACCATTATTTTTACCGAAACTTTATTTAATGTTGGGGCTGTTCTAGGTTTACTACCGATTACTGGTGTTACTCTGCCATTTATTTCCTATGGTGGATCTTCCTTAATCGTGCTTTCGACTTCAATCGGACTAGTCTTGAATATCGCTGCAAATGAACGAATTAGAAAAGAGGAAGAGGCTATTAATGAGCATTAACCATGATTTAGTAGCTAGTAATGTAACTAAGAGGCAAGGCTTAATCGTTTACCTTAACTCTGTCAGCAATCAATATAAATTGAGACGCTTTGGCGATATCGTTTATTTTTCGAAAAAAATGAACTATTGCGTCTTATACGTTGATCAAAAAGATGCTGATAAAACTATTGCTGTTTTGAACTCATTCGATTTTGTTAATGGTGTTGACCGTTCCAACGGTGAAAATATTGATTTATCAAGTACACATATTGAACAGCAGATTAAAGATTTGGCCAGTGAAGCAGAAGAACAGTTGCTTGAAGAACAAGAAAAAAATACGGAACAGTTATCATGAGAATTATTGCAGGTAAATATGCTAAGCGGAATTTATTGACGCTTAAAAGCCAGAAAACTAGGCCAACAAGTGATAAAGTCAAAGAATCGCTTTTTAATAGCTTAGGGCAATTTTTTGCGGGGGGCCAGGTTCTTGATTTATACGGAGGCAGCGGTGCACTAGCAATCGAGGCGGTTTCACGAGGATTAGAGCATGCCACAATTGTTGATATCAATTACCAAGCCGTTGAAATCATCCGTAAGAATGTCGCATTAACTAAAGAAGAGGATCGGTTTACTGTATATAAAATGTCTAGTAATGCTGCTTTAAAAAAATTGGCAAGTGAAAAGCAAAAATTTGATTTAGTCTTCTTAGATCCCCCTTATGCTAAGCAAAAAATTGCAGCTGATATGAAGAAAATGCTTGAAAAAGATTTGTTAACTAATGCGGCAATTGTGGTTGCAGAAACAGATGATGAAACCAGTATTGGTGAAGTTGAAGGTTTTTCTTTAACGAAAAAGCATCATTTGGGTAAGACAATTGTTCGTTTTTATCGAAAGGAAGATAAATGAGTTTCGCACTTTTTCCGGGTAGCTTTGATCCTATTACTAATGGTCATGTCGATGTGATTAACAAAGCCGTTAAAATTTTTGATAAGGTTTACGTTGTGGTAATGACTAATACTTCAAAAAAATATCTTTTTGATGTTGATAAACGGGTTAGTCTTGTGCAAGATGCCACCGAAGGTCAAGCAAAAGTCGAGGTTTTAAAACGACCTGATAAATTAACTGTTAATGTTGCGCAAGAGTTAGGTGCGTCAGTAATTATCCGGGGCGTACGTAATAGTGAAGATTTTTTGTATGAACAGGAAATCGCAGCCATGAATCACGATTTAAATCCTAAAATCGAAACGGTTTTATTTTTTACGGAACCTAATAATAGTTATGTCGCTTCAAGTGTTATCAAGGAGGTTGCACAGTTTGGTGGAAATATTAGCAGCTTTTTACCAGCAAGCTCGGCAGCGGCTTTAAAAGAGAAGTTGAGGAAGGGCTAATGAGCGATCATCCAAAACCACAAGGTAAAAAGACTAACAAAAAACGTAACTGGCTACTCGCCATTTTGGCAGTTTTATTAGTTGCCATCGGGTTAAGCTGGCCAACTGATTACTATATTGAAATGCCAGGAGAAGCTGTTCCCATTAACCTATTTATGAAGAGTAAAAACAAGAAGCCCAATAATTTTTACTTGGTAACGGTGAGTGAAACTACGCGTCCCGCCTCGGTTTTGCGGTACCTGTTAAGTTATACGCAAAAGTTTTATACGCGGGTTCCCAAGGAACAATTACTCGGCGATGCCACTAGCAGCCAATACCAAGAATTACAAAATTGGTATATGGAAACAAGTCAGCAAAATGCGATTTACTATGCAGCCAAAAAGGCTGGATTAAAGCCTAAATTGAATTATGAGGGCGTTTATGTCATGCAGGTTCAAAAAAATTCCAGCTTTAAGAGCAAGCTGCAGATTGGAGATACCGTCCTCGGAGCTAATGGCAAAAGATTTCATTCTACTGAGGAAATGATCGCTTATTTTCAAAAAATGCAAATCGGTTCGAATGTCGTTATTAATGTTCTACGCAACGGTCGCGAACGCAAATTTACTGGTAAGATCGTGAAAGTTGCTGGGACGAATAAGCCAGGAATCGGAATCCAATTAATTGAACACGTTAAAATCACGACTAAGCCCAAACTAAGTATTAATGCTGGAGCAATTGGCGGCCCTTCAGCGGGATTAATGTTTACCCTAGCTAGCTATGAAACTTTTACCCAGCAAAACCTGGCAAAAGGTCATAAAATAGCCGGGACGGGAACAATTTCTGTTAAAGGCCAAGTTGGTGCGATTGGCGGCGTAGACAAAAAAGTTGTGGCCGCAGATAAGGCTGGCGCAGAGGTCTTTTTCGCACCAACTGATACCACGGTTTTAAAAAAGAGCGAAAGTAACTACGCGGTTGCTTGTAAAACTGCTAAAGAAATTAAAACTAAGATGAAAATTGTTCCTGTTGGAACCTTTGAAGATGCTTTAAATTATTTAAATAAACATTACCGCTAAAAAGTTCAGAAAAAATTTCTGGGCTTTTTTTCGTACTTATATTAGAGGTGATAAGTATGAATTGGAAAAAAATCAAAGATTTCCTTCTGGAAAACAAAAAATATGTCTTGATTGCTGGAGTTGCTATTATCGCTTTCTTTTTATATTTACACCAAAGCCAAGGTGAGCAAGAAAGTGCCAACAATATCGTCAAAAGTGAACCCAAAGTGGTTAATTCAACGTCTTCTGTCAAGCAAGATTTAGATGATAAAAAGCAAAAGGAATCAACTTCGGTTAATCAAAAAACAAGTGAGGTAACTTGTGATATTGGGGGAGCAGTTAAAAATGAAGGAGTTTATACTTTAAAAAATGGTGCTCGCTTGAATGAATTGATTATGGCAGCAGGTGGTTTGAGTAGGAATGCCCAATTAAAAAATGTTAACCGGGCATTAATTCTAAAAGATCAAGACAAGATCCACATTCCATATCGCGGAGAAAAAGTGAGAGGCAATCAGATTGTTTTATCAGTTAATGAAAGTTCTAATTCTTCCGCCAATAATGCAAGCAACGAAGAGACACCAGATGCGAAAGAACAAGAAAAAAGCAGCAAGGTCAATATTAATACAGCCAATGCTCAAGAATTACAAAAGCTGAACGGGATTGGCGAGAAAAAGGCAGAATTAATTGTGGCTTACCGCCAGAAAAACGGCCAGTTTGCTAGTATCGAAGACATAAAGCAGATTTCTGGAATTGGAGATAAGACATTTGCGGCGCTTAAAGATCAACTCGAAGTTTGATGTCCTTGAGCCTGGTCTGTTCTTAGTTGCCGCCTTATTACTAATTGATTGCAGTTTTTTGCTTTACCAATGTACGACTATCATAGCTAAAGTAGTTACTGTTTTATTAGCTGTCTATTTATGCGGATTGGTCATAGTGAAATATCGCAAACTTGTATGTGTCTTTTTATTGCTTCTAACTAGTTTTTTGCTTGCAAACTGGTTTACTGCCCGTCCCAGCTCTTTATCTCTTACTAAAAATTCGGTGATTAAACTTTACCCTGATGAAACTAAACTCAGCGAGGACTGGCTTTCAGGCCAAGGAACATTAAATGGTAAAAAAGTCTTAGTGACGGCTAAATTAAGTCAAAAACAAATTTGGCAAGCAAAACAAGGAAAAACAATCTGGCTAAGTGACTTGCAAGGTGAAATAAATTCAATTGAACCGGCAACAAATTATGGTCAATTCGATGCGCAAAAATACTATGCCACTAAGAAAATTTGGCAAAAAGTTAATTTAAAAGCATGCAGAATATCCCTTAAAAGAACTGGTTTAATTGATTACTTGCATCACTTGCGCTACCAATTACAAAGGTATTTTCAAAGAATGCCGCAAATTTTAGGATTTTTTAGCAGCGAACTAGTTTTAGGAGAAAATCCTAATTCAGCTAATCAAATTATCTTAAATAATTATCGAGATCTGGGAATTATTCATATTCTAAGTATTTCTGGACTTCATGTTGGCATTTATACCATAGTAATTACAGCAATTTGTTCCTTTCTTAAGATGACCGAAAAGGAAAGTTTTGTTAGTTGTTTGCTAGTATTAGTTATTGGGATTTTTCTAAGCAAAGGCCAGGCGGGCTTTATTCGAGCCAGTTTAACTTTTGTTTTAAAGCAAATCTTCAAATTTAAGAAAATTCCAATCGCACAATATGACATCTTGGGGCTCGCCTGCATAATTCACTTACTATTTGATCCGCGATTAATGAGTGGAGTGGGTGCTTTATTGAGTTATGTATTGGCACTGGGATTAGAAATGACCAATAAAATGTCCAGTATTAAACAGTCAATAGCTTTAAATGCTTTGCTATTGCCATTATTACTGTTTTACTTTTTTCAGTTTAATTTTTTAACCGTTATTTTTAACATTTTCGCGGTACCATATTTTAACTGGATTGTAATGCCGTTAACTTTTTTAAACTTATTCATTTTTGCCAAACTACCAGCGATATCTGGTTTTTTTGAATTCATTTTAGAAACCGGTGAAAGAATGATTGGTCAAATTTCGACTACACAATTGGGCTTATTGTCGTTTGGTAAGATTAATTGGTGGCAATGTGGGGGGTTGCTTTTAGTGACGGGTGGAATAATAGTTTGTCTGAATGACGGTGTTTTACTTAAGAAAATTAAATTTATTGGCGGACTTGGTATCTTATATGGGTTGCTTTTTTGTACGATTCACTTTCCTTTAACGGGACAAGTAAGTTTCATTGATGTTGGGCAGGGAGACAGTATCTTAATCACTACGCCTTTTCCGCGAAAGGTCTACCTTATCGACGTCGGCGGCAAACTTAATTTTGGCAAACGAAAATTTACCCCGCAGGTCAATAAAATTACCCTTCCATTATTAAAAGCATTAGGAATAAATCAAATTGATGGCATTTTTGTTACTCACCAAGATGCAGATCATGTTGGTGATTTGGGTCCGCTATTAAGTCAAATTAAAGTAAAAAAGCTATATATGGCTGCCGGACTCATTAAAAATCCATCATTTGCCAAAAGAATTGCAGGGCATCTTACTTCTAACCAATTAGTGGAGCTTATTGCCGGTGATCAAGTAATTGAGCCTCAAATTAGGTTTAATGTGGTTTATCCTTTTAAGCCCGGTCCAGGGAAAAACGAGGATTCTTTGTCGTTAACTTTTAAATTAAATAATAAAAGATGGCTTTTCACGGGAGATCTAGGTCAAGAAGGCGAAAAAGAGATTATGGCCAATTTTCATCTGAGAGCTAATTATTTTAAACTAGGCCATCATGGCAGTAAAACTGCTTCGAATCCCGTTTTTTTAAAACAATTGCAACCGGAAATGGTCTTTATTTCTGCCGGAAGAAATAATCATTTCGGGCATCCTCATCCAGAAACAATTGCAACATTAAGAATGCAGCATATTCCTTATGCGTCTACACAAGACTGTGGAATGATTACTTGGACTTATAGCAGGTTTGCAAGTTCGAAGTTCTCTAGTTTTTTACCAGTAAAAGCAAAATAAAAAAGCCCAATGCAGAAAGCAATAGGCTTTAATAGCTAGAAGGTAGGTCGGATAAGTGAGGTATCTGGGAAACTAAAGTTAGTTCTTGGAATGTGATATGATTATTACTGTTTATAAAACTAATAGCTTTAAGGTGAAGAAACAAATGACACTACTTTCCTTATTTAAAAATACCGCCAGCAATAATCCGCAGACGATACTGGTTGGGGAAGATAGCTTTTTAAATGACTATCTTTCCCTTTCGTTGATGCATGAAGAGCGCTTTTCTTCCTATGAAAAAGTGATAATAGATTGTGAAACTGATGGTTTGGATAATCTAATTGCCGATATCACGGAATCTAGTTTATTTAGTCAAAAAAAGATGATAATCGTGAAGAATCCTTTTTTCCTGACTGCCAAGGTTCCCAAAAAATACCAAAAACAAGTAAATCAATTGCAACAGATTTTTACTAATATGGACCAATTGGATGATGTTCTGGTATTAGTAGCCTCGTATGAGAAATTAGACCGCCGAAAAAAATTAACGAAAACAGTTTTAAAACAGTTTAATGTCATAGAGACAAAAGTTAAGACCTATGAAATTAGTAAAATAACTAAATCATTAATTACGGCCGAAGGTTATCAAATTTCAAAGTCTGCTTTACAGTTGTTGCTTGAACGAAGCGACCAAATTTTAGATACGATTTTAAGCAACTTTAATAAATTGAAAGTTGCTGCGGTCGATCAAAAAATTACTGAAACACTAATTAAGCAAAATGTTGATCTATCTTTTGCCCAGAATGTTTTTGCAATACTAGAAACGGCGTTAAAACATCATTATCGTGAAGCGTTAGATCGGCTAGATAATCAGTTGCGCGAAGGTAGCAGTCCCATTCAATTATTAGCCGTTTTTGAAAATCAATTAGAATTGATTTTAGTAGCTAAGATTTTGAAAAGTCGGGGTAGGAGTGAGCCAGAAATAGTTCGAGAACTTGCTGTTCATCCATACCGGATTAAATTGGCGTTAAACAATAATTTGGAAATCACGCAACTGGCTAGTTTACTAAATGAGGCAATAAGGTTAGATTATAATTATAAAAATGGTCAATATCGTGAAGATAATTTTTTAAAGCTATTTATTTTAAGCGTCTAAAAAAGGCAGGGATAATCATCCCTGCCTTTTTAAAATTGATAGTTTAGTCAAATTTATTTAGCTAACTTAGCTAAGCGACTCTTGTCACGGCTAGCCTTGTTTTTATGAATAAGACCTTTTGAAGCAGCCTTGTCCAAAGCACGAGCAGCAGCAACATGTAATTCGGAGGCGTTTTCAGCACCAGCGGCTTGAGCAGTCTTGAACTTCTTAACAGCAGTTCTTAATTCTGACATTTGAGCAGCATTGCGCTTTCTAGCAGCGTCTTGAGTTTTAACACGCTTAATAGCTGATTTGATTTGTGGCATAAAATTCACCTCCATTGACCGTAATTTTACTTAATAGATTATACTGAAGAATAAATGCAGATGCAAGACAAATTATGCTTGCTTTTTAAAAAAATAATCTGTATTATACTATTGTTGTGAACCGTTAACGCTGTTTGCTCGCTCACACCTGACGGTTAACGTTGTTAACGGCAATTTATTTTATTGAAAGGTGAAAATTATGGCAATTTCTAAAGCAGAAAAAGATGAAATTATTAAGCAATTTGCTACTCACGAAGGTGACACTGGTTCAACCGAAGTACAAGTTGCTATCCTAACTAAAGATATTAACAATTTAACTGAACACATGAGACAACACTCTCATGACCACCACTCATACGTTGGTTTGCTCAAGAAGATTGGTCACCGTCGTAATTTACTTCGTTATTTACAAGACAACGATATTAATCGTTACCGTGAATTAATCAAGAAGTTAGGTTTGCGTCGTTAATCGCAAAAATAATTATTAAGAAGTCAGTTCTATAAAAGAACTGGCTTTTTATTTTTGTCATAAATGCATTTTATGCTAGAATAAAAAAAGATACTTTTTACGTTGTGATCACGCTGATCCATAAATTAACAACTGAATAGCAAAAAAAGAGAAGGAAATAAAATGACTGATCAAGTTAAGATAATGATTTTGAGCGGTGTTCGTGAGCAAGGAAAAGACATGTTCGCCGTTCAAGTTAATGACGAAATTTTTGTTCTTGATGCCGGCCTAAAATACCCTGATAGTTCATTATTTGGAATAGATTTGGTAATTCCAGATCTTGATTTCTTTGAACAATATGGTGATCAGGTTGTCGGCATTTTTTTAACTCATGGACACGCAGATTCAATTGGTGCGTTGCCATATATTTTACGCAAATATGATATACCTGTTTTTGGTTCGCAATTAACAATTGAGCTCGCAAAGATTACGGTTAAGCGGGAAAATAAACGGCTGAAAAATAGTCTGTTTCATGTTATTGATGCTGAAACTGAAATCGAGTTTAAAAATGCTAATATTTCATTTTTCCATACAACTCATTCAATTCCAGATTCACTCGGTATTGATGTTCATACGCCAGCTGGCGAGGTTGTATATACCGGCGACTTTAAATTTGATCCATCTGCGACACCGAAATATCGAACAGATTTGGATCGTTTAGCTGAGATTTCACAAAAGAAGGTTTTGGCACTACTCAGTGATTCTTCTAACGCAGAAGCATCATTTCCTAATGTTTCCGAGCAAGAAATTGGCGATTATGTCACTAATGTTTTTCGTAATGCTAAGGGACGCGTCATTGTTGCAGCTAAGGCATCTAATTTAATCAGAATACAAGAAGTTTTAAATGGCGCCCATAAAACTGGTAGACATGTTCTTTTAACAGGACGTGATGTTGCCAAAATAGTTAGAACTGCCATGGACTTAGGGTATCTAAAAGTACCGAAGAATCTCTTAATTCGGGTAAAAGATTTAAAGACTACGCCGGATGATAAAGTTGTCATTCTTGAAACTGGTCAAATGGGTGAACCGCTAAACTCATTACAGAAGATGGCTAAAAAGCGGCATAGCATGATTACGATTCATGAAGGCGACTTAGTCTTTATTGCTACGACGCCTTCACATTCTGTCGAAACAGTTGTAGCTCAAACTAGTGATTTGGTTTATCGCGCTGGCGGAACAGTTATTGAGCTTGGGAGAGCTAAGCATACCAGTGGACATGCAACTGGTCGCGACTTGCAAATGCTAATTGATATTTTGAAGCCGCAATTCTTGATCCCAGTTATAGGTGAATACCGCTTAATGGAAGTTCATAAAAACTTGGCAGTCAGAGCTGGAATTGCCAAAGAAAATATTTTGATTACTAAAAATGGCGATTGTTTAGACTATGACTTTAAGCAGCACAAATTCCATCTAACAAACCCAGTGCCTGGAGAAGACATCATGATTGATGGCTCGGGAATTGGTGATGTTGGCAATATTGTTTTGCGTGACCGTGAAGTGTTATCTGACGATGGCATCTTTATTGCCGTAGTTACAATTGATCGGCGTAAAAAGAAAATTATTGCGCAGCCACAAGTCACTAGCAGGGGATTTGTTTACATTAAAGCAAATCATAAGCTAATGCATGACAGTATTGAACTGATTAAGACCACTATCAAAAATAATTTTGAACACAAAAAGTTCGACTGGACGGAAATTAAGCAAGATGTTAGAAACGATCTTGAAAAGTTTTTATACAAAAAGACTAATCGTCGTCCGGTAGTTTTACCAGTTGTTATGGAGGTTAACCAAAATCGCCATCGAGCTATGCAAAAACGTGGCAATAAAAACGAGAATGGTAAAACCAAGGAACATCATCCCGTTGATGTCAATAAAACTGGTCAAAGAATAGTTAAGAAAGATTAACGATGACGACGTTAAGCCAAAAAAATTTGCTAAAGTTAGCGAAAAAGAATGAAGCTGAAGGTAATTTTTCATTAGCTATCCAAAATTGTGAAGAAGCTTTACGAGCTGGCGATAGTCAAGAAGTAATTCTGCAGCTGTGTGACTTATACTTGAAGGACAAACAAGAATATTCTGCTTACACGCTCATCAAAGAAGAAAAGGATTTATTTTCAAATCAGGCGATTTTTGATGAGTACAGCAAAATTTTGCGAGCCAATCATTTTCTAATTGAAGCTCTCCAAGTCCAAAAATTAAGTCAGGGCGAGTGGATTATTGAAGTAGAGCCCATTTCTGAAACTGAGCAGCAACAAGTAATGCAGCAATTCAGACAAAAGAACCAGCCAACTAAATTTGATTATGAACAATTATTTAAGCTGAATCTTGAGCATTTTACGGCTTTCGCGCAAAGCTTATTGCTTGATCCGAGTTTAAACTTCGCCGTTCGTTTGGTTTTGTGCGAAGATTTAGCCCGGCTGCAGCTTAAAACGGAATTTACGGTTTTAGTGCTAGGTCAACAAGAAAAATTTGTTCCTGCTAAAATCAATTTATTGGAAAAAGATCCGATATACCGTGAAGTTGTTTCGGGGATTGGCTCACGGTATTATCATCGTCCTAGCCAATTGCCAGCCGTTTTAGGCGAGGTCAATCTAATTTTAGGCAGCTTATATCCGGTTTTACCGAAATATATTACAGAGCCCGACAGTTTTGCTAGTGACTTAGCTTCTTATATTGATCATCATGATGGGCGCGCAAACCAGGACCTGTTCGTGCGAATCGATAATAGTTTGCCGAAATAATTTAGATAAAAAGTCTTTACTTTTTTTTCGTATTTAGTATAATATCAAAGGACGTTTTCATTAGGCATGGCTCTATGCATTAAAATACTAGGCATTTGCCAATGAAAGTAGTACAATATTCAACAGAGAACTATCCGTTACTTACTCAACGGACTTCTTGCAAATTTACAGGAGGGTCATTTTAATGGCAGAAAAAGAACATTACGTTAGAACAAAGCCACACGTAAACATTGGTACCATCGGTCACGTTGACCATGGTAAGACCACTTTAACAGCGGCTATTACTAAAGTTTTATCAGAAAAGGGCTTGGCAAAGGCTGAAGATTATTCAGAAATCGATGCAGCTCCAGAAGAAAAAGAACGTGGTATTACTATCAATACCGCTCACGTAGAGTACGAAACTGAAAAACGTCACTACGCTCACATGGATGCTCCAGGTCACGCTGACTACATCAAGAACATGATTACTGGTGCCGCACAAATGGATGGTGCTATCTTAGTTGTTGCTGCAACTGATGGTCCTATGCCTCAAACTCGTGAACACATTTTACTTGCTCGTCAAGTTGGTGTTAACTACATCGTTGTCTTCTTAAACAAGACTGACTTAGTTGACGATCCAGAATTGATCGACTTAGTTGAAATGGAAGTTCGTGACTTGTTGACTGAATACGATTACCCAGGTGATGATATTCCTGTAATCCGTGGTTCAGCATTGAAGGCTTTACAAGGCGACAAGGAACAACAAGAAGTTATCATGAAGTTAATGGACACAGTTGATGAATACATTCCAACTCCAGAACGTCAAACTGATAAGCCATTCTTAATGCCAGTTGAAGATGTCTTCACTATTACTGGTCGTGGTACTGTTGCTTCAGGTCGTATCGACCGTGGTACTGTTAAAGTCGGCGACGAAGTTGAAATCGTTGGTTTAGTTGACAAAGTTCTTAAGTCAGTTGTTACTGGTTTGGAAATGTTCCACAAGACTTTGGATTCTGGTGAAGCCGGCGATAACGTTGGTGTATTACTTCGTGGTATCGACCGTGATCAAGTTGTTCGTGGACAAGTTTTGGCCGCACCTGGCTCAATTCAAACTCACCGCGAATTCAAGGGTCAAGTTTATGTCTTGAAGAAGGAAGAAGGCGGACGTCACACTCCATTCTTCTCAGACTACCGTCCACAATTCTATTTCCACACTACTGATATTACTGGTGAAATCGAATTGCCAGAGGGTACTGAAATGGTTATGCCTGGTGATAACACAGAATTTACTGTTAAGTTAATCAAACCAGCAGCCATTGAAAAGGGTACTAAGTTCACTATCCGTGAAGGTGGTCGTACTGTTGGTGCTGGTCAGGTTACTGAAATCCTCGACTAGTTCGAAAAAAACAGTTTAAAAAGATGTACTTCTTCATAGAAGTACATCTTTTTTTGCCTAAATTTGTTTTTTGCGAGCGTTTAATGTAAGATAATTTAGTATGCAGCGATGCAGTTTAACTTGACATTGGAGGTATTTAATTAATGTCTGTAAAATGGAATAAAACCGGTAAAACTACTGGTGAACTTACTTTTGATATTTCTCAAGCTGAGGTGAAGCTTGGATTAGATCAAGCATTCAAAAGAGTAAAAAAGAACTTGCGTGTTCCTGGCTTTAGAAAGGGTCACGTATCCCGTGTTATTTTTGATCAATACTATGGTGAAGAAGCTTTATACGAAGACGCTTTGAACCTTGTTTTGCCAAACGCATATGCAGCTGCTATCAAAGAAGCTGGTATTTCTGCTGTTGGCCAACCTCAAATTATTCCTGATTCAATGGAAAAGGGCAAGGACTGGACGATGAAAGCCACAGTTACTGTTGAACCAGAAGTTGAATTAGGCGATTACAAGGGAATTGAGGTACCTAAGCAAAACACTCGTGTTTACGCTAAAGATATCACTGCAGAGCTTGACAAGGAGCGTGAAAAGAACGCTGAACTTGTTCTTAAGAAGAGTGCGGCTGCTAAGGGTGACACCGTAACTATTGACTACAAGGGTACTATTGATAATAAGGCCTTTGATGGTGGTTCTGCAGAAGACTATGCTCTTGAACTTGGCTCAAATACCTTTATCCCTGGCTTTGAAGACCAATTGATCGGTCACAAGGCTGGCGATAAAGTAGATGTTGTTGTTACCTTCCCAGAAGATTATGGTGCAAAAGATTTAGCCGGTAAAGAAGCTCACTTTTCCACCAAGATTCATGAAGTTAAATCTAAGCAATTGCCTAAACTTGATAATGAATTTGCTAAAGATGTTGATGACTCAGTTGATACTATCGATGACTTGAAGGAAAAGATTAAAAAGGACTTAAAGTCTGATAAAAAAGAAGCTGCTAAGGACGCAATTGAACAAGCGGCAATTGAAGGTGCAGTAAAAAACGCTAAAATTGATGAAATTCCTGATGTAATGATTCAAGAAGATGTTAATACTCAAATGAATCAATACTTGGGTAATATGCAACGTCAAGGTATTGACCCACAGACTTACTACAAGCTTACTAATACTACTGAGGACCAATTACGTGCTCAATTTAGTAAGGATGCAGCTGAAAGAGTTAAGACCAACTTGGTTCTTGAAGCAATTGTTAAGAAAGAGAATATCAAGGCTTCTAAAGAAGAAATTGATAACGAAATCAAAGATCTTGCTGGCGAATACAATATGGATGAAAAGACAGTTCGCAACACATTAACCGATGATATGCTTTCTCATGACATCAACGTTCGCAAAGCCATCGATCTTGTAGCTGATAGTGCAAAACAAATTGCTAAATCCAAGAGCAAAAAAGATGATAAAAAATCTAAAAAATGATAGGATTTAAAATCTAGGTAAAAAGGTGGTCGTTGAACTGCCTTTTTTATTTTTCTACAAGCAAATTATTCAAGCAATACTCTCGATGTATGATACTCTTATTCTTGTAGATATGAGGAGGAATATAATGGCATCACAGTTTACTGATCAGGAAGAAATTAAATGTTCTTTTTGTGATAAAACACAAGATCAAGTTAAAAAAATGATTGCTGGTAACGGGGTTTATATTTGTAATGAGTGTGTCAACTTGTCAAAGAAAATTATTGATGATGAGTTAAAATCAGATTCATTAAAAAAAGCTAGAGATCTTCCGAAACCAATGGAAATAAAAAAGCAACTTGATCAATATGTAATTGGACAAGAAAGCGCAAAAAAAGTTTTATCAGTAGCCGTTTATAATCATTACAAAAGAATTAGCCAGATGGATGTTGATTCTTCAACTGAGCTGCAAAAATCAAATATTGCACTTATTGGGCCAACTGGCTCAGGTAAAACTTATTTGGCACAAACTTTAGCCCGAATTTTAGATGTTCCGTTTGCCATTGCTGACGCTACCACCTTGACCGAAGCTGGTTATGTCGGTGAAGATGTCGAAAACATCTTGCTGAAATTGTTGCAAAATGCAGATTATGATATTGAACGTGCTGAACGAGGAATCGTTTATATCGATGAAATTGATAAAATTTCGAAAAAATCAGAAAATGTCTCGATTACACGCGATGTTTCTGGTGAAGGTGTTCAGCAATCACTTCTAAAGATTTTAGAAGGCACTGTTGCTTCAGTTCCACCACAAGGTGGACGTAAGCACCCACAACAAGAATTAATTCAAATTGATACCACCAATATTTTATTTATCGTTGGTGGAGCTTTTGATGGCATTGAACAGATTGTTAAAGACCGCATGGGTAAAAAGATTATTGGTTTTAGTGCCGAAAACAATTTGAACAAAACTAAAGATGATTCTTGGACGAAGCATTTAACTACTGGTGATTTAGTTAAATTTGGAATGATTCCAGAATTTGTTGGCCGAATTCCGATTATTACAACCTTAGATAAATTAAATCAAAAAGACTTAGTTAGAATATTGACTGAGCCTAAGAATGCGTTGGTAAAACAATACAAGAAGTTATTGTCGCTTGACCAAGTTGAACTCGACTTTTCTGACAGCGCACTGAGTGCTATTGCCGATTTAGCAATCGAAAGAAATATGGGTGCGCGTGGACTGAGAACAATAATTGAAAATGCAATGATGAGCATTATGTATCAGACACCTAGTGATCCAGATATTGAAAAAGTCGAAGTGACTAAGGATGTAATTACTAAAAACGCAGAACCACGAGTAACTCGGAGAGCTAGCGAGGACACCCAAGAAGTTAAGGCAGCAAATGATCATTAAAAGTAGCGATTATGCAATTAGTGCAGTAAAAGAAGAACAATACCCTAAAGATAATTTGCCTGAGATTGCCTTAGCAGGAAGGTCAAATGTGGGTAAGTCTAGCTTGATTAATTCACTATTAGGTCGCAAAAATTTGGCAAGAACATCATCACAGCCAGGTAAAACCCAGACGCTAAACTTTTACGTTGTCAATCAGGATTTTTATTTGGTAGATGTGCCGGGGTATGGCTATGCGAAAGTTTCGCAGGTGCAACGACAAAAGTTTGGTGAGATGATTCAGGACTACTTGGAAACAAGGGAAAACCTTCAAGGGTTAATTCTTTTAACTGATTCACGTCATGAACCAACAAAAGATGATGTTGCAATGTATAATTATGCTTTATACTTGAATTTACCAATTTTAGTTATTTGTACCAAAATTGATAAAGTTAAAAAGAGCCAAGAAAACAAGGTAATAGCTAATTTGAACAAGAAGCTAGATTTAGCTTATGACAATGTTAGTGTACTTACTTATAGTGCAGTTAAAAAGACCCATGTAAAAGAAGTATGGGATTGGATCGAGCAAAATTTATAAAATAAAAATGACTCTCCTTCTTAGAGAGTCATTTTTATTTACTCTTTTCTTTGCCGTCTTTCTTACTAAGCTTTTTCTTTTTATCCTTAGGAACAGTTGCAAATTTATCGAATAACTTTTCTAATTCATCTTGTTTTTTAAATGTTAAGCCCATATTTTCGTTCCTTTCATTAATTATCATCATTATAATAAATAAGCGGTTAACAAGCCAGTAATAATGTAGTTCGATTTAACCGTCATTTTATTACCCAGTCTTAGACTGTGGTCATTAAAAAATCATTAGTTCGCATTTTGTGGTAAAATTGATAGAGCAAATTTTGGGAAGGGGTGATTTTTTGGCATCAGAATTAATTGAAAATAAATTGAAACTTCTCCCAGCAAAACCCGGCTGTTATTTAATGAAAGATATTAATGGTAAGGTCATCTATGTTGGCAAGTCAAAAAATCTGAAAAACCGGGTACGGTCTTATTTTAAAAGTAAGCAAGTAGGTAGACGAGCTGAGCTGGTTAGAGAAATTCGTGACTATGAAATAATCACGGTTTCAACTGACAAGGAATCATTTCTGCTTGAAGTTACTTTAATTAAAAAATACCAACCATATTATAATGTGCAATTAAAACAGGGAACAGGCTATCCTTACATTGAAATTACCAATGAACGTGATCCACAAACTAAGCTGACAAGTATTGTCAGAAAAGATGGCGGTTATTATTTTGGACCATACCCTAATGTATACGCGGCGCAAGCAACATTGAAGTTTATTCAGAAAGTTTATCCTTTAAGACGCTGCAATGGGCGGCAGAAAAGACCGTGCCTTTATTATCATATGGGTCAATGCTTAGGTGCATGTTTTAAGACCGTCCCTAAGTCAGTTTATAGCGCCCAAATTAAAAAAATTAAGAGCTTTTTAAATGGTGATATCGGGCGTGTTAAACAAGAATTGAATCAAAGAATGGTTGCAGCATCACAGAACCTTGAATTTGAGCGTGCTGCGGAAATTCGTGATCAATTAAAATACATCGAAGAAACAGTTGAAAAACAAAAAATCATCTCCAATGATAATACACAGCGTGATATCTTTAATTTTTATGTCGATAAATCTTGGATTTCAATTCAGATCTTTTTCCTCCGGCAAGCAAAGCTGCTTCGAAGAGAAACTAGAATGTATCCTTTGACGGACACTGGGGATCCGGAAGACACTTTTACTTCATTTATTGTTCAATTCTATGGCCAAAAGAATCGTGTTCTTCCCAAAGAGGTTTTAGTTCCTGCTGGAATTGATAATGAGGCACTCAGCGAAGTGCTTAAAGTTCCTGTTAGGACACCCAAAAGGGGACAAAAGCGGTCTTTATTATCAATGGCAAAAGAAAATGCCAAGTTGAAATTAGACGACAAGTTCCGTTTGTTAGAATTAGGCAATCGTAAAACTAAGGGAGCACAAAAAGAGATTTTTGCTGCTCTAGGGTTGCCATATGGACATGTGATTGAAAGTTTTGACCACTCACATATTCAAGGAACCGATCCAGTTTCAGCGTTAGTTGTATTCAAAGACGGCGAGCCCGATAAGAATTCATACCGTAAGTATAAGTTAAAGGGTGAAGTTGAACACCAAAATGGGGGCGACGAAGTTCGCAATACGCGTGAAGTTGTGCGAAGACGCTATAGTCGGCTTTTACGTGAGCATAAACCAATGCCTGATTTGATCCTAATGGATGGTGGGCAAATTCAAGTTGATGCGTGTGAAGATATTTTACGTAACGAACTTAATCTTAATATTCCCGTTGCGGGGATGGTGAAGGATGACAAGCACCGCACCAACCACTTGCTTTATGGGGATCCCATTAATGGGGTACCGATGAAATTAATTCCGATGGATCCAAAGTCACAGGGATTTTATTTGATGACCCGGATTCAGGATGAAGTTCACCGCTTTGCGATTACATTTCATCGCCGCACACATGCTAAAAACGCACTATCAAGTAAACTTGATTCAATTAAGGGCATTGGACCTAAGAGTCGTAATAAATTATTGCGCACTTTCGGTTCATTGAAAAAAATTAAAGAGGCATCGGTTGAACAATTATGTGATGCTGGTTTAACTCTGCCCCAAGCACAGACGGTTAAATTGACATTATAACCGGTAATTTTCCCACGAAAAATAAGCCTTTTGTGGTATAGTATTTAAAGTTAGAGCAGACGGAAGGAGAATTTACATGCCTACATTTGTCGATCAAACTAAGATTGAAGTCCAAGCCGGTAAAGGCGGGGATGGCATGGTTGCTTTCCGCCATGAAAAGTACGTTCCAAATGGCGGACCCGCTGGTGGAGACGGTGGCCGTGGCGGTAGTATCATTTTTGTAGCTGATAGTGGCTTAAGAACCCTAATGGATTTTCGCTATCGGCGTAAGTTTAAAGCTGAGAGCGGTGAAAATGGCCGTATTAAGTCACAATATGGTCGCGGTGCCAAAGATTTATATCTTCGTGTTCCTGTCGGAACTACCGTATATGATTTTAATACCAATGAAGAAATTGGCGATTTGACTAAAAATAAGCAAGAGCTTGTTGTTGCCCGCGGTGGCCGTGGTGGTCGTGGCAATATTCATTTTGCTACGAGTGTAAATACTGCACCAGAAATTGCTGAAAATGGTGAACCGGGTGAAGACCGAGTTTTGCGGTTAGAACTAAAGGTTTTAGCCGATGTTGGTCTTGTCGGTTTTCCTTCAGTTGGGAAGTCAACGCTGCTTTCAGTAGTTACTAAGGCAAAGCCTAAGATTGCGGCTTACTCGTTCACTACTTTAACTCCTAATTTGGGTATGGTGATTTTGCCAGATGGCCGTGATTTTTCAATGGCTGATTTGCCAGGATTAATTGAGGGTGCTAGTCAGGGAGTTGGCCTTGGAATTCAATTCTTACGTCACATTGAAAGAACCAAAGTAATTTTACACTTGGTTTCAATGGATCCTGAAAATGGCCGAGATCCTTTAGAGGATTACCAAAAGATCCGTAAAGAATTATTACTTTACGACCCAAGCTTAAAGGAAAAGCGTGAGTTAATTGTTGCAACTCAACTGGATTTGCCTAATTCGGCTGAAAAATTGGCGGAGTTTAAAAAAGAACTTAGCCAAGCTGGAATTGACCAGCCTGTTTATGCAATTTCAAGCGTAACTCATCAGGGCGTTAACCAATTAATGCAAGATACTGCAACGGTAGTGGCGGAAGTAGAAAGCAAGCAGGCTGAAAAGGAAGTCAAGCCGGCAGCTGGCGTAAAGGAATACAAATACCAGGCGCCTAAGAAAAACGAATTTACGATTACTAAACTTGAAGATCATGTTTTTGAAATTAAAGGTGAGAGTTTAGAACGACTAGTTGAACGAACGAACCTTGATTACCAAGATGGTGTCTTACGTTTAGCACGCAAATTGAAGAACCTGGGTGTAGATGAAGCATTGCGTGAAAAAGGAGCCGTTGACGGCGACGATGTAATAATTGGCACGTTCAATTTTGAATTTGTCCAATAATAATTAAAAAGAAAAGTAGAAATATGGCAAAAAATCGGTTTATTACAGGATATTCTGGACTTAGGGCGTTAGCAGTTATTGGGGTGATTTTATATCATCTTGATCCTAATACTTTTGTTGGTGGTTATCTTGGGGTACCGATTTTTTTTGTATTATCAGGATACTTAGTTACCTGCCAAATGCTTAAGGCATATGATGATCACGGCTTTTTTGATAACAAGAATTTTTATTTAAAAAGGCTGAAAAAGCTTTATCCGCCTTTAATTGCGCTATTATGGCTTTGTGCCGCTTATATTTTTGTCTTTCAGCGAAATTTATTGGCTAAGCTGAGTCAGATTGTGATAACGAATCTGTTAAACGTTTATAATTTTTGGCAGATTTTAAATGGCCAAAGTTATTTTGAGCGTTTTGCCGCCAATGAATCGCCTTTCGTACATTTATGGACAATGTCGATTAACGGACAATTCTATTTTTTGTGGCCATTAGTGATCTTTTTGCTGGTTAAATTTAGTAAAAAACGGGAAAACACTTTTTGGATTCTATTTAGCGTCTCAATGTTATCGGCACTAGAAATGGCAATCATGTATAAAACCGGTGTCGATTTAAACCGCATCTATTATGGCACTGATACAAGATTCTTTTCACTGGGACTTGGTGCCAGTTTAGCTGTAATCTGGCCAATGGATAAATTAAAGGCTAAAATCGAGCGAATTGATGCTAATTTGCTCGACATTAGTGGAATAATCTCGCTTCTTGCTATGATCTTTTTATTTTTTAGTCCGTTAATGAATCCAGAAAATGCTTTTCCTTATTATGGTGGGATGCTCTTATTTACTATTTTTACGGTTTTATTGGTTGGAATTATCGCATATCCTTGTAGCCATTGGAATAACTGGCTAACTAACCCACTCTTTAACTGGATTGGTTCTAGGAGTTATGGTATTTATCTTTACCAATTTCCCGTAATGATCTTTTTTGAAGATAAAGTAACTAATATGGCAGATCATGTTTTGCTTTACCATCTAATTGAAATTTGCTTAATTTTGATTTTGAGTGAAATGTCCTACCGTGTGATTGAAAAGCCATTGGGTAAGGTGACGTGGGCAAAAATTAAGAATTACTTAGATAGTCTTTTTGATAAAACAAGAGAAAGTAATGCCCCTCGAATTAAAGCCGTTATTGCCTGCTTAATTTTTGTAATTGGTAGCGTCGCAATTCTTGTTTCGCCAACAGCAAGAGCCGAAGATTATAATAAATCACAGTTAGCACAGCGAATTAGTGCTAATCAACAACGGCAAAGCAGGGAAAATAGGACCTTAATTGCTAAGCTGAAGAAATCAAATACTAAGGGACCGAGGGCTACTAAGCTGATTGCACAGGCTAAACGTTCAGCTAAGAAACACCCGGTAAATAAATCATTCAAAAAGTTCGGCATTAGTCAGGTGGATTTACAATTGGCTCATCAGGTGCCTTTGACTGCAATTGGTGATTCAGTGATGGCAGGCTCAAGTAATGATTTAGCTAAATTAATGCCTAAAGCCGTCATTGATGCGGCCGTTTCCAGGCAATTATCGGTGGCGTTTGGGCTAATTAACCAATATAAATTGCAAAAAGTTTTAGCTAATAATGTCTTAATTGCTTTAGGGACAAATGGCCCATTTCCAATGTCAGATTTAGATCATTTGATGACTGAAATTGGTCCAAAAAGACAAGTATTTTGGGTGAATACTCATGTTCCAAATAAGCCTTGGCAAAATCAGGTAAATAAAACTTTGCAAACTGCAGCTAAGCGCTACCACAATTTAACAGTTATTAACTGGTATAATCATTCGCAAGCGCATTCTAACTGGTTTTATGAAGATCAAACCCACCCAACACCAGTAGGATCGAAGTATTACAGTGCTTTCATTGTCAAAACAATTGTTGAGCACGCTAAATTTTAGAATAGGAATTATATGGAATTACAATTTTTAGGTACAGGGGCAGGCCAACCATCAAAACAGCGTAACGTCTCAAGCATTGCGCTTAAAATGTTAGATGAAATTAATGAAATTTGGTTATTTGATGTTGGTGAGGCAACACAACACCAAATTTTACGGACTAATATTCGTTTACGGAAGGTCACTAAAATTTTCATCTCCCATAATCATGGTGATCATATTTTTGGCTTGCCAGGGTTACTCGCAACTAGATCATTTCAGGGTGATGTCGGCCCGATAACAATCTATGGTCCTCCTGGTTTAGAGCAATTTGTAAGAACCGCTTTAAAAATTTCGCGGACAAAGGTTTCATACCCCATAAAGTTTGTTGCCTTAGAGGAGGGCGGTTTAATTTTTCAAGGACAAGGGTTTAAGGTTTATGCCGAAAAACTAGCCCATCGCGTCCCCAGTTTTGGTTACCGGGTTGTCGAGGATGCACATCAAGGCGAACTTTTAATGGACAAATTAACGCAATATAATATACCTAATGGGCCATTACTTGGTAAACTAAAGAATGGCGAGACTATTACCTTGGATGATGGGACAATATTAGATGGAAATGACTTTTTAGGTCCAAATAAAGCTGGTAGAATAGTTACTATAATCTATGATACGCGTTCAACTCCTGTGATTGCCCAACTCGCCAAAAATGCTGATGTACTGGTCCATGAATCGACTTTTGCTGGCCATGAAGCTGATTTAGCACGTTCTTATTATCATTCAACAGCAGTTGAAGCTGCAAAGATTGCGCGCGATAATGGAGTAAAGCGGTTGTATTTGGACCATATCTCTGCTAGATATCTAGGTGCTAAAGCCAAAAAACTAGAGAATCAGGCTGTAAAAATATTTCCTAATACCAAGCTAGCAAATGATTTTGATCGAGTTATAATTCCGATGAAAGGTGAGAAGAAATGAGTGATTCATTAAGAAATAAAGTTGTTGTTGTTACCGGTGCTTCTAGTGGAATTGGACATTCAATTGCTTTAGAAAGTGCCGGTCGTGGCGCTACTGTTATCTTAATTGCCAGAAATAAAAATAAACTGGAGAAAGTAGCCGCTGAGGCACATGAATTATCAGGTGCTCCTACCTATATTTTTGCTACTGATATGGGGGAAAGTGAGCAAATCGATGCTGCTTTTAATAATATCGTTAAGGTAACAAAACATGTTGATTACTTGGTAAATTGCGCTGGTTTTGGCAAGTTCGAGAATTTCGTCGAAATGGATCGGCGTGAAGTAACTGCGATGTTCCAGGTTAATGTATTAGGTTTAATGTACTTCACTAGACTAATTGGCAGGCTAATGATGGATCAAAAAACTGGTCAAATAATCAACTTTGGCTCAATGGCTGGTAAGATGCCAACCGTTAAATCTGCTGCTTATAGTGCATCAAAAGCTGCCGTTATTCAGTTTTCTAATGTTTTACGGCTTGAATTAAAGCCTTTTGGCGTTAAAGTAATGACGGTTAACCCGGGACCGGTTTATACTAATTTCTTTAATATTGCTGATAAAAGTGGTAATTACGTTAAAAATGTTGAACGCTATATGCTTGATCCCGATGATGTGGCCTGGCAAGTTGTCCATTTCTTTGGCAGCAATAAACGCGAATTGAATTTGCCGCTAAGTCTTGCATTTTTAGCTAAACTTTATAATCTGTTTCCAGCAATTGGAGATGAATTATCGCTTAAGTTTGCATCAAGAAAGTAGTGCAGAACAATGAAAGATAAAACTCGACAAATTAAAATGGTATTGATTTTAATCCTTTGCCTTTTGGCAGTGATCTTTGTTGTTCTCAATACCAACAATGTGGCCATCAATTTTGGCTTATTTAATGTGAAAGTGCCATTGATAATTATTTTGGTTATCATGATTATTATTGGTGTCCTCATTGGTTGGTTTTGTGGTTCAAACGGACATAATCAAGATAAGAATAACTAATATATCTTGATTTATTTAAGATACAATAGTATCATTAACAAACGTGAAGTGTTTTAGGCACTCTTTTATTAGTGACCTAAAAACGTAATTCTACAATAAAGGAGATCAAATAAATGGCAGTTCCTAAGAGACATACTTCTAAGCAAAAGAAACGTTCACGTCGTGGCCATATCAAGTTAGCTGTTCCAGCAATGCACTATGATGCAACTACTGGTGAATATCGTTTAAGCCACCGCGTTTCACCTAAAGGTTATTACAAGGGTCGTCAAGTTGTTAGTGAAACTAACGCAAGCGACAACAACTAATTAAAAAGGGCACCTATTATGTGGTGTCTTTTTTTTACCTAAAATTATTTAATTGCCACGGGAAAGGTAAATAATGAAACTAGTATTTTTGAGTTCAAGCGATATTCATGGTTATATTTTGCCAACTGATTATCAAAACCGGCATGACACTGATGCACCAATTGGGTTAGCTCGGGTGAGTGCAATCCTTAAAGCCGAGCAAGCTCGTTATGGGAAAGAAAATGTCATTCTAACGGATGCGGGTGATTACTTACAAGGATCACCACTTGCTTCTTATGTTCATTCGGTTAAGAATTACCGTGCTTTGTCTAAGTACGTAGCTTTTGACCAAGCAATTGGCTATGATGCCCGTTGTCTAGGGAATCACGATTTTAACTATGGGCTTGATTTTCTCAAATATTTTCTTAGTCATAATTCCAGTCCGATCGTGAATAGTAACATCTTGAATCAGAAGACTAACCAACCGGCTTTTGGCAATGATTATTTGATTATTGAAAAAAATGGGCTAAAAATCGGACTAATTGGTTTGACAACGCAAAAGGTCCCTAGCTGGGAACCGGCAGCGCATGTCGCTGGCTTACGGTTTGCTTCTGCCTATGAGCAGGCAAGTTATTATGCGCAATTATTGCGGCCTCAAGTTGATGTCTTAGCAGTTTTATATCATGGCGGTTTTGAAAAGGATCCAAAATCAGGTCAGATAACTGAACCAGCAACAGGGGAGAATGAAGGTTACCAAATATTAACGCAAATTCCAGAAATCGATATCATGTTAACTGGGCACCAGCATCGCCGAATGAGCCTAGTAGCTCATGATACCGCGATTGTACAACCGGGTTATCGCGGAGAAGCAGTGGGAAAAGTTGTTCTTGAAATTGATGAGCAAACAAGAAAAATTAAGACAAAAACGGCTTCGTTGATTGATGCTAAAGACTTTGCTCCTGATCCAGAAATAATCAAACTAGCGGCGACCTTGAATAAAGAAACGCAAATTTGGCTAGATCAACCTGTTGCTGAGCTTTCTCAACCGGCACCGATTAATAATGCCGAGCAAGCTCGCATCAAAGGAGCACCATTTGTCAACCTTCTGCAGCAAATGCAACTATATTTTACTCACGCTGATGTTTCTGCGACTGCTGTTATGAGTGATACAGCTAAGGGCTTTGGCAAAAGTGTCACCATGCGTGATATTTTATTAAATTACCCGTACGCAAACCAGTTATGCAAAGTTAAGCTTACTGGCCAAGAACTACGTGAGATTATTGAATATAGCTTATCTTTTTTAACAAAAGACGCTAAGGGACAAGTGACTTTTCTACCTGCTAAGCGTGATCAATTATTTAATTTTGATATCTTTTATCCCATTAATTATCGGGCAGACATTAAGAAAAAACCGGGCCACCGATTGACTAAGCTTGAATTAAATGGTCAACCAATTGAAGATAGAAAAACGTATTATTTAGCTGTTAATAATTACCGCGCAATGGGCGGAGGATTTTATCCGGGTTATGCTCCCGAAAAAATCACATCAATTCTTGCTAAAGATTATGTTCAAATGTTTCAAGAATTTTTGACTAAAGCTAAACCTCAAGTCGATTGCAAACCAAACTTTTTATTGCAATAAGAAAAGCCATTAACGCATTTGCGTTAATGGCTTTTACTATTTATCTATTTTATTTAAGCTTAGAATACTTGCTCTTATCTTTACTTGAGTGGGCGGTAATAGTTGGAATAATGGCAGCGAATAACACTCCAAAAATTAAACCAACAATCGCAGCTTCGCCTAAGTTAAAAACATTTTGTGTTAAAGGTGCGGCAATAAAACCGACGATTAACATATAAACAATGCTCCAGCAAATTGTTACGATATAACGACTCATAGCAGTTCCCTCTTTCATAGAAGAATTTTAGCAAAGTTTGTGCAGGTTTTCAAACTAAAAGAGAGGTTTTTGGTATACTAAATTTAAAATAAAGGAGGAGTCCAGATGAAAGTTGCGGCACTGCAAAATATTAGTTCATTTACATTGTTAGAAAGCCCAATTAAAATTAGGGACTTATTGAGTGCGGCCAAAAAGGCTGACTATGAAGCAGTTGCGTTAACCGATATTAACGTTACTTATGGTCTGGTTAACTTTTATGAAATTGCGCAAGAGCTTGGTATTAAGCCACTGTTAGGCATGCAGCTTAGGCTAAACGGATTGATTGATAGCGCACACCACTATGATTTGATTGCTCTAGCTAAGACGGATGAAGGCTACCGCAATATTTTACGAATTTCGAGCAGAATTAATCTGTTAACTGAAAATGGGACAAAAAAGGCAGTTTTAACTTTAAAAGAAGTCCAAAAAGATTTGCATGATATTGTCCTTATTGTTCCAGCTAACACGCATAGCGAGCTTTTACAGTTGCAAAAGCAAGATGAACAACTCGGCAATGATTTATTACGTCAATTATTGGCATTAGTAGACGATAGCGACTCAGTTTATTTAGGGGTTTATGGCTCAGAAAAGCAGCAGACTTATATCAATTATGTTAGAGCATTGTCTAAACAATTTAAGATACCACTTGTTAGTGTTGAAGATACGCAATATTTGCAACCTCACGATCAATTTCTTGCTAAGACATTGCGAGCAGTAAAAAAAGGCGAGGTGCTACAAGACATTGATGAACTAGCAAAACAAAAGGGGTCACACTATTTGCCTTCTGCCCAAGAACTTAGCAACAGATATCATGAATTGGATTTGGATGATGCCTTAAAGAATACGCACAAGCTTGCACAAGAATGTAATGCTAAAGTTATTTTTCAAACCCCTGTCTTACCCAAATACAAGCAAACTAAGTTTAAAACGTCGAAAGAATATCTTTACTACTTAGCACAAAAAGGATTACAGGAGCGCTTTAATGGTGGGCAAGCACCGGAAAAATACCAAAAGCAGCTTGATTACGAACTCCAAGTAATCGATCAGATGGGATTTAATGATTACTTTTTAATTGTGTGGGATGTAATCAATTATTGCCATCGAGCCGGAATTGTCACGGGGCCAGGACGAGGTTCTGCTTGTGGTTCGTTAGTTTCATATTCTTTGCGAATTACGGAAGTTGACCCGATCGAATATCAGCTGCTCTTTGAACGTTTTTTAAATCCTGCTCGGCATGAAATGCCGGATATTGATTTAGATATTCCTGATAATCGCAGAGATGACGTAATTAAATACATGTTTGAAAAATACGGAATGGATCATGCAGCGCAAATCTTGACTTTTGGAACATTGGCCGCAAAGCAAGTATTGCGTGATACGGGGCGCGCTTTTGGCTTAAAAGAACCGGAAATGGCAAAATGGTCGCAGAGTGTGCCTTATTCTAAGACTAAAATTTCACTACCAGAAGCTTACGAGAATTCGTCTAAGATGCGGTTACTGGTTGGAGCTAATACTAAAAACAAATTATTGTTTGAAACAGCTAAGAAGCTTGAGGGCTTACCGCGGCATTATTCAATTCATGCTGCTGGCTTAGTCCTCAGTGATAATTCAATCGCAGCTATTTCTGGTTTGCAGGCAGGGCAGCTTGGCATCCCGATTACCCAGCAAACCAAAAAATATGTTGAAGCGCTTGGACTTTTAAAAATCGACTTTTTGGGATTACGAAATCTAACCATTTTAGGCGATACCGTTGACATGATTCATAGTCAAGGAAAAAGAATTGATGTCAATCAGATTCCGTTAGATGATCCAGCGACGATGAAAATGTTTCAAGAAGGAAAGACTGACCTTGTTTTCCAATTTGAATCAGGCGGGATTAGAGGAGTTTTGCGCGAATTGCACCCCGATAACTTTGAAGATTTAGTAGCCGTCAACGCCCTTTATCGTCCAGGTCCGATGCAAAATATCCATTCTTTTATTGCCAGAAAAAGGGGAAAGGAAAAAGTTACTTACCCCGATCCTAGTTTGAAGCAGATTCTGGCGCCCACGTATGGTATCTTGGTTTATCAAGAGCAAGTTATGCAGACGGCCCAGATTTTAGCTGGCTTTTCGTTAGGAGAAGCTGATATCTTGCGGCGGGCAATGTCAAAAAAGAATCAGAAAGTGATTGAGCAAAAGCGGGCCGAATTTATTAATGGCACGGTCAAAAATGGTCGTTCACGTGAGGTAGGACAAAAGGTTTATAGCTACATTGAGCAATTTGCCAATTATGGCTTTAACCGATCACATGCAGTTGCGTATACCAAAATAGCCTTTTGGCTTGCCTACCTTAAGGTGCATTTCCCCGCAGAATTCTACGGTGCCATGTTAAATTCTAATAGTGGCAATCATTTCAAAGTTAGTGATTACATCATGCGGGCGCAAGGCGCTGGGGTTAAAATCTTACCACCGGATATTAATAAAAGCGCACTAAGCTATCAAATTGTTAATGGCCAAATTTTAGTTGGTTTGCGGGCAGTTAAAGGTCTGAGAAATGACTTTCTGACTCAAATTATTAAGCAGCGTAACAATAAGCTCTTTGATTCGTTTGATGATTTTTTACGGCGGATTAATTCAAATTACTTGAAGATTAAAATGATTCAACCTATGATCAAGGCTGGTTGCTTTGATAACCTGAATGCCAACCGAAATGAATTATTGGAAAATAGTCCAGAAATTATTGAAAATATTCAGTTAACTGGTAATAATCAGGCACTATCTGAAAGTCTCGGTGGGGTACCAATTAAGCAGGCTCCTGAACCAACTAGCGCGGAAAAAGCAGATATGGAGCAAGAAGCTTTAGGCTTTTCCACGATGACTTCGCCTCTTGTTGCTGTTCAAAAGTATGCTGAAAAATTTAAGGCTAGGCCACTAGAGCAATATGAAATTAATGATTCGGGAGTTGCCGTGGGAAAACTGATGTCCCTAAAACTGATCAAAACCAAAAAAAATACCACGATGGCTTTTGGTAATTTTGTTGATTCGACTAGTCGCCAAGATATTGTAATTTTTCCTAATATGTATGAAAAAATTCAATCTATTTTAAAAGAAGGTAACATTTATTTATTGGGAATAAGAGTTCAAAATGACCGTTTTGATTCAAGTAAAAAGCAGTATGTTTTGACTAATTTACGAGTGGTTAATTACAAATAAGCATTTTTTGCGCATACTTGAGCAATTTCTGACTGATAGCGCTAACAAGCAAAAAGACTGGTAAATCAAGAAAATATCTTATTTTTTGTGAGATTTTTTTGGCAAAGAATGTTAAAATTTAGTGGATGTGAGAAATTACACAATAAATCTTAATGAGGTGAATTCATGAAACGAATTGGTATTTTAACGAGCGGCGGCGATGCTCCTGGTATGAATGCAGCCGTTAGAGCTGTTACCAAGACTGCTATTCATAACGGGCTTGGTGTCGTTGGTATTCGTTATGGCTTTGCCGGGTTAGTTGCGGGTGACTTTGTTACGCTAACTGCTGAAAAAGTTGACCACATGATAAGTTTAGGCGGCACTTTTCTTTACAGTGCACGTTTCCCAGAATTTGCACAAGAAGAAGTGCAAAAAAAGGGCGTCGAACAGTTAAAGAAACATGACATTGATACTGTTATCGTTATTGGTGGTGACGGTTCTTATCACGGTGCTTTGGCATTAACCCGTCTTGGCATTAACTCGATTGGTCTGCCAGGAACCATTGATAACGATATTCCTTGCACTGATTACACCATTGGCCTTGATACAGCCTGCAATACAGCTTTAGAAGCAATCGATAAGATTCGTGATACTGCTAGCAGCCATCACCGCGTTTTCATTGTTAACGTAATGGGACGTGGCTGTGGTGATATTGCAATGCGCGTAGGTCTAGCCAGTGGTGCAGACGCGATTGTTGTTCCTGAACGTCCTTATGATATTAAGGAAATTGCTCAGACACTAACACGTGGCTTTGCAGAAGGCAAGGATCATGGTATTATCGTATTGGCTGAAGGCGTAATGGATGCCGATGAATTTAGAACTGAACTTCTAAAATACGTCGATTTTGACGCCAGAGCTAATATCTTAGGTCACATGCAACGTGGAGGTTCACCAACTGTTTTGGATAGAATCAATGCGACAAAAATGGGTAATTATGCTGTTAAGTTACTTCTCGATGGTAAAGGCGGTTTAGCTGTCGGCATGGAGAATGGCCAATTAGAAACACATGATATTCTCGATTTGTTTGATGATACCCACCGCAGTGATGAGACGTTATTAGATATAAATGATGAAATGACTAAATAATTTAGTCGATTTTGGGGAGATTTTTACATAATGAAGAAAACTAAAATTGTTAGTACCTTAGGACCAGCATCGAATGATATTGAAACTATTACTGCTCTAGCAAAATCTGGAGTAAATGTATTTCGTTTCAACTTTTCACACGGTGACCATGCTGAACACCTTTCACGGATGAAGATGGTTCGCCAAGTTGAAAAAGAAACTGGTTTAGTTCTTGGTATTGCTTTAGATACTAAAGGTGCTGAAATTAGAACCACTGATCAAGAAGGTGGCAAGTTCACTCTCAACACTGGTGATAAGATCCGCGTTTCAATGGATGCAACTAAGCCAGGTAACAAGGACATGATTCATGTTACTTACGACGGACTTTATGATGATACTCATGTTGGTGGTCATGTTTTAATTGATGATGGTTTAGTTGATTTATTAATTAAAGAAAAAGATGATGCTAACAGAGAATTAGTCTGTGAAGCACAAAATACCGGTGTAATCGGTTCTAAGAAGGGTGTTAATGCACCTGGCGTTGAAATTCGCCTTCCAGGAATCACTGAAAAAGATACTGATGACATTAAATTTGGTTTAGAGCACGGAATTAACTTTATTTTCGCTTCATTTGCTCGTAAAGCCCAAGATATTCTTGATATCCGTAAGCTTTGTGAAGAAGCTGGTTGTGATTACGTTAAGATTTATCCTAAGATTGAATCACAAGAAGGTATTGACAATGCCGATGAAATTTTACAAGTTTCAGATGGTTTGATGGTTGCTCGTGGAGACATGGGTGTTGAAATTCCATTCATCGATGTACCATTTGTTCAAAAAGATTTAATCAAGAGAGCTAATGCCCTTGGCAAGCCAGTTATTACTGCTACACAAATGCTTGATTCAATGCAAGAAAACCCACGTCCAACTCGTGCTGAAGTTTCTGACGTTGCTAATGCTGTTCTTGATGGAACCGATGCAACAATGCTTTCAGGTGAATCAGCAAATGGTTTGTACCCAGTTAAGGCTGTTAGTGCAATGGCTGAAATTGACGAAAGAACTGAGCAAGAACTTCTTAAGCGCAATACTTTAGCTTTACAAAGATTTGAAGAATACAAGGGTTCAAACGTAACCGAAGCAATCGGTGAATCTGTTGTTCGGACTGCTCAAGAATTAGGTGTCAAGACTATTATTACTGCAACTAATTCTGGTTACACTGCAAGAATGATTTCTAAGTACCGTCCAAATGCCAACATCTTGGCTTTGACCTTTGACGAAAAGATCCAACACTCACTCGGCATTTGCTGGGGCGTTCAACCAATGCTCACTGAAAAGCCTGAATCAACTGACGACATGTTTGAAGTAGCTGCTAAGGTTGCTAAGGAACAAGGTTATGTTAAAGATGGTGATTTAGTAATTATCGTTGCCGGTGTTCCTGTTGGTGATTCTGGTACAACTAACTTGATGAAATTACAAATAATTGGTAGCAAGTTAGCTCAAGGCTTAGGCGTTGGTAATGGTTCAGTTGTTGGCAAGACTGTTGTTGTTAACAGTGCTGAAGAAGCTATTAGCAAGACTAAGGAAGGCGACATCTTAGTTGCTAAGACTACAGACCCTGACTACATGCCTGCTATTAAGAAGGCTTCTGGCTTGGTTGTAGAAGCTTCTGGTTTAACTTCACATGCTGCTGTTGTTGGACTTTCACTTGGTATTCCAGTTGTTGTTGGTGTAACCGATGCAACTGAGAAGATTGCTGGTGACACAACTATTACAGTTGATGCACGTCGTGGTGCAATTTACCAAGGCGAAGTTTCAAACCTTTAATTTTGTGAACCAATATTAATGAAAAAGTTAGCAGGGATGCTAGCTTTTTTGTTTTTTCAAGAATCTAATACTCATTTTACAGGGGGCTACTGCTCGCCAATTAAATAAGATTAGCGATTGTCAAATTCTTTCGGTAAAATGGTATACTTGGTAAAGATGAAATATGTAAAATTAGGGGAGAAGTTTATGCTCGGCACGATTGCAAAAGGAAAAATTATTGACCAAAATGATGAAGCTTATTATGTTCAAATTGAGGGACTGACTTACGAATTAAAGCGCAAGGAGATTACTCAGGAACAGCAACCTAAGCTTGGCGATGAAATAAAGGGCTTTTTATATGACGACAAGCAGCATAACCGGGAGATGACACAATTTCTACCTTTTGCGCAACAAGACCAGTACGGTTGGGGTAAAGTAACCGATGTAAAATTCGATTTGGGCGTTTTTGTTGATATTGGCTTACCGGATAAGGATGTCGTTTTATCAGTTGATGATTTGCCCTTTGCCAAAGAGAGGTGGCCCCGTAAAGATGATCATTTGTTAGTTCACCTTGAAACAGATGATAAAGAGCGAATTTGGGCCAAGTTGGCCGATGAAAATATTTTTGAGCAATTGGCAGCCCACTTTCCTAACGATATGAAAAATAAGGATGTTTTTGGAACAGTCTATTCTAGTCGAGAAATTGGCGCTTTTGTGATTACTACTGATTATTATTTAGCTTTTGTTCATGCCTCCCAAATGAGTCGTCCGCTACGTTTAGGTGAGCAGTTTAAAGGTCGTGTAATCGGGATTAGTCAATATGGCAGGTTGAATTTGAGTAGCTTGCCACGTGCTTTTGAAGAAATAGATGATGATGCCCAAATGATTTTAATGAGTTTGCGGCGAAAGAATACTAAAACATTACTGTTTTACGACAAATCTGATGCGCAAAAAATTAAGAATTATTTTGGCATTTCAAAAGCGGCCTTTAAACGGGCTCTGGGCCATTTGCTTAAAGCACGTTATATTTCGGAAGATAAAACTGCCGGTACAATTAGTTTGATTAATGATCCAGAAGACGAGCAAGATGCATAAACTGCGAGAAGATGTTGAAGATTATTTAAGATACAGCCAAATTGAGCGCGGACTCAGTGACAATACCATCACTGCATATCGGCAAGACTTAATGGATTTCTTGACTTTTTTAAAAAACGAGGGTTTTACGTCTTGGCCAACAAAAGCAGTTGATATCGATGCCTTTTTAGCTGGTCAAAAAGACTTAAATAAGGCAACTAGTTCAATTAGCCGCATGATTTCGAGTTTGCGGAAATTTTATCAATGGCTTGTTCGTCAGAATATCCAAAAACTTAATCCAATGCTTGAAGTTGACTCACCAAAAAAAGAGCATAGATTGCCGGTAGCGTTAAGTGTCGCGGAAGTTAATAATTTATTGCAGCAGCCTGATGTAAAGAAAAAACTTGGTTTACGTGATCGAGCTTTGCTCGAAACCCTATATGCAACGGGAATTCGTGTGAGTGAGTTAATTAACCTTAAATTTAATGATTTGCATGAAGAATTAAAATTATTGAAAGTATTCGGTAAAGGTTCGAAGGAGCGCTTGATTCCGATTAGTGACGTGGCAATTTCTTGGATTAACAGCTATCAGGAAAAAGTCCGTGATCCTTTATTACTAAAAGTAGGTAAGAATACTGACTTTATTTTTCTCAATAATCGTGGCGGTGCTTTAACTAGACAGGCAGTTTGGCAAATTATTAAACGTTATTGCCAGATGGCGGGGATAACCAAAAATGTTACACCGCATACCTTGCGTCATACTTTTGCGACCCATTTATTAGAAAATGGTGCAGATTTACGCGTGGTGCAGGAAATTTTGGGCCATTCTGACATTAGTACGACGCAGATTTATACTAATCTATCCCAAAAGCATATTTTAGAAGTTTATGCAAAAACACATCCGCGATTTTAGGTGAACATATGTTAATTGAATGCAAAAATGATAAAGAAAAAGTAGCGATGGGCTTGTTGTCCTACCTCCCAGACTTTAAAAATTTAGCTAATCTAAAAGATGAAATCCGGCTTAATAAAAACAGTAAGGAATTTCGGTTATTTTTGTATCGCGACCATAATCCCAACTTTGTTGGCGTAATTGGCACTCAGTGGGATGAACAATTTATTGTCATACGCTATATTTCCCTTGCTCCAGATTACCGTAAGAAAAAATATGAAGAGCAGGCAATTTGCGAATTAGCGGCTGGCAATCCCCAGAAAAAAATAACCACTGTCCCAGAATACGTTTATTTGATGAAATATTTAAAACAGAAATAGAACTATGATCAGTAACTTAACTTTAGAATTGCCCAATTTTGAGGGGCCGCTTGATTTACTTCTTCACTTAATCAAATCACAAAAAATTGATATCTATGATATTCCAATTGCTCAGATCACCAGCCAATATTTGTCTTATTTGCATGAGATGCAGAAACTAAACTTGCAAATTGCTGGCGAGTATTTTGTCATGTCGTCAATGCTGTTGAGGATCAAGTCCCAATCACTTTTGCCTCAAAATGATTTTACCGAAAATGATGAACCCGAAGAAGATCCTAGAGATGAGTTGGTACAACAGCTAGTTCAGTATTCCGTTTTTAAAAAAGTATCGGCTTATTTTAAGCAGCGAAATAATGAAGTACCTATTACAGCAGCTAAAGAAGAAAGTGTACCAGCTACCAAAAAGGTACAACCGTTACCTTTGGGCCAAATCACCTCTTCAGAATTAGCTAATACTTTCATCGTTGTACTTCAAAGATTAAAACTTCGCCAGCCCGATATTGTTTCCGTTAATGTGAAAGAAACGCCAATTAATGATATGATTGACTTCTTACGCACCAAATTGGCTAAGCAGAAAAAAATTAGCTTTTTCTCCTGTAGCGACAAGATGACTAGCTTATCAGATGTAATTGGCTTGTTTTTAGCATTATTAGAATTATGTAAAAAACAAGAGATTAAGGTCAAGCAGTCGCGAATTTTTGGTGATCTGGAATTAGAAAGAATTGATAAAGATGGTAAGTAAAATTGCACAATTGGAGGCATTGCTATATGTAGCAGGCGATAATGGCATTCCAAGTGAAAATTTGTGTGAGTTAATGCAAGTTGAGCATTCCGCATTGCGCGAATTAGCCAAAAATCTGGCAGCTAAGCTTAAGCAAAATCAAGATTCTGGTTTGCAGGTGATACACATCAACCATAACTATAAATTGACTACTAGACCAGAAGTTAGTGAAGTAGTGGCTAATTTTTTTCAAAAAGATTTGTCAAAGTCGTTAAGTCAATCGGCACTAGAAATTTTATCAATTATTGCTTATCGTCAGCCCATTACGCGCATTGAAATCGATGAAATTCGTGGGGTAAATTCGTCAGGGGCGCTCCAAACTTTAATTTGGCGTGGACTTATTAAAGCAGATGGTAAAAAGGATGCACCAGGACACCCCAATTTGTATGTCACCAGTGATTATTTCTTACAGTATTTTGGCTATCAAAGTCTAGCTGACTTACCTCTGATAGAAGACTTTGAAGATGAAAGTATTAACTCTGAGGGTGAAATCGACTTATTCTCAGCTAATGGAAAAGCAGATAAAAATATTGCTGAAGCACAAAAAGGAGATAAAGAATGAGTTTACAACGTTTACAAAAGGTAATCGCAGAGGCGGGAATTGCCTCTCGGCGTAAGGCTGAAAAAATGATTGAAGAAGGCAGAGTAACGGTTGACGGCGAGATTATTACCAAACTTGGAACCAAGGTAGATACTTTTAGCAATATTACGGTTGATGGAGAACCAATTGAGCGTGAAAGTCTGCATACATATCTTTTTTATAAACCACGCGGCGTCGTTTCAACAGCAAATGATGACAAGGGAAGAAAGACCGTAGTAGATTATTTTTCCGATTTACCTTATCGGCTGTACCCAATTGGCCGGCTTGATTATGATACTTCAGGTTTGTTATTAATGACTAACGATGGTGAACTGGCTAATTTAATGATGCATCCTCGCAATAAGGTTGCTAAGGTCTATGTAGCAAAGATTGAGGGTCAACTGACACCAGAGGAAATTCATCGTTTATCTCATGGAGTCAGAATTGATCGTCATCGAAGTGCACCAGCTAAAGTAAAAATTATCCGGAGCGATAAAAAGAAGAATAGCCAAATTGTGCAGTTAACGATTCATGAAGGACACTATCATCAAGTCAAGAGAATGTTTAAAGCCGTAGGCCATCAGGTAAATAAATTATCCCGTGAACGATACTCCTTTTTGACTTTGGGGAATCTTGTTTCTGGCAAATACAGGGAACTTACCCACAGTGAAGTTGACAGATTAAAACAGGTAGACTAGTATTTACTTGTAGTTAAATATCAGTTTGTTGTCTTCATGGCAGGGTGAAAATCCCGACCGGTGGTGAAAGTCCACGACCCACTTTTGTGGTGGAACCAATTATGGTACCGATAGTTAAAGTCTAGATGAAAGAAGACAGGCTAAACTAAAAGTTAAGACTTATTTTTGAATACTTACTTTTATTAGGTCTGTTGCTAGGAGCAACAGACCTATTCTTTTTGGAGGTAAGTATTGTGAAAAGAAGAAATATCACAAATCTAACTAATATAATTGCTTATGTACTAATTGGAACCATTTCATTTATCTTAATGGAATTGGCTTTTCCTCTCCCAGTAGCTAGCTTTTTAAAATTCGACTTTTCTGATGTTATTGTTACGATTGGGACCTTTTTATTCGGTCCAGTACCTGGTCTTATTATTGCCGCTGTTCGAATGTTAATTGACTTGATTTATAAAGGATTTGCATTGCCAAGTGTCATTGGCCAATTAGCTGCTTTAGCTGCCTCTATGTCATTTGCACTGCCATTTTATTACATTGCTAAGGATGTTTCGGCTGGCGAAAAAAATGCCAAAAAACTTTATGTTAAACCAATTATCGGAATTATTTTGGGCATAATAGCGATGACAATTGTTTTATCCTTGTTAAATGCCTTAATCTTGACGCCAATATATGCAGTGACTACGGTTACGAATTTACCAGCAATTCACGGCTATACTGGACTGCTTAACTTTACGGAGAAAGTTTATCTTGGTCAACTTCTCCATATTCCGTCAATGTCTACGTATATTTTTGGCATAATCGTCCCATTTAACTTATTAAAAGGAGCAATTAATGGGGTAGTGGTTTATTTCCTATTTGAAGTTGTTTTACGCAGCTTAAAGCCATTCGTAAGAAAGCATTTTAATTTAAAGAATTAAACTATAACTTATTAACTAAAAAAGTAAGATTAATAGTTTTTAAGTATTACGATTAGGAAAATTATTCATAAAAAATAGTATAAAATTGAATATTCTTATAAATTAAGTAACGCAATTCATGTTTTATCTTTTTTATTACTTTGCCCTGGTTCTGACAACTCAAGTAAAATAATTACACAAATAAAGAAGTTAATCAGTGTAATTAAAAATGTAATTAATTACTTAGTAGTCTAATTTGCTTTTAAGTCATCGAAGATCAATCAAATCTATCTTAGTTAAACCAACTTTTGAAATTATTCCTTTCAATATCTATCATGAAATTCATGTGAATTAATCTCTTTTATATATTGACCCTAATACTAACTCAAATTGTTTTGCTTGTAGAAATATTTAATTTATTCTTCAAAATGCTTATGGTGAAATTAACAAATATATAGGGAAGAAAGTAAAAGCAATAATTTTATTAAACATCGTTAATTTGCAGATTATACTTCTTAAAACATAGATACTAACTAAAACCAGTTTTTGAATTCGAATCGTTTCAATATTATTTTTTATCCATTTTATTTATTAAATATGCTAAAATTAAATTAGGTAGGTGAAGGAGGTTTTCAAATTGAATCAGAACCCGCAAGAACCGTTTAAGCATTACGAACGTCCTCATAATTCTAGGACGATGATTAATAAGTCAGGCTCGAAATACCGGCTGATCTTAATGGTTCTTATAGTTATTATTATTGCTCTTGTACCGGTTGTGCATCATTTGGCTGCAAATAGTGAAACCAGCAACCGGGTAATTGAATTGCAAAAAGCGACTAAGAAACGCAAACGGGTAACAGAAAAGAAGACTTCCACGGCTCAAATTAGTACAAAGGTTAAAGACAAGGTTAAGAAAAAAACATTATCCAAGCCTAAAGTTCAGGCAAAGGATAAGCAAACTGAAACAAAAGTTAAATATTATATAGTTCAAAGCGGTGATTCTTTAACTAGTATTGCAGATAAATTTAACTTAACGGTTAATAACTTAGCACAACTAAATCAACTTAATCCAGATGATCAAATAAATGCTGGTCAAAAGTTAAGAGTAAAGTAGTTTATAGAAAGGTTAGGGACTTCAAGTCCCTTTTTTAATGGCATGCAGATAGCAATTGATGGACCAGCTTCAGCTGGTAAAAGTACAGTCGCAAAAATTATTGCACAAAAATTGAGTTTTATTTACATTGATACTGGAGCAATGTATCGTGCCTGCACATTAATAGCACAAAAAAATAGGCTTGATTATGGTGACGAAACGGCGATCTTAGTAGCAGTTGATCAAAATCAAATTGAATTAAAAGTAGTTGATGGTGAACAAAAAGTCTTTGCAGGTAAAAATGATGTTACACAGGCAATTCGGATGCCTGAAATTTCAGCAAATGTTTCCCAGGTTTCAGCACTTTCTGGCGTTAGGAAAAAAATGGTTAGTCTTCAGCGGCAAATGGCAGGTAAGATGAATGTCGTAATGGATGGTCGTGATATCGGCACAACAGTTTTACCTCACGCAGAAGTGAAAATTTTTTTGGTAGCTTCAGCAAAGTCTCGTGCCCAAAGAAGAATGCTTGACTTAAAGCAGCGCGGAATAAAAAGTAGTCAAACATTGGCAGAGATTGAAGAAAGTATTAAGCAACGTGATTACAAGGATTCTCATCGCAAAATTTCACCGTTAAAAAAGGCGCCAGATGCGGTTGAAATTGATACGACTAAGATGAGTATTGAACAAGTTGTTGACGCAATTTTGGCTGAAATTGCTAAAAGTCAAAAAAATATTTAAAAAAGGTGCTAAAACAGTAGAAAAATATCTCACTTTCATTTAAAATTAGATTATGATATTGGGAGGTAAATAATGTCAGAAAACAGTAATCAATTTTTAGATGCATTAAAGCAAATGCAAGGAGTTGAGGTCGGCGATATTGTAGATGTTGAAGTATTAGACGTTGAAGAAGGTCAAATCGATGTTGGTGTTGAAAACGCTGGTGTCGAAGGTGTGATTCCACGTCGTGAATTCACTTCAGATCGCAACGTTGATCTACGCGAAGCCGTTAAGCCAGGAGACAAGTTTAAAGCTTTAGTCTTGAGAAAAGCTGGTGGAGACAAGGAGAACGGTGAGTTCTTCTTCTCAGTAACTCGTCTTAAGGAAAGAGAAGCTTACGACGAATTGCAAAAAGACTTTGAAGCAGGTAAAACAATCGAAGGTACTGTTACTTCATCAGTACGTGGTGGTTTATTAGTTGATGTTGGTACAAGAGGATTCTTACCAGCTTCACTTATTTCTAACCGCTATGTTTCTGATCTTAAACCATACATTGGCAAGACAATGAAGCTTAAGATTACAGAAATTGATCCAAGCAAGAACCGTCTGATTCTTTCTCACAAGGATTTAATTGAAGAAGAACGTGAAGAAGCCTTTGATAAAGTAGCATCACAATTAGTTGTTGGTGATGTAGTAGAAGGCAAAGTTTCTCGTTTGACCAACTTTGGTGCTTTTGTTGATGTTGGTGGTGTAGACGGTTTAGTTCACATCTCTGAAATTTCTTACAAGCACGTTGACAAGCCTAGTGATGTATTAAAGGCTGGTCAAGATGTTAAAGTTAAAGTTATTGGTATCGATGATGACAGACACCGCATCTCCCTTTCAATCAAGCAAACTGAACCTTCCCCATTTGAACAAGCTACAGCTGAATTACACGAAGGCGACATTTTTGAAGGTGAAGTTAAGTCTTTAACTAACTTTGGTGCCTTTGTAGAAGTTGCTGATGGCATTCAAGGCTTGGTCCACGTTTCTGAAATATCATATAAACACGTTGACAAACCTAGTGATGTTCTTGAAGTTGGACAAACAGTTAAGGTTAAAGTTTTGAACATTGACCCTAATGAACGTAGAATTTCACTTTCAATGAAGGCTGCTGATTCTAAAGGTTCTGAAAATGAAGGATCTCATTCGCACAGTTCATACAACAGAAACTCTGTTAACAAGAAATACATGAACAACGATGACAGTGGCTTTGCTTTAGGTGACATTATTGGTGACCAATTGAAAGATCGTCGTTAGTTGTAAATTTAATGAGCCGACTTTTTAAGTCGGCTTTTTTTATTATTAAAAGGAGGCTGAAAATATGGTTTTACCTGTAGTTGCAATTGTAGGACAACCAAATGTTGGTAAATCTACTCTTTTCAACCGGATTATTAATGAGCGTTTGGCAATTGTAGAAGATAAGCCCGGCGTTACCCGTGACCGCAATTATGCCCAAGCTGAATGGATGGGACATAAATTTGACTTAATTGATACTGGCGGTATTACTTGGGAAAATGGCCGAATCGAAGATGAGATTCGTGCCCAAGCAGAAATAGCTATTGAAGAGGCAGAAGTGATTGTAATTTTAACTAGTGTTACTAATCACTTAACCGATTTAGATGAGCGAATTTCGCAAATGCTTTATCAAACAAAAAAGCCGGTTATATTAGCGGTTAATAAAACAGATAATCCTGAACAAAGAATGGATATTTATGATTTTTACAGTTTAGGTTTCGGGGATCCAATTCCCATTTCTAGTGTTCACGGAACGGGAATTGGTGATTTACTTGACCGAATTGTTAGTGAACTACCAAAAGATCTAGCTAAAGATGATGATGACCAGATTTCGTTCAGTGTAATCGGGCGACCAAACGTTGGTAAATCATCGATTGTCAATAGTTTACTCGGACAAAAGCGGGTAATTGTCAATAATGAGGAGGGAACAACTCGTGATGCTGTAGATACCCCTTTTATTAGCGAAGATGGTACAAAATACCGAATTGTTGATACAGCTGGAATCAGACGACGAGGCAAAGTCTATGAAAAAACTGAGAAGTATTCGGTAATGCGTGCAATGAGTGCGATCGAGCACTCTAATATCGTCTGCTTGGTTCTTGATGCTAGTACCGGCATTAGGGAACAAGATAAACATGTTGCTGGGTACGCACATGAGGCTGGACGCGGCATTATTATTGTCGTTAACAAATGGGATTTACCGAAGAAGAACAGTAATAGTGGTAAAGATTTTGAACGAGTTATTCGTGAAGAATTCCAGTATCTAGACTATGCGCCTATTTTATTCGTTTCAGCAAAAACGGGCCAAAACTTGGAGCAAATTCCGAAGATGGTTAAGCAGGTTCACCAAAACCAGACTCAAAGAATTAAATCCAGTGTTTTAAATGATCTCCTGCTCGAAGCTAGCAAGTTGGTACCAACACCAATGGTACGAGGAAAACGCCTTAGAGTTTATTATATGACTCAGGTGTCTACAAATCCGCCCACTTTTGTGGTGTTTGTAAATGATCCAGAATTAATGCATTTTTCCTATGAGCGATTTTTAATAAATCAATTACGTGATAACTTTGATTTTACTGGCACACCAATTAAGGTTATTGCACGTAAAAGAAAATAGTTTGTATCTAGCAAATAGATAAAAATGACAATTTTCGGCTAAATTGCTTGTTGTACTATGGCTTTTGTGCTATTTTGAAACAAGGAAAGAATGATTAGTCATGATCATTGTTCCTTGTTTCTCTGATGAGGAATAAGTAAAGAATCTCTGTTATGAGATTCATTTTTGGGAGGTGAATTTTCTATGGCAAATAAAGCAGAATTAGTTACTGAAGTTGCTTCAAAAACTAAGTTAACTAAAAAGGATGCAGCTACAGCTGTTGATGCAATTTTCAGTTCGATCCAAGAGGATCTTTCAAAAGGTAAAAAAGTTCAATTGATTGGCTTTGGTACTTTTGAAGTGCGTAAGCGTGCAGCTAGAAAAGGACGTAACCCACAAACTGGTGATGAAATTGAAATTCCAGCTAGTGTTGTTCCTGCATTTAGACCTGGTAAAGCTCTTAAAGAAGCTGTTAAATAAGCTGATTAGTTTTATCCAAAAAGATGGTGGCCATAATGCCATCATCTTTTTGTTTGTACTTTTATCTAAAATGAACACGATGAATCTGAGACAGGAAGGAAAATTATGAGCTATTCAGAAGAGTTGCTAGATTCAATTCAAAAACAAGATTTTTCCAAAGAAAAAATTTTATTAAAAAAGGCTCTAGATGAAGATGAACCAGAAATTTTGGCTTCCTTAGCCGAAAATTTAACTGGCTTAGGTTTTACTGACATAGCCAAAGAAGTTTACCGTAGTTTAATTGCGCGTTTTCCAAAAGAAGACCTTTTCAAAATTTATCTCGCTGAAATTCTGTTGAACGATGGTAAAGACGATGATGGACTGTCACTTCTTTATGCAATTCCAGAAGACTCATCCGCTTATTTGGATAGCCTATTAGTCCAAGCGGATTACTATCAAACTAATGGCTTGCTTGAGACGGCGTATAGCAAGCTCCTAAAGGCCGCTAAAGTGGCACCTGAAGAAGATGTCGTAAAGTTTGGATTAGCTGAACTAGACTATCTTAGTGGCCGTTATGAGCAAGCCTTAGATTTGTATCAGGATTTATTAAAAAGACACAAAAACTTTAGTGAGATTAACCTAAATGACCGTCTGTTTCAGACTCTAGCTAAGTTGGGCCGCTATGAAGAAGCAAGTGAAGTAATTGAAAAACACGCGAGTGAACTGTTAGACATTGACAGTAAGTACCAAGCAGCCTTAGTTATGTTAGCGGTCAATAAAGACGATCAGGCAATCAAATACCTAGATGAAGTGATTGACCAAAGTCCTGATTACGTGAATGCATATCGGCTGTTGGCGTCTGCTTATGAACACAAAAATGATAATGACCAAGTTTTACGGTCAGCACAAGCAGGAATCGCATATAACGAGCTTGATGCATCTTTATACGCAATTGGGGCAAAAGCTGCTGTTAAGCTTAATGAATTTGACACCGCTGAGGAATTGCTCAAAAAGGGCTTGAAATTTTTACCTGAAAACGTTGATTTACGTTTACAACTATCAGATTTATATTTAAAGGAAAATAAGCACCAAGAAAACTTAGAATTATTTAGTAAAATACCTGATAATGAATTAGAGCCACAAGCACATTGGAACATGGCTCTTTCTTACGAGGCTCTTGAGCAGACTGAAAAGGCTAAAAGTGAGTTTTTACTTGTTTATCCCGAATTTCAGGATAATACCGCTTTTTTACGACAAATGATTCTCTTTTTTAATGCTGAACCCAATTCAACTACCATTGTTCAAGAATTATTAAATCGTTATTTGAAATTTGAACCAGAGGATACAGAAATGCAGGATTTAGCTAATAATTTACTTGATTAGCAGAACTAAAAAAGATCGCATATCAGAATGCGATCTTTTTATTTGCGGATAATAAAGTGACGTTGCTTTTGTTTGTAAGTAAAGCCTTCTCCCAGTGCTTCGTGAACTTCAATTACGCTCACAAATGCTTTGGGGTCTTCGGCGCTAATTAATTCTTTCACGGCAGGTATTTCACGTGGCGAAACGACTAAATAGATTACTGGACGATTAACTTTACTATAACCACCCCGAGCTTCGAAATAGGTAAAACCGCGATCAAGTTTTAAATCAATCATCTGCGCGATTTGCTGGTACTGATCTGATATTATTAGTAAACCACGAGCGGAGTAGGCTCCTTGTTGGACAGCATCCATTACGCGTGAAAGGATAAAAGATGCCACCAGCGTATACATAATGTGCTTTAAGTCTAAATAAGTTAGCGATGCAAACAAGACCAGCGCATCGCAGAATAAAAGCACCTTGCCAGAAGACATGCCGCATTTTAATTGACAAATTCGGGTAATGATATCAGTCCCGCCTGAAGTGCCATTATACCTAAATACTAATCCTAGACCTATTCCAGAGAGGGTTCCCGCTAAAATCGCTGACAAGAAGAGGTCGTGTTCCAAGTTTAATTGATATATAATAGGTATCAAGCGCCAAAACCATAGGAAAAAAGAGAGCCAAAGAGTTCCCCAAATTGTGTAAGTCAAGAGTCGCTTACCCATAAAGCGATATCCCAAAAATATTAGTGGGATATTTAAAATAAGCGAGGAAAGCCCCATATTGATGCCCCAAAAGTGTCTAAGAAGCAAAGTAATACCGCTGATACCGCCATCTGTTAACTGATTAGGTGCGGAAATCATGTCTAAACTTAAGCCATAAATGGCGCAACCTAGCATGATCATAAATAGTTCTAGAATGTTTTTTCTAGTATTTTTTTGCATGATGATTATTATCTTTCTATTCAATCTTTGACGCTATAAACTTACCACATTTTCTAATGAAAAACACTATACAAATGAGTTGATTATCTGATGAAAAAAATAAATGATTTACCCCAAATTTTTGTTGCTGCGATTCCCGTACTTGAAAAGCTTGAAGAAGCGGGTTTTGAAGCATACTTTGTTGGTGGTTCAATTCGTGATTTGCTTTTAAAACGACATATTCATGATATTGATATTGCCAGCAGTGCATATCCTGAAGAAGTTAAACGATTATTTCCCAAAACGATCGATACTGGCATTAAGCATGGCACCGTAACTGTCTTATACAATGGTAGTAGTTATGAAATAACAACGTTTCGAACCGAATCAGGTTACCAGGATTTTCGCCGCCCTGATCATGTTACCTTTGTTAGGAGTCTCAAAGAGGACTTAAAGCGGCGTGATTTTACTATTAATGCGTTAGCAATGAATACTAAAGGCGAAATTGTTGATCTATTCAATGGCTTAGATGATTTACACCACCATCTAATTAAAGCCGTTGGTGATCCTTTAGAACGCTTTCACGAGGACGCATTGCGCATGATGCGGGCAGTCCGCTTTATGAGTCAATTACAATTCGACTTGGAAGAGCAAACTGAAGAGGCTATTCGACAACTCCATTATTTGTTACCTAAAATTTCGGTTGAACGAATCCGTGACGAGTTTATCAAAATGGGGACTGGACCAAATTCAAGAAAGGCATTTGCAGTCTTCTTGGATACAGAATTAAGCGAAGGAGCGCCCGATTTTGCCGGTAAGAAAGATTTACTAGCAATTTACCCCAGCTTGAAGTTTGATCCTATTTTAGAATCAAGTCTTTGGGCCGTGATTATCATTTTACTGAAAATAGCTAACAATGAAATTGGCCAATTTATGCGCGATTGGAAAAATTCCAATGCAATGACCAGCAAAGTAGAAAAAATGGTTGATTTGTTTGACCTGCTTTCAGAACGTGCCCCAACGGATTATGAACTTTTTGAAGCAGGCAAAGAAACATTATTGAATACAATTGATGTTGCGCAAATTTTGGGGCAGCCAATTAATTCTGAGGCTTTAGTTGACCGCTATATGGCGTTACCAATTAAGTCTTCTTCTGAACTAGTAATTGATGGTCGCTTTTTAATCGCTGCCGGTGTTAATCCGGGCCCTAAACTAGGTGAACTACTTACAGACATTAAGAAAAAAGTGATTGCCGGTGAATTGGAAAATTCACGTGAGGCAATCACCGCATTTTTAGGTAATGAATTTTAAACATAAAATAAAACAGCAAAATACATCAAAGCTGAACCGAGAAGAACAAACAGATGCCAGACAACATGAATAAAGGGAACGTTTTTCATGGTATAAAGCAGTGCCCCAACGGTATAAGCAATTCCGCCGCCAACGAGGAGCCAAAAGCCGTTAGGACTCAAGCGGACATATAGGTATTTGCCAGCTAAAATAACCAGCCACCCCATACCAACATATAAAACCGTATCCAAAATGACATGCTTGCCCCGGTTAAAAATATAGTAGATGATTCCAAAGATTGCGATTAGCCAAATGAGGCTAAACAGCAGCCAGCCCCATTTGCCCCCGATAGCTACTAGTGCAAAGGGCGTATACGAGCCACCGATTAAAAGGTAGATAGAGGAATGGTCAAAAATTTGGAAAACATTTCGTGCTTTGGTAAAAATTAAGCTATGAAATAACGTCGAAAATAAATATAAAATCAATAAACAGCTGCCATAAATGGCAAAGGTAAAAAGCCTTATGGTGCTATGCATTGATACTGCCTTTAAAATTAATAAAATTAAGCCAACAATTGCTAAGCAAAAACCGATTCCGTGGGTAACCGCACTAAGCGTGTTATCTAATACGTAATAGTTTTTGCTTTTTTTAGTTGGCTCCTGCCAAAGTTCTTTTAATTTCATTATGAAAAAAGATATTCACTTTCTTTTTTTTGTTATAATAATTTATAATTGATACAATTCACATTCTATCATACAATGTGAACAGCAATTCAGAATTGAGGTCGAGTAGGTTGTCAGAAATAAAAATTTTGACCGATTCTTCTGCACAGTTAACGCCAGAAGAAATTGAAAAATATCATATAACAGTTGTACCATTATCCGTAACAGTTGGTGGAAAGACATATCTTGATGGCGTTGAAATCACCAGGCAAGAATTTGTTGAAAAAATGAGTCAGGCAGAAGATCTGCCTAAAACAAGTCAACCACCAATCGGCAGATTAGTAGATACAATTAAGGACTTAACGGCTGATGGGAGTGAAGTCGTTGGCATCTTTTTGGCTAAAGCACTTAGCGGAACGGTTGATGCTGCCAGACAAGCAGTCGAATTAAGTGGCAAGTCGGATCTAGTTCATGTTGTTGACTCTGAACTGACTGATCGGGCTGAAGGCTTGCAAGTTTTGGCTGCCGCTCGCGATGTTGCAGCTGGGAAACAAGTTCCAGAAATTTTAACTCACCTTGAAAATATCAAGAAAACTCAGCGTTTGCGAATGATGATTGTCAACCTGGAAAATGTGATCAAAGGTGGACGGTTAGGGCCAATCTCAGGTAAGATTGCTAATTTGCTGAATATTAGAATCGAGTTACAAATGCCGCACGGTGAATTAAAAGTAGCCAAAAAAGGGCGCGGCAAGAAATTCACGATGGCATTTGACCAGCGTGTCCTAGATGATATTGAGGCTAATAAAGAAAAAATTAAAGAAGTTGGTATTTCCTACGTATCACTCAATGGTGTACCACAGCGTTTGCTTGATTTTGCCCAAAAAATTAAGGACATTAATTCTAAAATTGATGTGTTGGTACGCGAAACTAGCCCAATAATTGCTACACACGCGGGCATGGATGCATACGCAATTTTATATTATACGGAGTAATTAATTGGCATATCGAGAAAGTTTTTACCGTTACTTAATGACGTTACGGGATGCAGATTCCACCGATCCTGTCGTGCAATTTGCAAATAATGCACAAAATGATCAAACTTTTCCTAAGCAAGAGCAAAATTATGAAAAGCTATCGGAGTATCTTGAGCTAAATGCGGGCTATTTACCGAGCATGAGCATTTTTGATCAAGCTTATCAGATGTATCACGATAAAATGATGTATTAACAAAGGCTCCTTCTTGGGGCCTTTTTAGTGTAAAGAAGGCAAAAACAATGGCTAAAATTCAATGGTATCCTGGTCACATGAACAAGGCTCGCAATCAACTTGAGGACAAAATGGGATTAATTGATGTTCTGGTTGAAGTACTTGATGCGAGAATTCCTGAGTCATCTAGAAATCCGATGATTGAAGACTTAGTTGGCGATAAACCGCACTTAATTATTTTAAATAAAGCTGACTTGGCCGACCCGGTAATGACTAAAATCTGGCAGAAAAAATTGAGTGGCAAAGGCAAGGTGGTGATGGCACTGGACTCTTTGCATAATACTAATATGCAGGTTTTAGTTCGGATGGTGAAAAAAGCAGCAAGCGCTAAAATTGCTAAATTGGAAGCAAAAGGTGCAGCCAATCCGGTTATTCGCATTGCTCTGGCAGGTATCCCTAACTGTGGTAAGTCGACCATTATTAATCGTTTGGTTGGCCGCAATGTAGCGGCCGTGGGTAATAAGCCTGGTGTAACCAAGGGCCAAACTTGGTTAAAGACGCAATCTAACATTCAGATTTTAGATACTCCCGGAATTTTATGGCCTAAGTTTGAAGATCAGGACGTTGGCTATAAGCTTGCCGCCTTTGGCGCAATTAAAGATAGTATTTTTAGTGCTGATGATGTTGCGCTATTTTTACTTGCCAGGTTGCGTGAACATTATTTGGGCGATGTGGCAAAGTTTGCGCGGACAACTAAGGAACAAGTAGGCCGAATCAATGATACAGATTTGCTCTTAGCCCTTACCGAAGAATACGGGATGCGTGACGACTATGATCGCTTTTCTCTGTATCTTCTCCAACGCCTGCGTAAAGGCAAAGTAGGAAGGATTACATTAGATCGACCATGACAATCAATGAAATAAAAACTTTATTAACCCAGGAAAAACTTCCCGCAGAAACAATCACCCAGTTGGCGCAAGATCCAAGAGCAGGCGTTCAGAAATTACTGGTTAGCTATCAAAAGCGTCAGGCTAAATTAGCAAGTAAAAAAGCAGCGTTTGAAAAGCGGTTTGATTATGAGCGCCAATTTTGGGCTAAAAAGCAAGTAGTGGCCGGTGTCGATGAAGTTGGTCGTGGACCTTTGGCTGGTCCGGTGGTGACAGCTGCCGTCGTTATTGACCAGGATTTTGATCTGATCGATGTGAATGATTCGAAAAAACTAAGTGCTAAAAAAAGATGCGAACTTTATCCTAAAATTTTTGAAGAAGCAGTCAGTGTCGCTGTCGGCCTCAAAGACGCTGAGGTAATAGATAAAGTAAATATTTATGAAGCAGATCGATTGGCTATGGCACAGGCCGTCAATAATTTAGATTGTTCCGTTGATGCTTTGCTTGTTGATGCGATGGATGTGCCGGTTGCTCTTCCGCAAGTGAAGTTAATTAAAGGGGATGCAAAGTCTAATTCGATTGCTGCCGCTTCAATTGTTGCCAAGGTTTTTCGTGATAAGCTAATGGCAGATTATGCTAAAATCTATCCCGAATATCACTTTGAAGTCAACGCTGGCTATGGTACTAAAGAGCATTTGGCCGCTATCAGGCAGTATGGCCCATCACCAATTCACCGCAAAACATTTGCACCTGTCAGTGAGTTTTATCAATAAAAAATTTCCCTCCTTTTTTACGTATATGTAGATAGGGAGGTTTTTTATGAAAACAACAAATTTTCTTTTGCGTTTAAAATTACAAAAAGGAATTGGTTATGTTAAGATGTTAAAAATTGCTAGTCAACTAGATACAGCTGATGTCAATCTTAAAGCGCTGATGAAAATGGACTTGCCTAGCAATTTAAAAAGAGCGAGTTTAGCTGCTTATAATGATGATCAGGCAGAGATTTACGTAAACCGAATCAAAAAGCAGTGTCAGGTTATTAGCTTTTTTGACGATGTGTATCCGGAGCAATTGCGCCAAATTTACCGGCCGCCGTTAGTTTTGTTTGCTCAGGGAGATGTTAATCTCTTACAGCAAAAAATTGTGACAATAGTGGGTTCACGCATGGCAACGTCATATAGTCGTTCAGTTTTGACCAAATTGGTTCCCCATCTTGTTAAAAAAGGCTGGGTGATTGCTAGTGGCTTGGCTAAGGGCGTTGACGTGATGGCGCACAAGGCAGCACTAACTAGTGAAGGTAAAACAATCGCGGTAGTTGGTAATGGCTTAAATCATTTTTATCCGCTCAGTAATTATCACGTTCAAGAACAAATTATCCGCCGTGGCCTAATTCTTAGCGAGTATTTGCCTGACACGCCGCCAAGACCCTTTCGTTTTCCGCAAAGAAATCGGATATTAGCTGGTATTGCCCAAAAAGTAATTGTTACCGAGGCGCAGGAAAAATCCGGTTCACTGATTACAGCGAACCTGGCATTACAGGAAAATCGCGATATTTATGCGGTTCCGGGACCAATTGACAATGAGCTTTCTGCTGGGCCAAACAAGCTGATTGCCGCGGGGGCGATTCCGATAACTGATTATCAGTTATAACTTGAAAGATTTGACAATTTGCGGGTAAATATACTATTGTCAGACTAGTATTTTAAAAAAGAATTTAATGAGGAGGCTTTTGATGCCAACAAAATCAAAGCCAAAAAAACGTAAAAAAACATTGGTGATCGTTGAGTCGCCAGCTAAGGCGAAGACTATTGAAAAATATCTCGGACGTAATTATCGCGTCATTGCATCGAAAGGCCATATTCGTGATTTACCTAAGTCACAAATGGGAATTGATTTTGATCATGATTACAAACCGAAATATATTTCGATTCGGGGTAAAGGCGATACGATTAAAGAATTAAAATCTGAAGCTAAGAAAGCTAAAGATGTTTACCTAGCATCTGACCCCGATCGTGAAGGAGAAGCAATTGCGTGGCATGTGGCTCATGCCTTAAATCTGGATGATACGGCTAAGAACCGGGTTACTTTTAACGAAGTTACCAAGGATGCTGTTAAAAATAGTTTTAAAAATCCCCGTGCCATTGATATGGATACGGTAAATGCTCAGCAGGCCAGAAGAATCCTAGATCGAATTGTAGGTTATTCTTTATCGCCAATCCTTTGGGATAAGGTGAAAAAAGGACTTAGTGCAGGACGTGTTCAGTCTGTTGCTCTTAAGTTGGTAATTGACCGTGAAAAGGAAATTAAAAACTTTAAGCCAGAAGAATACTGGACAATTGATGCCGAATTCAAAAAGAAAACTAAGGCGTTTAAGGCACAATTCTGGGGCGTCGATGGCAAAAAGCAGGACTTGCCGAATAATGAAGCCGTGCAAAAGGTTCTAGCAAAAATTGATAAAAAGCAGGCTTTTCAAGTTAATAATGTCGTTAAGCGTGAACGTCGGCGGCAACCTGCTGCACCGTTTACGACTTCAACTATGCAGCAAGAAGCTAATAAGCGTCTAAATTATCGGACGCGCAGAACCATGAGTATTGCACAGCAGTTATATGAAGGTATTAGTCTGGGCAAACAGGGCACAGTCGGTCTAATCACCTATATGAGAACGGACTCTAAAAGGACATCCCCAATCGCTCAAGCTGAAGCATCTAAGTTCCTAAATGAAAAATACGGCAAAGAATATGCTGCCAAAGGTGCAAGACACTTTAAAAATCAGGAAGATGCGCAGGATGCCCATGAAGCAATTCGGCCTACAAGTGTTTACCGGACACCTGAATCTTTAAAGGATGTTTTAACTACCGAGCAATATCGTCTTTACAAGCTGATTTGGTCCCGCTTTTTAGCCAGTGAAATGACGCCTGCTGTTTACGATACCGTAAGAGCTGACATTGAACAAAATGGGGTAATTTTCCGGACGACTGGTTCGAAAATGAAGTTTGCTGGTTTCACCAAGGTTTATGATAATTTGCAGGAAAAAAATGTAGAATTACCTGAACTAGATGATGGTGATCAAGTTAAGTTAGCAAAATCCGATAACAAGCAGCATTTTACGTTGCCACCTGCACGCTACACGGAAGCCAGCTTAGTTCATACACTAGAAGAAAATGGTGTCGGGCGTCCGTCAACCTACGCGCCAACGATCGATACGATTCAGCGTCGCTATTATGTCAAGCTTGAGGGTAAAGCAATCGTACCTACTGAATTAGGAGAAATTGTCGATAACTTAATCGAAAAATTCTTCCCGGATATTGTTAACATTGATTTTACCGCCCAATTAGAAAGCGACCTCGATAGCATTGAGGCAGGGAAGAAAAATTGGGTCAAGGTAATTGACGAATATTATCACCCGTTTAAAAAGGAATTAGATAAAGCCGAGTCAGGCATTCAAAAAGTTCAGATTAAGGATGAACCTGCTGGTTTTAACTGCGATATCTGTGGTGCCCCGATGGTGATCAAGATGGGACGCTATGGTAAGTTCTACGCCTGCTCACGTTTTCCTGATTGCCGCAATACTAAGGCAATTGTGAAAAAGGTCGGTGTAATCTGTCCGAAATGCGGTAAAGGTGATGTAGTTGAGAAGAAGTCTAAACGCAACCGCAAATTCTATGGCTGCTCTCGCTACCCTGACTGTGATTTTGTTTCCTGGGACAAGCCGATTAACCGTGTCTGCCCTAATGACGGTCATTTCTTAGTGGAAAAGAAAAACAAAAAAGGTCTGGTTATTTTATGTCCAAATGGCGACTATAAAGAAGAACCTAAGGAAGAACAGACCGCAAAATAACATTAAATTTAATTAAATATCATCAAATCACTTAGATTTGATGATATTCTTTTTATATAAGTAAATAAAAATTAGTAAAGGAATATAAATATGCCAAAAACTGTAACTGTTGTCGGTGGAGGCTTGGCGGGTAGTGAAGCCGCTTGGCAATTAGCCAAACGAGGGATTTCGGTTGATCTATATGAAATGAGACCAACTAAAATGACGCCAGCTCATAAAACCGGCGAATTAGCAGAGCTTGTTTGTACCAATTCAATGCGGTCTAATCAGCTGTCCAATGCTGTCGGGTTACTGAAAGAAGAGATGCGTCAATTGGATTCGCTTGTTTTAAAAGCGGCGGATAAAACTCAGGTTCCAGCTGGCGGAGCTCTTGCTGTTGACCGGGATGAATTTAGTGCTTACATCACCAAGACACTCCATGCACTACCCAATATTACGTTTCATGATGAAGAAATTACTGAATTGCCCCAAGATGGCATTACCATTATTGCAACTGGTCCCTTAACCAGTGATAAGTTGGCTGCTAAAATTCAGGAGTTTTCGGGAACCGAAAGTCTGCACTTTTTTGATGCAGCAGCGCCAATTGTTGCCGCCGATTCGATTGATTTAGATATTGTTTATAAAAAATCGCGCTATGATCGCGGGGATGCGGCGTACCTTAACTGCCCGATGACGCAGGAAGAATACGAGGAATTCACTCAGGAATTGGTTAATGCGGAAACAGCACAAATGCATGATTTTGAAAAAGATGATGTTTTTGAGGGATGCATGCCAATTGAAGTAATGGCTTCGCGGGGAGAAAAGACGATGCTGTTTGGCCCTCTTAAACCCGTTGGTTTAGAAGATCCTCATACTGGCAAGACGCCGTATGCGGTAGTTCAATTACGCCAAGATAACGTCGCCGCTTCAATGTACAACATTGTTGGCTTTCAAACGCACTTGAAATATGGTGAACAAAAACGAGTCTTTTCAATGATTCCGGGTTTAGCCAATGCGCGTTTCATCCGCTACGGCAAAATGCACCGTAATACTTATATGGCTTCTCCCGAAGTTTTGACTGCCAGTTATGAAGCGAAAAAACAACCGGGGTTATTTTTCGCAGGTCAAATGACGGGTGTTGAAGGTTACGTTGAAAGTGCTGGTAGTGGCTTAGTTGCCGGTATTAATGCGGCTAAGGAAGCTTTTGATGAGCCCACTGTAATTTTTCCTAAAATGACCGCTCTTGGCTCGATGGCAAATTATGTGACTACAACCAGCGTTAAACACTTTCAACCAATGAATGCCAGTTTTGCTTTGATCCCTGGTCTTGAAGGGAAAAAGATTCGGAACAAACGGGAACGGCATGAAAAAATTAGTGAGCGTAGTTTAGAAAAACTTCAAGAATTTAAGCAAAAAGAGTTGGATTAACAATGGCTGCTTTAGAAAATAGTGATGAACTAGATCTGTTTCTGTCTTATCTAAAAAACGAACGACATTATAGTCAGAAGACCATTAAGTCTTACCAAACGGATTTGCTCGAGGCAAAGTCTTTTTGGAAAAGTAATGGCGGGTTTGCTGGCTGGAAAAAGATTGAACGCCGTGATGTTGAGATTTTTTTACAAAATCTGGCAGAACGTAAGTTAGCTCGTTCAACTCAATCCCGTAAAATGTCTAGTTTAAGATCTTTTTATCGCTTTTTAACTAAGCGTAAAATTGTTAAAATAGACCCGACGCAGGCAATTGTTCTGCGGGCAAAAGAGCACAAACTGCCGCAGTTTTTTTATGCACCTGAGATGAAACAGGTTTTTGCATCGCTCAATGGCAGTGACCTGTTAACTAGGCGGAACTTAGCCATGTTTGAGTTGTTTTATACAACCGGCATGCGTGTTAGCGAAGTTAGCAATTTAACGCTTGAGCAAGTTGATTTAGATTTAAAAATTATTCTCGTGCACGGAAAGGGAAACAAAGATCGTTATGTTGCTTTTGATGAGCAAACTAAAGAGGCCTTGGCAAATTATCTGACTGATGCCCGGCCTGAGCTCATCAAAGATCACGATTGTCCTTTTGTTTTTGTCAATCATCAAGGTAAACAATTGACAACCCGGGGCATAGAATATGTTATGCAAAAAGTATTTAATGGTGCGGGGATTAACGGTAAAGTTCATCCCCATGAATTGCGACACAGCTTTGCGACAGCAATGCTGAATAATGGTGCAGATTTGCGTAGCGTACAGGAGTTATTGGGGCACATTAATTTATCAACTACCCAAATATATACGCATGTAACAATGAGTCATTTACAGGAAAACTATGAGCAATTTTTTACCCGTAATGATAAGAAAGATGAGGCAAAATAATGACAACGATTTGTTCAGTTAAATATAACGGAAAAACAGCAATTGCTGGTGACGGCCAAGTAACCTTAGGCGAAAAGGTCATTGCTAAGGCAACGGCTAAAAAAATAAGACGCATATACCATGATCGCGTCGTCATCGGCTTTGCTGGTGGTGTGGCCGATGCGGTTAGCTTGCAGGAAATGCTTGAAGGAAAGTTAGAAGCATTTGGTGGTGATTTAAGGCGTGCGGCGGTTGAAATGGCCCAAGCTTGGCGTAAGGATGCTACCTTACAAAAATTAGATGCAATGCTGATTGCCTTTAACGAAAAGGATTTATTGCTTATTTCAGGTAATGGTGAAGTGCTTGAGCCTGATGAAAATGTTGTAGCAATCGGTTCAGGTGGTAATTTTGCCCAGGCTGCTGCTATCGCGATGACGCGCCATTCTTCGGGGATGTCTGCTAGTGAAATTGCTCATGAAGCAGTTGAGATTGCTTCCGGTATCGATATTTTTACTGATGATCAGATTCATACAGATGAACTTTAAAAGTAGGTGAAATTAGTCATGGAAACAAAAACGCCAAAACAAATCGTTAGTTTATTAGACGAATATATTATCGGTCAAGACGAGGCCAAGAAGGCGGTGGCTGTTGCTTTGTACAACCGTTATCGAAGATTGCAGCTACCTAAAAAGATGCAGGAAGATATCACTCCGAAAAACTTGCTTATGGCAGGTCCAACCGGGGTAGGTAAAACTGAAATAGCTAGAAGACTTGCTCTGATTGTCAATGCTCCGTTTGTTAAGGTGGAAGCAACCAAATTTACGGAAGTCGGTTATGTTGGACGGGACGTTGAATCGATGGTACGCGACCTAGTAACTGAAGCAGTTCGAATGGAAGAAAAAGAGCAGTTTGATCGTGTACGTGTGCAGGCGGCTAAAGAAGCCAATAAGACATTGGTTCGGCTGTTAGTTCCTGGCATTAAGCACGAAAAACGGCAAAATCAAATGCAAGAATTCCAGGACATGATGTCAATGCTGATGACCAATGGTCAAAATACTGATCAAGCAGCCGATACTGACCAAGATGAAGTAACTGATGAAATTAGGAATGAACGTTTGTCAGTTGCTGAGCAGCTAAATAAGGGATTGTTAGAAGATCGGGACGTCACGATTGAAGTAGAACAAGCTCCTAAAGTTAATCCAATGAATGATATGATGAGTCAAATGGGAATGGACATGAGTTCCGTACTTAATGGCTTAGTCCCTAAAAAGCGGGTTAAACGGACGCTACCGGTTAAAGATGCCCGTGAAGTCTTGATTCAAGAAGAATCTAGAAAAATGGTTGACTACGATACAATTTACCAAAAAGCAATTGAACGGACAGCCAACAACGGAATTATTTTTATTGATGAAATTGATAAAATTACTGCTGGCAACAAAAAGACTTCGGGTGAGGTATCTCGTGAAGGTGTACAGCGTGATATTTTGCCAATCGTTGAAGGATCGACTGTTCAGACAAAGTACGGTCCGGTTTCAACTGACCATATTTTGTTCATTGCTGCAGGGGCTTTTTCTGAGTCAAAGCCAAGTGATTTGATTCCAGAACTGCAAGGACGTTTCCCAATTCGGGTTGAACTTAATGCTCTTTCAAAAGATGATTTTGTAAAAATTCTGAAGGATCCAGCTGATTCCCTACTTGAGCAATATGTTGCTTTGATGAAAGCAGATGGCATCAAGCTAATCTTTACTAAAGAAGCAGTTGACCGTATTGCACAAATTGCTTATGACGTTAACCAGGGAACAGATAATATTGGGGCTAGAAGACTGTCAACTATTCTCGAAAAGCTGCTTGAAGATGTCCTTTATGAAGGACCTGATATGACCATGGGTGAAATAACTGTAACCCAAGCATATGTTGATGAAAAACTTAGTGATATAATAACTAATAAGGATTTAACTAAGTTTATTCTGTAAAAAGGCGATGTATTATCATGGATTACACTATCAAGAACAGTATTTTACAAGTCGTCATATCAAGTACTGGCGCTGAAATTCAAAGCGTGAAGAGCCAACACAGCGGATATGAGTATATATGGCAAGCTGACCCTAATGTTTGGCAGCGTCATGCACCGGTTTTATTTCCCATCGTTGGCAAATTGCAAGATGATGAGTATACCTATCAAGGTAAAAGCTATCATATGACCCAGCATGGTTTTGCCCGGGATATGGAGTTTACTGTTGAACATCAGACCGCTGAAAGTATCACTTTTTTGTTAACTGATACGCCAGAGACATTAGCGATTTACCCGTTCAAGTTTGAACTACGGGTGAATTACAATTTGCTTAACAACTTGTTGGAGGAAAATTTCAGTGTAACCAACCGGTCTGATGGCGAAATGATTTTTGGTATTGGTGGTCATCCAGGATTTAATATTCCAACAGATGAAAAGGTAGCAAAAGAAGATTTTTACTTTAGTACCAAACCTTCGCGGGCTCGGGTTCAAATTCCGCTAAAAGGAGCATATTTGGACTGGGATAACCGCTCACTAGCATCAACTAACAGCTTGATAACTTTAAGTGATCATTTATTTAAAAATGATGCTTTAATTTTTCAATTGCGTGGTCATGATAATCGCGTTTCGCTAAAAACAGATACTAGTAATTTCCATGTAAATGTTTGGTTGCGTGATGCTCCATTTGTTGGTATTTGGTCGCAATATCCTAAAACGGCTGATTATGTTTGTATTGAGCCGTGGTGGGGGATTGCCGATCGGGCAGATACGAACCAAAAGTTAGAAGAAAAGTATGGCATGAATCATTTAGATGCTAATGCAACCTTTACCGCTGGTTTTAGTATGGCTTTTCATGATCAAGACTAGCTAGCAAATTTAGACTAAAGTTTAATAATTAACTAAAGGCGTCAAGTTAAAACTCGACGCCTTTTAATTCCCGCTAAGAATAGATTGCTGGCCCAAAAATTATTTGGTTTTAGTTTTGAAGAACATTTTTAAAGCGACTAAGAGTAAAGCTTGCGGTGGCCTTATTATGCCGCGGTCAAAAGTTGGTAGTAAGTAAGATCCAGCTCTTTACATAAATAATCCAATTTGTTTATTTTTCGCTTGCGAACTATTGTTCCCAAAAGTTATAATATAAAAGCCAGTAACTTAATTACTGGCTGTATTTATTTTAGCTTTATAACTTGTGGTGGCTTTTTTTATACCAGTACCACAACCCAAAAGGGATGATATTTTCTTGGTGGTGAATGAGCCGCTTGATGTTACTTCGGTGACGAACAAATAAAATGATCATGATGCAGCCAACAATTACCTCAAGGAAAATGTCATGAAAGAAAAAGGTAGCAATAAAAATTAATACGACTGCGATTAGACTGGATAAACTAACATACGATGTAATGAATACCAGTGGCAAGAAAATCACTGCACAGACGGCAAAGAATTTTAGGTTATAACCCAAAAACAGGCCTGCACTTGTTGCAACTGCTTTTCCACCCTTAAATTTAAGAAAAATTGAACAAGTATGTCCCAAAATAGCTAATCCACCAGAAATTAGCAATAAATATTTTGGCCCTGGAAGGTGAAACAGTCGTGGCAAGCTTGTTGCAAGTGTTCCCTTGAGAACATCAACTATCAAAACGAAACTTCCAGCAACCGGTCCAAAGACGCGAAAGGAATTTGTTGTACCGATATTACCAGAGCCATAATCACGGATATCTTCTGCGAAAAATATTTTACCGACGATTACACCTGTTGGGAAGGATCCGAGCAAGTATGCTAGAATAAATACCAGTATTAATTTAAGATTTATCATTTATATCCTACTTCCTTAATAACTAAAGCTATTTTATCAAAAATTGCTTAGTATGAGGATTAAAATAAATAAATGATTTAAACTGGAGGAGTTTATTTGGTTAAAGCAAATAAAAAAACGAATTCTTATGATGACTCATCAATCCAGATTCTTCATGGTTTAGAAGCTGTTCGTAAGCGCCCAGGAATGTACATTGGATCGACAGATATCCATGGATTAAATCAGCTCGTTTACGAAATAGTTGATAATTCAGTTGATGAGGCAATGGCCGGGTTTGGTCAAGAAATTGATGTAACCATCCATCAAGACAATAGCGTGACCGTCCGCGATTTTGGTCGTGGAATGCCCACAGGGATGCATAAATCAGGCAGACCGACAATTGAAGTCATTCTGACCGTTTTGCATGCCGGCGGTAAGTTCACGGAGCAAAACTATAAAACTTCAGGTGGACTACATGGTGTTGGTTCTTCGGTAGTTAACGCTCTTTCCAGTTATATGGATGTTAAGGTTGTTCGCGATGGCGTTGCCTATGAAGAAGAATTTAAGGATGGCGGTCATCCTGTTGGTACTTTGAAGCGTTTAGGTAAGACAAAGGAAAAAACAGGAACGACAATCACCTTTAAACCGGATGAGAAGATTTTTTCAACAACTAAATATAAGTATGAGACGATTCAGGAAAGAATTAGAGAATCTGCCTTCTTATTAAAAGGCGTTCGCTTTGTTTTGACTGATGAACGTGAGCCTGAGCATCATGATGATTTTAAGTATGACAATGGGATTGAGTCCTTTGTGTCCTACTTAAATGAAGGCAAAGATACGTTAAATGATGTTTTTTACTTTTCAGGTAAACAAGACGAAATCGAAGTCGAATTCAGTGGTCAATACAGCGACAGTTACTCTGAAAGTCTAGTTTCGTTTGTTAATAATGTGCGAACTGCTGATGGCGGTACACACGAAGTTGGTGCACGAAGCGGTTTTACGCGGGCATTTAACGATTATGCGAAAAAGCAAGGCTTATTAGGTAAAAAAGATAAAAATATTGATGGTTCCGACTACCGTGAAGGTCTAAGTGCTGTGTTATCCGTCAAGATACCAGAAGAACAACTGGAATTTGAAGGACAAACGAAGGGCAAATTAGGCACGCCGCAAGCAAGATCAGTCGTAGACGCAATTGTTTACGAAAAGATGTCTTATTACTTAATGGAAAACGGCGAATTGGCCCAGGAATTAGTGAAAAAAGCTCAGCGTGCAAGGGATGCACGTGAGGCAGCTAAAAAGGCTCGAAATGAGAGTCGAAATGGTAAAAAACGTCGGAAAAAAGAAGTACTCTCGGGTAAACTGACACCAGCACAATCACGTAATCCTAAAAAGAACGAATTGTTCCTAGTTGAGGGGGACTCAGCTGGTGGTTCAGCAAAGCAGGGACGTGACCGTCGTTTCCAAGCTATTCTGCCATTGCGTGGTAAGGTGTTAAATACGCAAAAAGCTAAATTGCAGGATATTTTTAAAAATGAAGAAATCAATACGATGATCTATACCATCGGTGCGGGAGTTGGTGCTGAATTTAATGTTGCTGATTCTAATTACGACAAAGTCATCATTATGACGGATGCCGATGACGATGGTGCGCACATTCAGATCTTGCTGTTGACTTTCTTTTACCGCTACATGCGACCAATGATTGAAAACGGCAAAGTATATATTGCTTTACCGCCTTTATACCGGTTGCAAAAGGGTCGTGGCAAGAATACTCAAGTTAAATATTCCTGGACTGATGAGGAATTGCGGGCTGACGAAGATAAGATGGGCCGCGGTTACGCTTTGCAGCGATTTAAAGGTTTGGGGGAAATGAATGCCGAGCAGTTGTGGCAGACAACAATGAACCCAGAATCTAGAATGCTTATTAGAGTTAAAATCGATGATGCAGCTTTAGCTGAACGCCGAGTTACCACGCTAATGGGCGACAAGGTCGATGCCAGAAGAAGATGGATTGAAGAAAATGTTAAGTTCAGAATGGGCGAAAATGCTTCAATCTTGGAAGAAGAAAATGAGTAAAGAGGTTTTTAATTAATGGCAACAAAAGAACGAATTCGTGAAATGCCGCTTGAGCAGGTCATGGGTGAACGTTTTGGAAGATACTCCAAGTACATTATTCAAGAACGGGCTTTGCCGGATATTCGTGATGGTTTGAAACCCGTTCAAAGAAGAATCTTGTATGCTATGTACCGGGACGGGAATACCTATGACAAACCCTTTAAAAAGGCTGCCAAGGCGGTTGGTAATATCATGGGTAACTTCCATCCCCATGGTGACAGTTCAATCTATGGCGCTTTAGTTCACTTGTCACAAGATTGGAAGATGCGTGAGACCTTAATTGAAATGCACGGTAACAACGGTTCAATGGATGGTGACGGTCCTGCGGCGATGCGTTACACGGAATCTCGCTTAAGCAAAATATCAAATATGCTTTTACAGGACATTGATAAAGATACGGTTAATATGGTGCTTAATTTCGATGACACGGAATATGAACCAACCGTTTTACCTGTCCGTTTTCCTAATCTGCTAGTTAATGGTTCAACGGGAATTTCAGCTGGTTATGCAACAGAAATTCCGCCACACAACTTAACGGAAGTAATTGATGCGACCATCTATTTATTAAAGCACCCGGATGCAACCTTAGATGACTTAATGAAGTTTGTTAAAGGTCCCGATTTTCCTACCGGTGCAATCGTGATGGGACAAAAAGGGCTAAAAGAAGCGTATGAAACTGGTCGTGGTCGTGTGCAAGTGCGGGCAAAGTCATCTATTCAGGAAATTCGTGGTCACCGTGAAGAAATTGTCATTACGGAAATACCATATGCAGTCAATAAGGCTCTTTTAGTCAAAAAGATGGATGAAATCCGTTTGAATAAAGAAATTGACGGCATTGCGGAAGTACGTGATGAAACTGATCGTCATGGTTTGTCAATTGTTGTCGAACTTAAAAAGGGTGCAGATGCACAAAATATTTTAAATTATCTTTTTAAGAACACGGAATTACAAGTTTCCTACAACTTCAACATGGTCGCAATTGATCATATGACGCCAATGCAAGTTGGTTTAAAGCATATCCTAGCGTCTTATTTGGAGCATGAGAAAGATGTAGTTACTAAGAGAACTAAGTACGACCTTAATAAAGCAGAGAATCGCCTAGAAATTATACAAGGTTTAATTCACGCGATGGATATCCTTGATGAAGTAATTAAGGTGATTCGAGCTTCAAAGAATAAAACTGAAGCGAAGGTTAATTTGGCTAAAAAGTTCGGTTTTACTGAACGGCAAGCAGAGGCAATCGTTTCTTTGCAGCTTTACCGGTTAACTAATACCGATGTTGATGCATTAGTTGATGAGCAGACTGATTTAAACCAAAAGATTGATCGGTATCAAACTTTGTTATCTGATTCAAAGGTTTTAGATAAAGAAGTCATTAAAGAGCTGTCGATTGTTAAGCGTGAATTTGGTAATCCAAGGCGAACGGAAATTTCGGCTGAAACGGCCAAGATTCAGATTGATGAAAAAGCGTTGGTTGCTGATGAGCAAGTTAGAGTCCTAATAAGTAGGGATGGCTATTTAAAGCGTTCCTCTTTGCGTTCTTGGCAATCTAGTGATGATGAAGATAATGGTTTGCCGGATGGGGATGAAGTTGTTTTTGAAAAAACACTATCAACTCTGACCAATCTTTATCTCTTTACTAATCGCGGGAATTTGATTTACCGGCCAGTTAATGAATTAGTTGAAACTAAGTGGAAGGATACTGGTCAGCACCTTTCACAGGAAATTGGCTTAAACAGTGAAGAGCAAATCATCCGGGTCTTTGAATTTGATCAGCTTGATCAAGATGTCAACTTCCTGCTTGCAACTGATGATGGTTATATTAAGCAATTGCAATTGCAAAACCTGCAACCGACTAGAACCTACCGTTCCCGGGCAATTACTGCAATTAAAATGAAGAAAGATGATAGCCAGGTTGTACGAGTTGATTTAATTAAGCCGGATACTAAAGCAGAAATAATTTTATTTACCCATAAGGCATACGCTGTACGCTATGATGTCAGTGAAGTTCCTGAATCTGGTGCTAAAGCAGCCGGGGTAAAATCAGTTAACTTAAAAGATGATGATTTTGTTGTTTCTTATATTTTAGTTGATCCGCAAAATCTCAATTTGGTACGAGTTGGCTTGGTAACGCAGCGAGGTGCATTTAAACAATTTAAAGTAAAACTAATTAATAAAGTTTCGCGTGCTAAGCGCGGCGTTCTCGTATTGCGAGAACTCAAAAATAATCCTCATCGCATAGTAGCAGTGGCGTCATATGGTCAAGACCACGAATTAACAATTACTACTAGCAGCAAGCGACGGATTAAACTGGAAACAAATGATTATCCACTTGGTGATCGCTATTCAAATGGTTCATTTGTAGTGGATACGACAAGTGACGGCATACCTGTTAATTTACAAATTGGTAAACCACTTAGTTCGAGATAAATTTTATTTACTTATACACTGTAAATAGGCTAAAAAAGGCTTAATTGACTTTGAATTATACTTTGACATGTAATATTTTTTGACAGATAATAGCATATAAATAGGGTTATATTATTGTTAAGATAGAAGGATAAATTTTATGCCTAAAACAGATACAATACTCTCAACTAAGTCTTTACATTATTTTTTACAGCTGATTGATACTATGAACTATACTCAAGCGGCCCAAATCTTAGGAATTACACAACCAGCTTTGACTCAACAAATTAAAAAAATCGAGCACGCGATTGGTACTCCTTTGTTTGGACAGATGGGTAAGAAGCTTTATCTGACTGAAGCAGGCAAGCAGCTGCAAACGGGTGCAATCAAGCTTTTGGGGACAATCAATTCAGTTGTCAATGATATTCAGGAGTTTACTCAAGCAGATAAGGGTAATATCTCAATCGGAGTCTTAGATAGTGTAGACTCTGAAGTATTACGAAAGTTTTTGGTCAAATTTAACCAAAAAAGTCCTGATATAACCGTAAACGTATGCTATTTTAATCGGAAGGATCTTTGGTATAATCTGGACAATAATTTAATTGATTTGGCACTTATTTATGTGCCGGATAATATGAAGAAGAGTCAGGTTAATCTCCAGAATCAGTACGATTACATGAAAGTTTGTGAAGATCGGCTTACGATCTTGACGCATGATAAAAAAGCGAAGGCTGGAAAATCTTACCCGGTTTCTGAATTTATTGACAGACAGTGGGTAGCATATCCAGATAATTTTTATCTGACCCAAATAATGAGGGAAAAATTTGGTAGTAAGATGAATGCTAAAAATGGCATGAAGGTGCCACTCAGCTTTTCTTCAACAAAGCAATTGCTTGATACGGCTGAAGAAACTGAGTACGATACTTTTATTAATAACTCATATTATCAATTACATAAAAATGACATCAATTTAACCCCGATTTATTTGAAAGATGATACAAAATTCTCAACTTCAGTAATTTATCGCAAGGGTAAAAAAGACGTTCCCCGAATTGAACGCTTTTTAGCCGAATTCAAAAAATTCTTGGATGAATAAGCATTATTAGGTAAACTTAATAATGAAGAATAATATTTTTGAATATTTTTGAAAGAAAAAGAGGAAGATTAATGGAAAAAGAGTTAATTTTTGGCCATCAAAATCCTGATACAGATGCGATTGGGACTGCTATTGCATACTCATACTTGCAAAACAAGCTAGGCTATAATACCGAGCCAGTCGCATTGGGTGAGGCTAATGATGAGACTGCATTTGCGCTGAAAAAATTTGGCTTTGAAGCTCCTAGAGTTATTAAAACTGCCGCAAATGAAGTAGACAAGGTAATGCTTGTTGATCACAATGAACCGCAGCAAAGTGTTTCAGATATTGATCAGGTAACTGTTACTCATGTGGTTGATCACCATCGAATTATGAATTTTAATACTAGCTCACCATTATTCTACCTAGCTGCTCCTGTTGGCTGTACAAGTACGATTATGTGGCAATTATATCAGCACTACAATGTTGAAATTCCCCAAAATATCGCTGGAATTATGCTTTCCGCAATTATTTCCGATACTTTGCTTTTAAAATCACCGACAACTACGGATGAAGATAAGAAAGCAGTTAAAGCATTAGCAGAAATTGCTGACGTGGACTACGAAAAATATGGTCTTGAAGAATTAAAGGCTGGAACTAATATCGCCAGCAAGTCTGAAGAAGACTTAATTGACTTAGATGCTAAGAGCTTTGATTTAAACGGCAAAACTGTCCGTGTAGCGCAAATTAATGTGGTTGACTTACCAGAGGCGATGGAACGTAAAAATGCCTTCTTGAAGGCAATGAACGCTGCTTCAGCAAGTGAAAATTATGATTTGTTCATGTTGCTAATTACTAATGTACTTGACTCTGATTCAAAGGCATTAGTAACCGGCTCAGATGATGCTATAGCAGCATTTGAGAAAGCTTTTGGCAAGGTTGCTGATTCAGAAATTAGTTTGCCAGGGGTAGTATCACGTAAAAAGCAAGTGGTTCCGCCATTGACTGAAGCATTTAACTAAAAACAAAATAAACAAAGCAATAGAAAAAGCACAAGGTAGGTGAGAAGCCTAACTTGTGCTTTTTAGTTTTAGGATTAATTCTTAATCTTTATTAATTTCTTTGGCCAGAATAATGAAAGACTTGCATACTCTTTCAGCTTTTTCTGGATCCATCTTTCTTAATTCATTAAGAACCTTCTTGATGAATACCGGTGTATTATCATGATGATTTTCAACCTTAACTTCTTTGAAGCGGTAAGCATTCATAATAATATCCGGCGTAGTAGTATTCAAAGCTCTAGCAATAGAATCCAATTTTTGAATACTAATGTTTTGGTTCTTAGTTCTTTCAAGACGTGAAATAAAGTTAACTGACAAATCGCTTAATTCAGCGAGGTCCTCCTGTGTCAGCTTCTGCTCACGTCTACGACGGCATATCTCTTTTCCTAAATTTATACTCATGGAATAAATTCAACCCTTTCAAAAATATAATTCCATATTACATAATAACAGATTAATTATGGAATTAAAAACTAAAACAATAAAAATAATGAATAAAACGCTTAAATTCAACTAAAACTTAAACAAAAACAGTCAAATAAAAACACTTTAAACTATACCCCAGATAGTATTGTAGGACAAAATAGAAAAAAATCAAATAAAAACTACTAAAAAAATCAACTTAAAATGGAAATTGAAAAAGTGGCAAATACTATTTTGCCTATTGGAAGGCTTGATTGGCAATGAAGTCCAAAATATGGTTAAGAATAGTTTTACCAAAAAGGGTAATAATATATAACATCAAGATGGAAAGCGCTTATTAATTTATTTTGAAAAACTGGCAATAATTAGCAAAATTGCTAAAAAGCAAAAGAAACAGTTCCAAAAATAATAAAATTCGCACAAACAAAAATTGCTCACAATTCTAAGAAAAATTTATAATCGCTTCAAAATTGAATAAGCAAATTAAACCAATTATTACACTAAATACATCAAATTAAAAAAGATAATTTGACGGTTGCTACAAACTTAAATAAATGCAGGTCCTAAGAAAGTAAATAAAGGGTATAGCAAGTGAAAATGATTCAATCCGTAAGACAACTTCGTATAATATATATTATGTAAAGCTATCTCAGTTTTATCAATGACTGCCAGTTGTTTTAGTAGAAGTGCGTTTTGCCAAAATCTGTTAATAATCAACGACAATCGACCTAATATTACTATTTAAGTTTTAAGCAGTAGTTAGTTTAATTCCTCTTAGCTTATTCGACAAATCTTACACTACTGACTTTAGAGAGTCTTAATAATTTTCAATAAAGGTAGTTTTATTGCTGAAATAAAACTATTGTCGTCAAGAAAACTAGTGGAAGTTAATTAATGACACACTTGATAAACTTGATGTTTTCACGGTTAGTTTGAGCAAGCAAAAGCGTTCTGTTGCTGTTTAACTATAAGATATCTTGGTGAGGAATTTGAACAAGTAAATGAAGATCACCACTAGCATGTATGAACTGAACGCAAAAATTATTCTCTGCCAGGATACATTTGCTGGTAGAGTACTAAAATTTTACCCTGTATGGTTTGCTGCTTAAAATGCTTTAGTTATCGGGCTAAATAATCAAAATTTTATTTTGGTATCATTAAAACTATAATTTTAATGATAAGTAAAAATAGCTATCTGACAGGCTTTTGCTGAATTTGCTTAAATCTAACTCAAAAAAAATTATAAAAATGATTATATAACTTTTGTTAAAACCATTTGCAAAATATTCTAGTAATTAAAGTTTTAACTATCAGCTTGGCAACTTGGGATTTGGACTGTTTAAGATTTTAAGCTGGCGGTTTTTGGCCGGATTTATTCAAAATATCTGTTTTTTACCCTCCTGCGTGTTTCTTAATAAAAAGGTTTCCCTCACAAGGCTAAAGAACGCAATTTATCCTGCTTAAGTTACCTAAAATGGTGCTGACCAAGTATTCTTTAACGTGGTCAACTTCCACTTATTATTGCAGTTAAATTAGCCTTATTAAGCCTCTTCTTCCCCGCTTCCCACTCTTTCACTATAAAAAAGACAAACATACATTCAGATTTTGCTATATAATAGTTAGTAAAAAAGCTAGGAGAACTACGTGGAAACAAAAAAGTATTTGGATCTCATCCAAGAAGAATTAAATAAGATGCCGGATTTTGTTAAAGAGTACAATTTTGGTACTAGTCATTCTTTAGCGACATCGTACCAGTATCTTACAGAAATTAGACGTTTTTTTGATTGGCTTCGTCATGAAGGTATTTCCCCTGCTGATACCAATCAAAAAATTAGTATTGAAACTTTGGCGACTTTGCACCGAAACGATATTATGCTCTATATCAATTATTTGGGCCATGTTCGAAACAAGCAAGGTAATTTAAATTCACCGACAACGATTAACCGGTCAATTAATGCGTTGCGTTCCTTATTCAAATTTTTAACTATTACCGCTGATAATAATGATGGAAAACCATACTTTGAACGAAATGTAATGCTGAAGATTGACTCACTTAACAATACTGAGACGTTAAATTATCGTGCACATGTTTTGGAATCGCATATGTACACCGGGAAATTAAAATATCAGTTTTTAGATTTTATTGCTAATGAATTTGAAAAGCAGTGCAATGTTCATGCGCTACCTAGTTTTAAAGTCAATAAGGAGCGTGATATGGCTATTATTGCTTTAATTCTTGGAACCGGTATTCGTGTTTCAGAATGTGCCGGAATTGACCTTACCGATTTGAATTTAAAAAAGGCTACCTTAGATGTCACCCGTAAAGGCGGACAGCGCGATAGCGTGCCGATTGCTCAATGGACACTAAACTATATATCCGACTATAAAAAAGTCCGCAGACAGCGTTATATGGCCTCAAAAAAGGAAACAGCTTTCTTCCTCACAAGGTGGCATCATCAAACAAAAAGAATTACGACTAATGCTATTGAAAAAATGGTTAATAAATATTCTGCTGCTTTTGGGCATCCACTAACTCCACATAAATTGCGGCATACACTCGCTTCCGAATTATATGATGTGACCAAAGACCAGGTGTTAGTAGCACAGCAACTTGGACAAAAGGGTACCTCGGCTACCGATTTATACACGCACGTTGACCAAAAAAAGCAACGAGCAGCTTTAGATAGAATTGCTACAGCTAAAGATAAAAAAGAATAGCTAAGAAAAAAGAACTCCAATAATGTTATGTGGAGTTCTTTTTAGTTTTGTTTTAATCAAATAAAACTTGCCAGTTTGCGGCCTTATGAGCATCAAAACAAATTTTAATTTCTTCCGGTGTATTTCTAATAAGTGAAAGCGGCGGCAAATTGTCTAAGGAAAAATAGTCGCATTCAGTTGTTTCAGTATTTTTTACAAAATCTCCACCTAAGTCATGACATAAAAAGATTACATTACAGACATTAATTGCTCGCTCAGTTCGGTCATGACCATGAACGTTAGTTTTGCTGTTTCTGATTGCAATTACTTGATCAATTGCAATCTTTCGGCCCGATTCTTCCCGAGCTTCTTTAATACAGTTTTGCGCAACTGATAAATTTGGCTCGCACCAACCGCCAGGCATTGACCAATGATCATCTGTGGTTTCGTGTACCAGCAATAGCTTATCATTCTTAAAAATTGCCGCACGTGTGGCCAATTTGGGTGTTTGGTAGCCATCATCGCTGCTGAATAAGTCCTTTACTTGCTTTAACGGCAAACCGGTTTTAGCTGCCATCATTTCAGTTGCAATTTCTCTAATGCGAGCATATCGTTCCAAATCAAAGCGATCATGACCATATTCCAGTCCATTTTGTGCGATACTTTGTAATTCAATTGCCCATTTTGAAAATTGATCCTTTTTTTCCATTATTGTTTCCTTTCAGCTGCAAGCAGCCCGATTTGTTTTTACAAAAAAAGCAACTGGAACAGTTGCATACATAAATTATGTTAAATCGATTTTGTCAATATCAATCATCCAACCAATTGCAAATGACTTTTCACCTAAGTGTGTAGCTATTACCGGACTAAATTTAGTGACGGATACATTCTGCTCAGGAAATTCCTGCTTAATCCATTCTTTTGCTTCTTCAACCTGGCTGCTATCATTGGAATCAATAATAAAGAGTTTGATTTTATCCTTATAAGGCAATTTAGCAATATCTTTAACCGTTAGTTTCTTGATTTTGGCAAATGCCCGCTTCATGGAACGAATTTTATCAAAGGCAACAATATTGCCCTCCCTAAACGTTAAAAGCGGCTTAATATTGAGCATGGAGCCAATAAAAGCCCCGGCATTACTTAGCCGTCCGCCACGACTAAGGTTGTTCAAGTCATTAACAACAAAAATCTCGTTAATAGTTGAGCGGATATTTTCAAGGCGCTCGAGAATAACATTCAATTCTACCCCATTCTTAATCATTTTAGCAGCTGCTAAAACTAAGTTTCCCTGTAAGCGTACCGTCATCTTTGTGTCAATTGGATGTAAATTATACTTTGGATTGCTTTCCGCAATGTTACATAAAGTATGATAAAATCCAGAAATTCCGCTTGATAAAGTAATCGCTATAATTGCTTCATAACCATCATCATGGAGTTTATCAAATAGACTAATCAAATAGCCCAGACTTGGTTGTGAAGTTTTAGGAAAATCAGTTCCCTGCTTTTGCATTTCGAACAGTTGATCAGAAGTAATGTCGATATCTTCCAAGTACTCTTTGTTACCGATGATAATCGGAATAGGAACGACAACAATGTTGTTTTCCTTGGCTTCTTCTTTAGTAATAACGCTAGTACTATCAGTAACTAATGCAATCTTCATCTAATTAACCTTTCGCTTCTTGTATGTACAATATAGGGAAATTATAGCATAAAAAAAGAAGTGGTTCGACAGCTAGTTTAATGAATTTGCTTGCGCTTGCTCTACTAATGAATTAAAGATTTTAGTAAAAACTGCCACGTCTTGATCTGAAAAATCTTTAAACATTGCTTTTTCAATCTGAGTCAAGGCCTGTTTTAGCTCAATAATTTTTTGCAGCCCATTTTCGTTTAAAACAACGGTCTTGCTAGAATCATTTTCTGAACGTGTGATGGTAACAAAACTTAATGTTTTTTTCTGCTGTAGCTGTCTACTCAAAGTTGAGAGTGAGATTTGCAAATTAACGGCTAGATCCCCCATTTTTAAAGCCATATTATTGTTTTGATCAAAATATAGCAAAATTCGTGTTTGTGAGAGGTTTAATCCACACCTTTTGCTAATCTCTTTTTTGACATTTCCCGCTATTGTACTAAAAGATAAAATATCCATCTAACTACCTTTTCTTTGTTAAAGTAAACAATAAAAATATTTTATAAGTGAAAACTATTCCTAGAAAAACCGGTTACCATAAGAAGACGCGGCTTTTACCTTTAAAAATCCGTGAAACATCACCACGGACACAAAATAATTTTCGCCGTGAAACAAACTATATTATTTTTAACTTATGATATTTCATAGCAATAATCATAAATCTATATTACCAGTATATCGACTTTTTGCAATGATTTATTTGCAAAAGTGTCTAAAAGTTAATATATGAACAAAGGTAACTTATTTTAAGATTAATCATTCTTATTCTTCTTTTATACTTATGCCAAAATAATTGGTATAATAGATATCGTATTTTGAGGTGATATTATGGCATTCGATGGATTATTCATTCATAGCCTATTAAACAGTATTAAGCCAACTCTCGTTAACGGTCGTCTTTCAAAAATATATCAGCCGTTTGAACAAGACCTGGTTTTAACATTTAGAAATGAACGTAAAAATTATCAGTTACTTATTTCTGCTAATGCGCAATATCCGCGGTTTTATTTAACTAAGAAAGCAATTGCGAACCCAGATAAGGCTCCGACCTTTGTGATGGTACTTAGAAAGTATTTAGAGGGCTCAATATTACAGGAGATTGAACAAGTAGGTGTAGACCGCATAGTTAATTTTCGCTTTAGTAATCGTAACGAATTGGGCGATCAGGTTCAGCTAGTTTTATCAGTTGAATTAATGGGCCGGCATAGTAATGTTATTCTTTACGATAATAGCAATGGTCATATCATTGATTTACTGAAGCGGATTAACCCTGATGAAAATCGGGCGCGTATTCTTTTACCGAAAGCTAAGTATGAGCTCCCTCCTCTTAACCCAGGAATTAATGGTTTTGATTTGAGCGAGCAGGAATTCATGCAAAAAGCTACTGTAAATGATCCTAGCGAATTTGCTGGCCAGATAAATGGTCTTGATCGTGATGATCGCTCCGAGTTAATAGGTTATCTTGAGGATGACTTTTCTTATTCTTCATTTAGGACTTTTATAAATCAATTTGATAAAAAAGGTGCTTTTGTACTATTAACACCTAGAAATAAACGTAAAATTTTTCCTTACCTTCCCTACCATTTGGATTTAGTTAAGGAAAGTTCTGATCCTGATTTAAATCATGCCCTAGATGAGTTTTATCTTTACCAAGCAAATCATGATTGGGTAAAACAAAAATCTAGCAAAATTGAACGTTTGGTTAAAAACGAACAAAAAAAGCTGACTAAAAAAGTTGTTAAGCTCAAGAAGCAGCTAGAGCAAGCTGAAAACTCTGAAGGATATCGCATTCGCGGTGAAATATTAAACGCTAATTTGGCGCAGGTCAAACCAGGTATGACCAAAATTTCGTTGCCTAATTATTATGATAATAATCGGCCAATTGAGATTAAACTTGACGCTGCCCTCTCGCCTGCTCGAAATGGGCAGAAATATTTCACACGCTACAAAAAATTGCGTGATTCAATTAAGCATGTTAAAGAACAAATTGAGATTGCTAATGACAACTTACGTTATTTTGACTCAATTCAAACTGCTATTGATAATGCTGAACCAGAAGACATTGATCAAATAACTGATGAATTAATAAATCAGGGTTACCTTAAGCGACCACAAAAGCAAAAACGGAAAAAGAAGGTAACGGAACATAATCTGAACAAATTCCGGTTATCATCGGGTAAAACCGTTTTGGTAGGAAAAAATAATTATCAAAATGACTGGCTAACTTTAAAAAAGGCTAATAAAACCGATATTTGGTTTCATGTAAAAAATATCCCTGGTTCTCATGTCATCTTACAAGATGCTAATCCATCTGATGATGATATTTTAGAAGCGGCAGAAATAGCAGCCTACTTCTCGAAAGCCAAAAATTCTGCGCATGTTCAAGTAGATTACGTACAAGATAAGCGCGTAAAGAAACCAAACGGTGCAAGACCTGGCTTTGTCATTTACACAGGACAGAACTCAATTGAAGTTACGCCTGAAAAAGAACGTGTTTTGGCCAAAAGAATAGACTAAAAAAGTGATGACAATTTGTCATCACTTTTCTGTTGTAAAAATATTTAATTGTTAAATTGGTTGTGTAGTTAAAGAAAGAGATTCTAAAACTTTTAAAATCAATTCGGTAGTTTCGATACTTGAGAAAACCGGTACGTGAATATTTAGTGCTTCATCTCTAATCCGAATTGCGTCTTCGCTAGCAGTATCCGATAAATCTGTGATATTGATTACCATAACAATCTTACGCTGGCGTATCTTGGCTAACAAATTATTTGGATCAGAATGTACCTTAGTAACGAGTCCTGTTGTAATGCCAGCCTCAGCAAAATTATTAGCTGTTCCCTCAGTGGCAACGATTTTGAAACCTAAGCGATAAAATCGTTGCGCTAGTTCGGTCATTTTCGCTTTATCTTCATCACGAACAGAAATAAAAATTGTTCCATAGCTTGGGATACGCAGACCACTTGCTTCGTAGCCCTTAAACAGAGCCTTAGCTAATTCAGTATCTCGTCCCATAACAGAACCCGAAGATTTCATTTTAGAATCAAAGGTATTATCGCTATTATAATTGATGTAAGAAAAAACGGGCATTTTAACGTAAATAAAATCATTAGATGGCCAAAGCCCATTTGGATAGCCTAAATCACTTAAATTTTGGCCGCTTAGAACTTCAGTGGCACATTGCGTAATGTCTTTACCTAAAGCCTGCGATAAAAATGCCACATTATGGCCAGCATAAGGCTTAATTTGTAAGAGATAAATATCATGATTAACGGTTAAAAAGTGTAAGGTAAAGATTCCCCGCATTTTGACTTTTTTAATCAGTTCAATTGCATAATAAGTTAGTCTCTTTCTACCACTGTCTGACAAATTTTGCGGTTTAAAGACGGCAATTGAATCAGAAGCATGAGAGCCTGTTTGCTCTAAGTGCTCAATTATTCCCGGGACAGTTACATTTTTTCCATCAGAAATAGCAGTAATCTCGTATTTATTGCCTTCAATAAAATGAGATAACGTAATTTTGGCTAATAAGTTTTCCTCTAAGTACTTGAGTAAAGCTGGCATATCATAGACAACCGCAGATTTTTGCTTAACGCCCTGATCATTAAACCCACCAATTAAGATTGGAAAACCATTATCATGAATGAATTCTTTAGCCTGCAGTCGATCCACGGTAGTGACTAATTGATTTTGTTTAAGAGTCTTCATCGGTAACTCTAGAACTTGCCTGATTCGTTTCTTAGGGTTAAGATCCCCTGTTCCCAAAACGTTTAAACCATTTTCAATTAGTCTTTTACTTAAAGAATTAATCTCTTTACCAGAAAATTGCAGCAAAACGTTTTTAATTTGTTCTTTTTCAGCTACATGAATAATACTTTCAACGGTAATTGGTTCGAAGTAAATTTTATCGGCTTTTTTGAAACGTGTTGCAACGGATTCATCATTATTAGAAATCAATACAGTGGCATAATTATTATTATGTAAAGTATCAATTGCATGGCTAATCATGTAGTCAAATTCGCTGGTTACGGAAACCTGAGATGGCAACATACCAATAACTAAAACCTTTTTTTGCGCAGTTAAAGGAACAGATTCATCTTGAACCCCAAAAGCACTGTAGTAAGCATGAACCAGGGGCTCATGTAGGCCAGCCGACCCATCAATTTGTAAATATGAAGGTTTAAGATGTAATTTTGCGATTCGCTTTTTTAAAGCTGTAATTGGAATGCCAGTTAAATCAGAAATTAGTACGTTGCGAAAGCCCCGTTTTTTTGCTTCAAGTAACAATTCATCTGTGAGCTCCCCTGTAGCCAAAGACTGACCAATTTTGACAATATGTTCAAATTTTTGGTAATAAATTGGATGAATGTTAATAATCTTTTGTAAATCCTGATAAGAAAAGCCGACAGCAATTGCTGCTAAAAGCTTAACTAGATGAAGCTCGTCTGGATGAACTAAATCGTAAATAATTTGTTCTCTATCTTTAGTGGTTTCATCATGAAAAACTTTAATTGCCGTTTTGACATTGATTGTTGAAGCTAGTCCTTTTAGAAAAGCAGATTCAAAATTTTGACCAATGCCGATTGCTTCCCCACTGGCCTGCATTTTATTACCTAAGGCATAATGATTACTACCAGATTGGGTTAACGACCAAAATGGCATTCTGATCGCAACCTTATCTTGAGCAGGCTCGATTGCCGCATTTAGACCAGACATTGGGTCAAAGATCTCGTTAAGGCGATAGCCAATGGCAACTTTGCATACAATGTAGCCCATGCTGTAAAGCCCAATTCTCTGCGACCAGATTGCACTTCTTGTAAGGCGCGGCTTAATTGTTAGTACTTTAACGGTAAATTTTGTTCCGTGGTGCTTGACAGCAAAGTGAATATTTAAGATACCGACTATTTTGAGTCCTTCCGCAATTTTTTTCGCAATTGCTCGTAGTTTTTGGACCTGATCATTATTTAGGGTCAAAGCCGGCATAACTGCCGCTGAGTCACCTGAATCAATCGCTACTGATTCAATCGTGTCAGCTAAACTGGTAAAAAGAACGTTTCCGTCACTATCGCGAATGATATTAAGGATTACTTCTTCCCATGAAGACAAGTCCTCAGTTAAGCGGTATTGATTATAAGAAAAATCATCATTTTGTCGTTCATTTTTGAGGTAATCAACCACATCTTGCGCACTGTCAAAAACAAGTTGCTTGTTATGGAAAAAATGCTCTTCTTTAATAAGCATTGCTGGAAAAACGATTCGTTCTGTCAACTGTTTTTCTAAATGCGTTGAGTCAAAGTCAGTTAATTTCCAATATTGGTTAACATCAATCTGATTTTGTTCAAGAAATGATGTCATCTTTTGCTGGTTGTTAATCATGAGAGCTTGCTCGTTAATAGTAAGTAAGCGAATTCCCATTTTTCCCAGAATACCGTCTTTAACTAAATCACGTGTAACTTTGATTCCCATCGTTGAGCCGTAAGCAGAAATAATTGCATTAGGCTCTTCCATGCGAATTATTCTCTTTAGAAAGTCTAATGACATTGGCTCTAAATATACAGTTACGTGTGGTCTTTTGTCAGTTGAGACGGTTGCGGGGTTAGGATTAACCAAAACAACCTGAATATCTTCCTCTAAAAGAGCCTTAATCGCATCTGTAATTAAGATATCCGTTTCCGAAACATTACCTATCAAAGTTGGCCCAGAACCGATAATTAATACTTTATTTAAGTCGTTTTCTAAAGGCATAATTACACCATCATCTTTACAAAATCATCGAAAATTTCGAGTGCATCTAAGCTTCCTGGTGCCCCTTCAGCATTAAAAGCTGTTGCAATTACTTTGCTTTTCTTATTACTGAAACCAGCCAAAAGTTCACTGTGCAAGTCATAATATTCTTGCTTCATTTCCATTTGGACACTGTTAGGTAAAACAAGCTGGTCAATATTCATGGCCGTCTGCCAAATACGATTGGAATTCTGCTCAATAACCGGATAATTGGTCCCGTTAAATGCCTCTGGCAATTTTATTAATTCAAAGTTTAAATATGAACTAAGAGCCAAAAATCCTAGTCCAATACCCCATATGGGATAATTACCAAAAAAGGTATCAAAGATATGTTTGAGATTAGCGGCAACTTCTTCAACTTTGCCGGGGCCACCAGAAATAATGATTCCTTCAGGACGAAGATTTTTAATATCCGGGACGGAAACATCATACGGTAAAACGGTGGCGTTGATTTTTCTAAGAGATAATTCCCGCAGCATCGAGTGTTTGAGCCCAAGATCAATAACGGCAACTGTTTTGCCGACATTTGGAACTGCGTAGGCATTCTTCGTTGACACATTTGCGGACCGATTCTTTGGTAAAACAAGAGCCTTAATCTGATCAAAAGCATGCTCATCATTAGTATCCATGATGGAAGCCTTAATCGTTTTCTCTTTATTAAGCCGGTGCACCAAAGCTCGGGTATCGATGTTATAAATAGCAGGAATATTTTTTTCTTTTAAAAAAGAATCTAAATCCTGGAAATTCTCACTATCGGAAATATTCCGCGCAACATCATTGGCAATAATTCCTTTAACGGTGGGATTAATGCTTTCATAATCAATAGCATTAATCCCGTTACCACCAATCATTGGTGCAGTAAAAACCAAAATTCTACCCGCATTTGTAGGATCAGTTAGAGCTTCTTGATAACCAAAATTACCGGTTTGAATTGCTAATTCACCGGTTGAAATAATTGATGAGCCTAACCCCTCTCCTAGAAATGAACTACCGTCTTCGAGAATCAAATATCTTTTCATATCATCACTTAGTTTCTCTTAGTTCAGATAATCGCTGTTCAAAAATTTGTGGTGGATCAATCGAAAATTCAAGCCATTTTTGCGATGCCGGTTGCGTAAAGCCTAAAACCTGTGCATGTAAAAATTGCCCGTGCCCCTTCAATGTGTGCTGTGGTCCGTACAATGGATCGCCAGCGACGGGATGCCCAATGTAAGCTAAATGGACTCTAATTTGATGCGTTCGACCTGTTTCAAGCTGACATTGAATTAAGCTGTAGCCGTTAAACTGTTCTAAAACCTTGAAATGGGTTATAGCGTCTTTGCCGTTTTCAACTACTGCCATTTTTTTACGGTTATAATGGTCTCGCCCAATCGGGGCATCAATTAGACCGGAATCTTCGGTAAAATTACCATGAACAATTGCAAGATATAGGCGTTTATTACTTTTATTTGCCAATTGTTGCTCCAAACTTGTACGTGCATTGGCATTTTTAGCAATCATTAACAAGCCAGAAGTATCCTTATCAATGCGGTGAACAATCCCCGGACGAAAACCCTCGGGGCTAGCTGCTAAATCCTTGGTATGATATAAAAGCGCGTTGACTAGTGTATGGTCGGGATGACCTACTGAAGGGTGAACGACCATTCCTTGAGGCTTATTAACCACAATTACGTCATCATCTTCATAGACAATTGCAAGTGGAATATTCTCTGGTTCAACAGAAAGTGGCTTCAGTGCTGGAACAGTGACTTTGATTTCATCGCCCTCATGAACCTGATAAGAAGTTTTCTCTTTTTTGTCATTAACCAAAACGTGCTTTTCCTTAATCAGTTCTTTAATTCGTGTACGTGATAAAGAACTGATTTTCTCTGCAATAAATTTATCCAGCCTCGTGTTCTCATTTTTTACCTGTAAAAGATAATTTTCAGTCATGTTCTTCATCACTTTCATCGAAAAAGATTAGGTAGATAAATACTAGGATAATTCCGATAGTAATTGCAGAATCAGCCACGTTAAAAATATTAAAATGAATAAAATCAACTTGGATCATATCGATCACATATTTTAAATGGATCCGATCAATCAAGTTACCGAGAATACCCCCTAAAACCATGCTAATACCAACATCAAAAAGCTTACCCTGCTTTTGGTGTCTAAAAAGGTAATAGAGACAAACCAAAATAGCTACTACACTAATAATGTAAAATAGCCACATTTGTCCAGGCAAAATGTTCCAAGCGGCACCCTCATTTTGAAGATAATTAAAAGATAAGATACCCGGAATAATCTGGTGAACCTCTCCAAGGGCATAGTTATTGGCAATGAAAAATTTTAAGCCTTGATCTAAACAAACAACAATTATAGGAATAATTAAGTATAAAAATTGCATAAATATTTTTAGAATAAACCACTTATTTTTCCGTTATTATCAACGTCAATATCAAGAGCAGCGGGATGTTTTGGTAAACCCGGCATGTCTAAAACATGACCAGTCGTAATTACAATGAACCCAGCACCGTTCTTTAAACTTGCACCCTTAACATGCAAGGTGAAATCAGTTGGTGCACCCAAAAGCTTTTGATTGTCAGTAAATGAGTATTGCGTTTTGGCAATAATAACAGGTAATTTATCTTTACCAATTTTCTCTAGTTCTTGAATATCTTTTTCGGCCTTATCGCTGTATTCAACGTCTTTAGCGTGATAGATCTTTTTAGCGACTTTCTCAATCTTAGTCTTAACCGGATCACTTTCGCTGTATGTTGTTTCTAACTGAGCTTGACCAGAATTAGCAAGATCGACTACTGCTTTGGCAGCCTCAACGCCACCCTTTGAGCCTTGCTCATGGTAATCAACGACAATTGCATCAATTCCCTGCTCTTTGACCAGTTTCTGCAGCAAAGCTAATTCCGCTGGTGTATCGGTGGTGAAGTGGTTGATCAAAACAATTACAGGTACATGATAATTGCGCATATTATTCATATGCTGTTCAAGATTTTTAAATCCAGTACGTAAAGCAGCAAGATTTTCTTCATCTAAATGATCAGTTGTACCTTCAGCTTGATACTTCAAGGCACGGACAGTAGCGACTACTACACTCGCATCAGGCTTTCGTTCTAAGTGCTTAGAGACAAAATCCATAAATTTTTGACCGCCTAAATCGCTACCAAAACCGGCTTCTGTCAACGTGTAGTCACTAAGATGCAATGCTAAGTTAGTAGCCATAACTGTATTGGCACCGTGAGCAATATTGGCAAAAGGACCACCATGAACTAAGGCTGGTGTGTGTTCAATTGTTTGAACTAAGTTAGGCTTCAAAGCATTTGATAATAATGCTGCAATCGCGCCTTCGAATTTCAAGTCCTTAACGAAAACTGGTTGATCATCTTTAGTGTAACCAACTAACATTAAGCCAATTCGCTTTTTAAGATCATCAATATCAGTGGCTAAACATAAAATAGCCATTAATTCATTTGCTACTGTAATTGCAAAGCTTGATTGGTGTTCAACACCGTTAAACTTTGATCCTTGGCCAACAGTAATATTGCGCAAACTGCGATCGTTAACATCAATTCCGCGCTTTAGCACAATTCGATTTGGATCAAGTCCGATTTCATTACCCTGGTAGATATAGTTATCAACCAAAGCTGCTAAAGTATCAATAGCGGCGGTCAGTGCATGCATGTCACCTGTAAAATGTAAATTGATATCTTCCATTGGAATTACTTGCGCTTGGCCTCCGCCAGTAGCGCCGCCTTTAAGTCCAAATACAGGTCCCATTGAGGGCTCGCGCAAAGCAATCATGGTTTTTTGATGCAATTGATTATTGATAGCGTCCCCCAGACCAATAGTCATGGTGGATTTACCCTCACCTGCTGGTGTTGGGGAAATAGATGTCACTAAAATCAACTTGCCCAAATGACCGTTAGCCATTGTCTTGTTAATAGCTTGCCAATTGATTTTGGCCTTATCAAAACCATAAGGTTCAAGGTCATTTTCGCTTAAACCAACTTTTGCTGCAATTTCTTTGATAGGTAATGCGTGAGCTTCTTGTGCAATTTGAATATCTGTTTTCATTGCGCATGCCTCTTTCTATTTAATTTAGTTAATGAATAATTTTATATTGTCATTTTAGTTATTTGCCTTTTCATATTAGAATTTAGGTCCCACCTTTTTATTAATCAGGTTCAATTATACCAAATTTTTCCCCATAAATACTTTTTAATAGATATCTGGTGACAAATTTTAGTTTCAATATAGAATTAATCGACACTAATAAATAATTGTTGTTTAATTTTGTTTTTCGATGCGCAATAATAGGTATTTTTCTAATTCAGTTACCTTAACTTGATAAATTGTTAACCAGTTGAAACGGCTAATCAGTTGAGGTTGCTTGTTTTCATTAATTTTTCGCTTAAATGGTAACTTTAAGCAATTATTTTGCCAATAAGAATTGAAGTAGGTGTATAACACCAGTAAAAAGAAAAGTATTCCTGTGATAATTGCGGGCCAATTAATAGCTTTTGTACTCTCATAAGCGAAAATTAAGCAGAGAAAAAGCACTACTAATAGCCAACTGTAATAAATTAAGCCTACTCTACCTAAGATCATAAAATGCTTTTTTTTCATAAAACCTTCTCAATTAATAATTAAGTTTGACAGATAAATTACTGTGATCGGTCGTATCATAAAGAGTTTTTAAATATTTACTAAAACGGGGATGATCGGCCACCAATGCTTTAAATTCAGGCGAAGCATATAAATCATGTAGCTGCTTTTCACTAAGATGGTTGTGTCCGGTAAAGTAGTTATAATTCATTTCAATAAACAATTGATTTATTTTGTTCAGTCTAGATGATTTTTGATTAGCCAAAGAATCTTTCTGCTTTGAATTCGTACTGAGATTACGTAGCTGAATATTTTTTAAATATTGGTGAAAATTAGTTAGTAACGGATTCTGGCGCTGTTCAGCGCTTAAATACGGCGTCATTTCAAATGTCTGTCGCTGATAAGTTAAAGAAGTTGGGTCCAGCTTAACAATGCCATATGCTTGGTCGTAAGAGCAAAAGCTTGAAGTTACGATTTCAGTCGTTGGTGTTCTGTCTTGCGGACCAACGATATTTTGCGCATGAATATGCCCAGAAAAGGCTGCTTTAATGTCATAATCTTTACATAGTTGCCGCAGTAAAGGTGCATTATTTAACACAAAGCCACGGTTAACTGCAGGATTATGAACATAAAGATTGTGATGCATAAAAAGTAGCGGTCGCAAATGATGCTTTTTTGTATAAGTAAGCTGTTTTTCTAACCAAACAATTTGCTCTTCGCTAATTTGTCCTTCAGTCGGAGGAGCACCGATTGCTTCACGCTTGCCGTAAATATTGGAATCTAAAAGTAACAATAAGTATTGCGGATTAAGCTGGACACTATAGCCAAGAGAATAATGGTCTTGACTGAGAGCACATTCATAAGATGAACTAAAAATCCTTTTCCAATCGGTTGGACTAATCTGCTCGGTATAAAGCTGCTGTTCTTCTTTGAAAATCCGTGCCCATCCATCATAAATATCATGATTGCCCGGAATGACAAGTAATCTCGTTGCAGTTAAAGCACTAAATATTTCTTGGAATTTTTTGGCTGACAATAATTCACCGTTAAAAGTGACGTCACCCGTCACAATGATTGCGGCTGGCTTTTTATCATTAACCAGTTGGCAAAAGGCACTAAGCGCTATTTCTTGGTAGGCCAGGTCTTTACCTTGACTGGTTTTTTGAATTTCTTGAAAGGCCGTTTTATCATCATGGAGACAATCTGCAATCAAATGAGTGTCAGTAATAATCCAAAATTCAGTGTTTAACTTGTCAGTAATCATTTTTTCTTTGCCCAATATTGATAGAAATCAACCCGCAAATTGCCGTTAAACAGCTTCCGTTTTTTGGTCGCTTTTTTACCAAAAAATTCTTCAAAAAGGGGATCACCGACTAAATAATATTGACTAAAGTCATCATATTTGAGCAAGGCCTCGCCCATCTGCTGGTATAACTCTTCAGCGGATTTCTTTTCTTTTAATCGCTTACCATAAGGTGGATTTGCAATAATCACACCATTTTTCAAATCAGTAGCAAAATCTTTTACAGCGACCTGTTTAAAATAAATGTCTTGCAAAACGCCAGCATTATTGGCATTTAATTTAGCAATTTCTAAAATTGACTGATCAATATCACAAGCCCAAATTGGTTGCTCAAGTGGTTTTACTTGCGTGCGCGCTTCTTCTACAGCTTCCTCATGCAAAGATTGATCAAACCAATCAAAGCCATCAAAAGCAAATTTACGCCAAGAACCTGGCGCAATATTTCTGCCAATTAATGCGGCTTCAATTGCCAAAGTTCCGGAACCAGTCATTGGATCAATTAACGGATGACTACCATCATAAGGTGTCAGTTTAATTAAGGAAGCACCAAAATTTTCTTTTAGCGGTGCACCACCATGCTCAATTCGGTATCCCCGTTTAAATAAACTGGCACCAGTAGTGTCAAGAGAAATTCGCGCAACATCTTTATAAATATGAATATCTAGCGGATACTCATTACCACTTTCCGGTAAAAATCCACGGCGATGGTATTGATCTGACATCTTATTGACAATTGCTTTTTTGACAATCGACTGTATGCCTGGTTCTGAATGTAATTTAGATCGAACTGCCCTTCCCTGAACTGGGAATTTGGCATCAACAGGTAAAAGTTCTGCCCAATCAATATCATATACTTGATTGTAAAGAGTATCGAAATCTAATGCTCGGAATTCTTTAAGTAAAATTTTTACCCGATCAGCAGTTCTAAGCCAGAGATTGGTTTTAACAATATCTGCCTGATCGCCTTTAAAAAAGACCCGACCGTTTTCTGTCTGTGTTTGGTAACCTAACGACTGTAATTCTTTGGCAACAACGCTCTCAAAGCCTGCTCCCATTGTCGTATATAGTTGATATTGCTTCATTATTACTTCTTTCATTCTTTAAAAAAAGCGTTGAGCCCTTTGAAAAGCTCAACGCTGCCAGTGCAAATTTTTATAAGCCACGTTCTGTTCCAGTAATTTTGGCCAAATTACCTTTAGCAGCCATCTATCTTTGCTATTAATAGCAATCCAACCTTTAGTTCAATTCCCTAGGTTGAGACGCCCCCACCAAATTTGGGTTGCACGCTCGCAGGGTTTACCTCGTTCCACCAAGAGCGTTTCCGCTCAAGCTTCGTCACTGTGGCACTTTTCAGAATAATCATGCATATCAAAAATGACTTAGCACTTTTTTCGCCGTAATTGTAACCAATTCTTTAGCTTATTGGGCTAAATACGAACACTACAAGCTTCGCAGCCTGTGCGTGCGTGGACTTTCCTCAGCTCAGTCAATAATAGACCAAACCGCGACTGCTCAAAATTTGCACCATTAAAAATTATACCAGAGCTTAGTCCTTTTGTAACCCATAAACTCGTTGTTCTAGATTATAGACTTTGCGTTCCAGAGTTGAAATGCGTTGAATTATTGCCATGTTCGTTGAACTTTCAGTTTGTGAATCACTGTTTAGTGAGCTGAATGTGTTGTCGCGGCCTTGGCTAGGAGTGTATGTCTTTACTGTTTCTTCAGTATTAACTGGGGTTATTCTCCTAGTCTTTTGCAATTGAACAGCGCTTTGCTTGTGTTGATCGTCCATTAATTGGCCTTGTAATTTGCCAATTTGGCCGTATAAATCCTCAATAATTTGTTCAAAAGTATCATAATCGGCAATCACCTGGTCCAAAAAAGCATCAACTTCGTCTGGATCAATGCCTTTAACCTTGGTTCTGAATTGTTTTTTTAATATATCCTGCGTGGATAGTTTAATGTCTTTTAAATCTGCCATAATGATGACAACTCCTTTATAATTCCCTAGTTTATTCTAGCAAAAAGCACCGGTTCTTAAAACAGAAAAGATAAGTTTAGAAAAAGCTTTAGAAATTATTCGTCAAAGGTATTTCCTTCCTGTTCAGACTGGTATTCCTCAGCAGCATCTTGAAGATCATAAAAATCAATTAATTCTAGTGGATAATTATTGGCTTCCTGGTATTTTTTGATTAAATTATAATCAAACTTAGGTTTGCCAGGACTTTCTAAATCATAAACCATTAATGCGCTGTCAGTGTGCATCAACATAAAATTTTGATAATTCCTTAATTGCACAGGGCTTTGATAAGGCTTATTTGAAGTTGCAGCAAAAAAGTCGACCTGATTTTTGAGGCTTAAAAATTTAGCTTTGTTATTTTCGTTCCACCTAGATGCAAATTCCTCATAAGGAATAATCATTGAAACTCTTAAGGGGTATTTTTGCCTTAATTCAACGGCAACCTCACTAGCCCACTGTTCAACACCAAGATTTGCCCCGGTGATTACCCAATCGAGTTGTCCATCTTCTAACATTTCTGTTAAACGCTTTTCTATAACGAACTTAATAATTTTTATTTTAGGATCTTTTTCGCCAAAGGCGTTTAGTTCATAATTGCGGTACCCCGTGACCCATAGTCGTTGCATATTGGAAGAGATAGCTCCTTGTTCAAAAACTTTTCCTTTATTGTTATAATGCTAACAGGAGTGAGAATGATGGTCAAATATCCAAGCGGTAGTTCTGCCGCATATCGTAAAGCTGCTGAAGAACCAAAAATCAGGAAAAAGTACATTCATCGTGAAAATGTTAATTTTTCTGATCGAGGAATGAATCTTGAGCAGATGATTAACGAATCAAATAAATTTTATCGCATTAAAGAGATTGCGGTAGTGCATAAAAAACCAACACCAATCCAAATTGTTAAGGTAGATTATCCGAAAAGATCACGAGCAGTTATTAAAGAAGCTTATTTTCGCCAAGAATCAACAACGGACTATAATGGAGTATATCAAGGTTATTATTTAGACTTTGAGGCTAAAGAAACTAAAAATAAAACAAATTTTCCGTTAAAAAATTTTCATGAGCACCAAATTATTCACTTAGAACAGTGCTTAAAACAAAAAGGAATTTGTTTTACCATTATTGGTTTTACAGTTTTAAATAGGTATTTCGTAACGCCAGCCAGTAAAATTATTCAAGCATGGTGGGACAAGGACAAAAGCTCGGTCACGTTAAAAGAAGTTGAAAAATGGTCAATTGAAATTAAAAGTGGCTTTCAACCTACCTTACCATATTTAAAAGCTGTAGATCATTTTATCGCAGATAGGAAATTGAATAATGGCAAATAGAAATTATAATTCAAACAATGGACGCGAATCACGAAAAAATTACCGCGAGAATTTACCTAAGCCAAGGTGGAAACGTGTAGTTAAATTGCTCTTGATGGCTATTTTTCTATTATTTCTTTCCGGTGTTGGTCTTTTTGCATATTATGCTAAAGATGCGCCTAACATTAGTAGGGCTAGTCTTGAAAGTGGCGGTTCTACGGCCTTTTATACCTCAAGCGGTAAATTTTTAATATCACTTGGTACGGAAAAAAGAATCTATGCTAAAGATAGTCCAGACATGCAATTGTTAAAAGATGCAATTGTTTCTGTCGAAGATAAGCGCTTTTACAAGGATAAATTGGGAATTGACCCAATCAGAATTGTCGGTTCGATTCTAAGCAATGCAAAGAATCAAAGTATTTCTGCTGGAGGATCAACAATTACGCAGCAACTCGTTAAACTTAGCGTGTTCTCCACCGATACGTCACAAAGAACTTTAAAAAGAAAAGCACAAGAAGCTTGGTTAGCAATGCGTGTTCAGCGTGAATATACCCATGATGAAATTCTAGAATTCTACATTAATAAAGTTTATATGAATTATGGTAATTATGGTATCGGTACGGCTGCTAATTATTATTATGGTAAGAAAATTGGGGAATTAGATCTATCGCAAACTGCGCTTTTGGCTGGAATGCCTAACAGACCAACTATTTATAACCCATACCTTTATCCTAAATATGCCAAATATCGGCGTGACATTGTTTTACAGGCTATGCTTGATAATAAAAAAATTACTAAAGTCCAGTATAATCAAGCACGAAAAGAAAGTATCAAAAAGGGCCTAAAACCACATCAACAAAAGAATCAGTCAAATATTCGTAAAATTGATGATCCTTATATCAAGGAAGCAGTTCAAGAAGTTAAAAATAAGGGCTTTGACCCCTACCGTGACAACTTAAAGATCACATTAAACATTAATCAAAAAGCCCAAAGAAAGCTTTATGAATTAGCAAATAATGGTCAAGTACCATTTACTAGCGATACTATGCAGGTGGGCGCTACGGTAGTAGATCCAAGTAATGGCCATGTTGTAGCAATAATTGGTGGCCGGCATATTCCGTCAACGGTTCAATTAGGTCTTGATCGAGCAGTTCAAACTAGTCGCTCTACCGGTTCTTCAATAAAACCCGTTCTTGATTATGGTCCAGCAATTGAATATTTAAACTGGTCCACGTCTAAAGTGCTAGATGACAGTAAGTATTATTATCCTGGAACTAGTATCCAGCTTTATGATTGGGATAATAAGTATGAAGGCAAGATGACTATGCGACATGCATTGGAGCAATCTAGAAATGTTCCTGCTATTAAAACTCTAAAAGAAGTTGGTATCAGACGTGCCTCCAGGTTTGCCCGGCAAATGGATATTAATGTGCCAAAGACTGCAGGTTTATCCGTGGGTATTGGTGTAGACGCATCGAGCCTACAAATGGCAGGTGCATATGGTGCTTTTGCCACAATGGGGATTTACCACAAACCACAATTTGTTTCCAAAATTGAAACACCTGACGGTTTAGTGAGAAACTATGACTCCGAAGGAATTCGGGTAATGAGTAAAGCTACTGCTTATATGATCACTGATATGTTAAAGGGTGTTATCAAGCATGGTTCTGGGAGAAATGCACAAATCAGAGGTCTATACCACGCTGGTAAAACTGGTTCTGTTAAATATTCCGACGAGGAATTAGCTCATTACCCAGGTTATGGCGCAACTCCTAAAGATTCATGGTTTGTTGGTTACACTCAGAGTTATTCAATGGGAGTTTGGACAGGCTATGATAACTTAAAGGATGGAACTATTTCTGGTATTGGCCAGCAATCTGCTCAATTGCTTTATAAAAATATGATGTCCTATCTTATGAGCAATAAAGAAAATGTTGATTGGCAAAAACCAAATTCAGTCATTAGAGCTAGAATAATTAAAAATTCTAATCCTCCTGTTGTTTCTTCAACTGGTGAATGGCAACTGTTTGTTCGTGGGCATGCTCCAGCGGGAATTGTTGATGATAGTAGTGATTATGATAGTTCTGAGGAACAGACTGGCAGCAATTCAACTCAGAGTAATTATAACGAGCAAAACAGAACTATTACCCGTAAAAAGAGACCAACCGAATCACAGTCTGATGAAAATAAAAATGATGCTGGCCATGATCGTGATCAGACAAATAATGGTAATAATTCACCGGAAAATAAACCAAATAATCATGATAATGACAGCTCTCATTCAAATTCAAACGAAAATTCTGATAATCATGAAGGCAATAACAATCCGGCTAATGACGGCGAACATGATCATTAATAATTAAAAAATAAAAATGCCATAGCTAATTTACAGCTATGGCATTTTTGTATGCGGTGTTATTGTTTTTTTAAATATGAATATGGATCTTCTTTATCTCTTGCTGTCATAGAATAACGACCAAATAAAATCATTGCGTGATGAGTGTGGATCCACTCGCTTTTTGGTAATATTTCTTCTAGTCGTTTTTCAATTTCCAGTGGCTTAGCATTTTGCGGTACGATATGAAATCTTTTTGAGATTCGGGAAACATGTGTATCAACAGCAATAGCCGGTACACCAAAGCCGTCAGCTAAAACTACATTAGCAGTCTTCTCGCCCACTCCGGGCAATGTCACTAACGTTTTCTTATCTTCAGGAATTTGACCAGCAAATTTGTCCACCAAAATTTGGGCGGTTTCTTTTAAGTGCTTGGCCTTAGAATGATAGAGGCCAATTTTTGAAATATGGTGCTCAATATCGGTAATTGATGCTTGAGCTAAAGAGCTTGGATCTGGATAATCCGCAATAAATTTCGGCATGATTCTGTTAACCATTTTATCAGTCGTTTGAGCACTCATTAACACGGCGCAAAGTAAATGAAATTTATTATCCCAAATCAATTCACTTTTTGCATCAGGGTACATCTCGTTTATGGCACGCAAGACTTTTCTTGCTTCTGCTGTACTTAATAATTTTTCAGGCATTTAACGGTTCCTTTGTAAAAATTTTTGCACTTCACTTGTTGTTTTTAGGTTGTGCCGCTGCCAGTTAAGAAGCACGCGGTCAACATACTTTAAACTATATGCTTGCGACAATACAGCCTCTCTTAACGCCAACTTGATAATTTCCGGATCATAATGATCAACATTCAACCAAGCAGCAACCTCTTCTCGTTCGATTGGACTAAGATAACGGCCAAATTCAATTTCAAATTGCCGCATTAACTGGTTTAACGGACTATTATCAACAGTTGAAGAGCTGCTTTCAGTTACTCCTTCTTCAGCATTAGGCAAAACATTCTTGGCTAACAACTCATCGAGTTTTATATATAATTGGTCCAGATTAAATTGATTGCCAATCCGGCCCTTCTTATCAGTGACTTGGTCAATTGCCAAGTAATTTTTTTCAATTAGGCGCTGAATAATATCAGCGATTTCGGCTGAAGAAAAATTAGTGTTAGCAGCGATCTGTTCGTTAGAGGGAAAATTTTCACCTTTTTGAGCAAATAATTCAAGTTGCATAATTAAGATTATTTCAGAGTCACTAATTTTAAGTTGCGGATAATAAGCTAATAAACCATTGGAAAAAGTTGTAAATCCAAGAGTTCGGTAATCATTGTAATGCATGATAATTTTCTCTCCTTTAAAAAAGTTGAACTAAAATATTTTAGTTCAACTTTTTTAATTATTTAGTTAATGCAAATTTATGGCTTAACCCGGTTAATCATTCTTGGGAAAGGAATAGCTTCGCGAACGTGATCTAATTTGCAAATCCAAGCAATTACACGCTCAAAGCCCATACCAAAGCCTGAGTGAGGAACACTACCATATTTACGTAAGTCAAGATACCAATCATAATTTTCTTCTTTAAGACCGGCTTCTTTAATTTGCTCTTTCAGAGTGTCGTAGTCACTTTCACGTTCAGAACCACCCATAATTTCACCATAGCCCTCTGGAGCCAAAACATCAGCACATAAATATTCCTTAGGGTTATCTGGATTTTTCTTCATGTAGAATGGCTTAATTGCCGTTGGGTAATTAACAATGAAAAATGGCCGATCAAATTTTTCAGAAATGAATGCTTCGTCTGGAGCACCAAAATCATCGCCCCACTTGAAATCTCTGCCATCTTCTTGAAGCATTTTAACCGCATCATCATAAGATAAACGGGTATAGTTACCTTCTGCAGCAGGCCGCAGTTTTTCCTTATCACGGCCGAGTAATTCTAATTCGTAATCGCAGTTTTCCAAGACTTGTTTAACAACGTATGATAAAAAGCGTTCTTGAATATCCAAAGACTCATCTTGGTGCATCCAGGCCATTTCAGGTTCCATCATCCAAAATTCAGTAAGATGACGTCTTGTCTTAGATTCTTCTGCTCTAAAAGTAGGACCGAAAGTGAAAATCTTACCAAAGGCTTCAGCGCCTACTTCACCATAAAGCTGACCAGATTGTGATAAATAAGCATCGCCACCAAAGTATTCGGTATGGAATAGCTCCGTGGTACCTTCAGGAGCTGAATGCATAAAAATTGGAGCATCAAATTTAACGAAGCCCTCGTTTTCAAAGAAATCAACCGTTGCCTTAAAGATGGTGTTTCTAATGCGCATGATTGCAAATGGTCTTCTGCTACGCAACCATAAGTGCCGGTGATCAAGCAAGAATTCAATTCCGTGTTCTTTATTCCCGATTGGGTAGCCTTCATTATTAGTGACAACCTTTAAATCAGAAATTTGAATTTCATAGCCGAAGTGAGAACGATCATCTTGGTGAACAGTTCCTGTGATGTAAAAGCTAGCTTCTTGATGCAATGATTTTGCTGCTTCAAAAACTTCATCTGTAACATCATTTTTTCTAACTATTCCTTGGAAAAATGCAGTTCCATCACGTAACTGTAAAAATACGATTTTTCCACTTGACCGTTTATCAGTTAGCCAAACATGCATTTGAACTTCTTCATCAACATGCTTTGAACAATCTCTAATTGAAATTAATTTTGTCATAAACTTTTATTCCACTTTCCTTATCATATCAACTTAATAATACCAAAGTTTTGTTAAATAAGCGACTTAACCTAGTAAATTTCCGTTTTTAAATTCATAGAGTTTGTAATGGTAGTCACCTGAGCTATTTTTAGCCGCTACTTCCCAAACCGCTTTGTTACGATACCAACCCAAGTTAACCGCAGTAATTTTATCATCTGGATACTTAGTTCCGTATTTATTTCTAACTGCTGTCTCGCTAACGCCCTTTTTACTAGACAAAAGGAAGGCTTTCTTCGAGGCGGGTAAATAAATGAAGTAAAAGGTTTGGCTGTTTTTAGCAATGCCCTTAGCGGAGTAACTATTAACACCGCGATCTAAATGATAGTTTCGCTCAATTTTTTTAATCGGTGATTTTTGCAAGACTATTTGATTAAGCTCACGTGTTTCATTTCGTACGGGACTGCTTGCTTTATAAAAAATAAGCAGAAATGAAAAATAGAGCACAACAATAATGGCAATTAGCCAAGCAATAAATTTAAGCGTTTGTTTTGTGTCGTCTTCAATTATCATAATTATCCAACTTATTCCGTAAATCTTTTATCAAAATTTTTCTTGTTGTTACAGGTATTGCGTTTAAAAATACTTTACCATAATCTTTGCTCCAAATCCGTGAATCCAAAATTAAGAACTGACCATGATCTTTTTCGCCACGAATTAGGCGTCCCATGCCCTGCTTAAACCGAATAATTGCCCGTGGCATCGTATCATTTTGGAAAACATTAATGCCCTTTTTTTGCAATTGGCGTTGACGTAAACGTACTTCGGGCTGGTCGGGGGATTCAAATGGTAGTTTAGCGGCAATAACTAAATCAATCCGACATTCATGAAAATCAATTCCTTCCCAGAAACTATCGGCCCCGATTAAAATGGCCTTTTGCGCAATCGCGAACCTTTTGGTAATGCGGTTATTGGAGCCGGATACACCTTGGGCTAAAATTTCAAAGTCACGTAGATTAGGCGAATTTAAAATGGCACTAAAGACTTCTTTTATTTTATCCAAATTAGTCATTAAAACTAGAATATGGTTTTTCTGACTTAAATCATTTTCTAGAATGTTAGCCAGCTGCTGATCATATTGCGGCGTGTCGATAGCAGGAAAGTCTTTCACGGCTAAAACCTGCAAATGCTGATCAAGTTTAAATGTGCTGCTACCAATAAATTTTTCCGGATGTAAATCAGTTAAAGCTAACTGTTTAATTGTAAAGGAAAAATCATTGTCATTTGTTAAAGTAGCACTAACAAAGCAAAGATGGTCAAAACGAGCGTAAATTTGTTTTAATTCACTAGAAGCGTCTAATGTCATCCAGCTCAGATTAACACTTAACGGATCCTGAGGATTGGTTAAAGTTAGTAAAAATCCTTCCTGACTTAAAACTTCCTTGGTATGAAGAATGTCTGATAGCTGGTAGCTTTTAGTAATATAAAAATCAAGACGATCAATTTGATCAGTCAACTCACTTAAAACAGCATCCCTCTCCAATCCCGAATTATCAGTTTCATTATACAGCTTAAATAAAATAGCATTAGTCTGCTGCCGGACGTCTTCTAATTTGCGTTGAAACTCTCCAAGTTTCGGTAAAAATGGACTCTCACTAGCGAATAAATCCGTACCTTCAAAACTTAAGAGCAGATTACCATTTGGCAAGATATTTTTATTTACCGCTTGGTCGTTTTGGGCAAATAATATTCTCTGTAACTGATTGATGACGTGAATCAAGTCCAATATCGCCGGATCTAATTTTTCTAGAAAAAAGTTGACTGAAACATCATTACCATACTGGTTAAATACGCTATCTTCGGCATAAAACAAAAGATTGCGCAAATGATTGAGTACGCCCCAAAGTGATTCAAACTGAAATGAATCATTCCGCGAATTGATTACGTTATCGACAAAACGGTGAGCTTCATCAATCACCAAATAAGGATTTTGCCCCCAGATTGTGTCGTTGTAATGATTGGCCAAATAGGCGTGGTTAGTAATTAAAATATCGGCTTCTTCTTGCTTTTGCCGCGCTAAATTCCAAAAATCGACTTTAGCAAAACTACTACCTACCCGGGCATCCCCGGGATGAGCTATCTGAACAAACAACGGTGCCTTATAGTTAGTCAGCTGTAATTCATCTAGATCTCCCGTTTTAGTCTCCGTTAACCACACCAAGATTCGCATTTGCAAGACTAGCGTCATTTTGTTAGGAGTTCCCTGGTACAGACTCTGATAAAAGCCATCTAAATCGAGATAATGACTACTTGATTTCACCACTTCTGCAGTTAAATCAAGGTCAGTGACCTTAAGCAATTGGGGAATTTCTTGCGTGATGATCTGATCTTGCAAAACTTTAGTTGGCGTCGCCACCACAAGCTTTCGACTCGTATATAAATGATAGGAATAAGCAAACAAGTAGGAAAAAGTTTTACCAGTACCATTGGGTGCTTCAACCAATAACGCCCTTTGATCAGGATTCTTGATGAACTGATTAATTTGGTTGATTAAATCAACTTGCGGCTGCCGGTAATTGATTTTTCCTTTAAATAGCTGATGCTTGGCTTTATTACCGAGGGGAAAAGATGCATTTGAGCCATTACTGTGCTCTGGAATTTTAGTCTGTTGTTTTTGCAAAATAATATTGCGGACCTGCACGTAGTTTTTACCTAGTGGTCTTTTAGTTAGCCGCAACTCATCTGCAATTGTGGTAAAAATCCAGGAAGTATCTCGGATAAGACCATGCGCAAGAGAACTTAACGTATTCAGTGTGGCTTGCGGCAATGTTTCCAATTTGTTGATAATCTTAAGCAGTAACACAGCCGTCCCGTATGCATCTGAATCAGCTTTATGCGGATTTAGGTGTGGGATGTTTAGCTGATTAGTTAGATCTGTCAGCTTATATGACGGTAAAGTAGGAAACGCAATCTTAGCCAGTTCAACTGTATCGATTGCTCTATTGGTTAAAGCCTCATAGCCATGCTGCACTAGTTCATAATTAAGAAACGGCAAATCAAAATTTACATTATGCGCCACAAAGACCGCATCCTTTAAGATAGCAATAATCTTTGGAGCATAATAAGAAAAGTCCTTTTGCTGAGCTACGTCTGAATTATGAATATGCGTAAGGTTCTGAATTGCTAAAGGGATGTCACGGTGGGGATTAATCATAAAAGAGTAGGTTTTAACAACCTTCATGTTTTTGATGATGGCACAGCCAAACTGGATAATATGATTGTCCTCTTCGCGCTGGGTTCCGGTTGTTTCCAGATCCACGACTGCAAATGTCTCCTTAGCAAATAATGTCATTAAATTCGACCTCCTTTCTTTTCTACTTAATTTCGACGATTTTTTGCGCTGCCAGTAAAACTAGGTATTTGTGCGTTACCTTTTTGTTAGCAAACGAATTTAAAGCCTGCTCATAAAGTCGTAACTGCCCCGTGTATTTTTGCTTAAGCTGATTAATTGCTAAATCCAAATGATTAGGATCGAGATAATCAGTTTTATAGTCAAATAGTATTATGCCATCATTTTGGATGAAGTAACCATCAATTGTACCGTGAATTAAAATTTTAGCATTTGGATCACTAAAATGGTCAAATAAGCTACTTGCCGAAAGTAAACTGGAAAATTCAATTTCACGTTTTAAGTTCTCCGGCTTTTGCCAAAATTCACGGCTAAAGTCGCTATGAACAAACCAGTTAATCTGTTCTTTATTTAAATCCGGTACAATAGCGGGATTCAGTTTATCTTGCTTAACTAAAGAAGCAATTTCATCATCTAACTGCTGGTCGTCACCCTTGCCGTGATAATCATAATATTGTAACAGCAGGTGTGTCGCGGTTCCGATTTCGGCACCGGTAAACTTGGTTGCAAACAAAAAATTAGGCTTAGTATCAATCGGCTGTAAATACCTATTGGTTGATGAGAGCAAATGAGCATTCTCTAGTTCACTGTCCAGCGGATCATTAAAGGCCTTTTTAATTTCTGAAACAGATTGGTAAGCGGTCGTCTGACTAGCATCTTTAAACGGATAAGCAAAATCATAGAGCTTTTTGGCTGTTTGATTTAAAAGCGTGAAATCCTCTGTAGCGGCCGTTTTTGCTTGTACGGTTTTGGGCCGTGCAATTGTTTCATCCTGGTAGTGAATTAAGAGTAAATCTTCTTGCTCATCTAGTTCCGGGGTGATCTCACTCATCGGCAAAGCTACCTGATGCGTAAAGTTAATGGCCGGACCAATATAGCTCATTGCGCTGGTAGCATCAATCTTATCGCTTAAGGGTAACTTATGCTCATGAGTGAGCTGCTGACTCCAGGTCTGGGTAAGTTTGGGAAAATTCTTTAAGTCAGTCACTAAAATTAACTTTTGCCGTGCTCTAGTCATACCAACGTAAAGTATTCTAGCCTCTTCTTCGAGTAATTGTTTTTTCTTGGCAACATTGTCATATGATTTAAGCAGTGAATCAGCGCGATAATGCTCTTGGCGTAAAGTCAATCCGACATTATCTGCGTTAATAATATAATTTCCACTAAGATCACGCAATTGAAACCGGTGCTGCAACCCAAGATAAAAAACAATTGGAAATTCCAGGCCCTTAGACCCGTGAACAGTCATTAGCCGCACTGAATTACCTGCTTCTTTAGCCAGTAATGGCTGTGCCAGATCTTTTTGGCTGCGGCGCATTCTTTCGATAAAGTTAATAAACTGGTAAAGTCCCTTAAAACCCGCACTTTCATATGAGCTTGCCCGTTCATACAGTGCTTCTAAGTTGACCCGACGCTGTTTGCCATTGGGCAATGCCGTCATGATTTCTAGCAAATTGGTTCGCTCATAAATGCTCCAGACTAATTCGGAAATCCGGTGATTTGTAGCAAATTGTCTTAATTCAGCTAATTGGTTTAAAAAATCCTTTATTTTTTGACTGAGGCTGTCGTTAATTGCCACGTAAGAGGTCAAAGCATCATAAAAATTAGTATTTTTGCTATGAATCCGAATTTGGGCTAAATCTTGTTCGCTAAAGTTAAACAGCGGAGAGCGCAGAACAGTTACCAAAGGGATATCTTGATCAGGATTATCAATAATGCGCAAGTAATTCATAACGATGGTCAATTCAATTGTTTGAAAATAATTTTTGGCATCCGTCACCATTAACGGCAGATCGTTTTTCGCAAATTCCTGCATGATAGCAAGGTTCTCACTCCGGCTACGAGTCAAGATGGCAATATCACTATATTTAAAAGGCCGCTTTTGACCTGTTTGTGGGTCATATACTTCTAAGTGTTCATTTTGAAATTGCTTGATGCGATTAATAACCATGGCTATTTCTGCTGAGTCAATATCTTGCTCCTGCTCCTCATTTAATGAACCCTCTTTTTCATCTTGGTTATGATAAATGATTTCGCATGCAGCGGGAAGTGCAGCCGGATAATATTTAGCCCCTAAAACCAACTGTCCTTCTTTTTGGTAATCAATGCCGCCAAAGTCGGGTGTTAAGATGGTTTTAAACACTTGGTTAACAATTTTGAGAACGGGATTAGTCGAACGAAAGTTTTCGGAAAGCAAGATTCGCTCTTGGTCGGTATTTTCTTTCTTCGCTGCCTCTTGGTATTTATGCAAGAAAAGCGTGGGTTCGGCTTGCCTAAAACCGTAAATCGATTGTTTGACGTCACCTACCATAAATAAGTTATTTTGACCGGTCTTCTTAATTAGTTGTAAGATCTTTTCTTGCAACGGATTAATATCCTGGTATTCATCAACTAAAATTTCAGTGAACTTATTTTGGTAAAAGGAGCGTGCCATTTCAGCGTTAGATGTGTCTTGACTTAGGATCTGGTAAGCAAATTGCTCCATATCACTGAAGTCGACCAAATTTTCTGCCCGCTTTAATTCCCCGAAACGTTTGATTAGGGCATTTTCTGCTTTTACAACCGCTGTCATAATTTTTTGGCCACGTTTCAGGATCTCAATTTGCTCATGTTCATCTGTAGCGTAAAAAGACGTGAAGGCAGTAAACACTTGCTCAGCAGCTTCGGCTTTGCGGTCATAACAATTTTGGTAAAAAGCTAGTAGATCCTCATCCCATTTTTTTGACTTACGAAAGGTTCCGGTAAAAAGACAACTACGCAATAACTGCCTTTGGTCGTCGTAATTAGCGTCGTTAACTAGTCCTTCAAGATACCGGTTTAAGCATTTGTGGAAAATAGTAAAACTTTCCTTAACCTTCGCTAGTTCCTTGGTTTCAATCAATGGGTCGTTAACAATTTGCTCAATTTTATTGCTGAGTTCAGTAAAAGTATTTGTTAAATAAGGTTTAATTTGCTTTTGCCACAGCTTAGTTGTAATTACGCTTTCCCCTACTTCATATTTAGCAGCTAAGCCTTTTAACCAACTGGAATAATCAGGTTTAGCCATTGCGTAAGAGTATAAATCTAAAAGAAGATTTTGCGCTGATTCTGCATCCCTGTCGCCAGCAAAATTATTATAAAAGCTAATGAAGTCCTCGTCATTTGCCTCTAAAAACTCGCTTTCAATTTCGTGCAGTGCTCGTTCACGCATCAATTCGGCTTGCGTTTCATCGGTCAAGACGCTAAAGCTTGGATCAAGATCGATGACGTAGTAAAAGCGATGAATGACGTCTAGGCAAAAGGCATCAATTGTGGAAATATTGGCAGAGTCAACCGCGTTAAGCTGCTGCCTGAGATAGGTTTTGGCAGTCGTCTTGGCTAGCTCAGTTTGCAAAACTTGTTTAATTCGCCCCTTCATTTCTTGGGCTGCTGCCTTAGTAAACGTCACTACTAATAGTTGGTCTACCCTAGTTCCGGCAAGAATTTCTTGCAGCAAACGCTGCACCAAAACAGTGGTTTTGCCACTTCCAGCGGAAGCAGAAACTAAGATGTCGTGTCCGCGATCGCTAATCGCCTTATTTTGGGCTTGAGTAAAATCTGCCATGACTATTCCTCCTCTCCCAGTTTCTCTTTAATTTTACTTAATAACTCTTTTTTACTTAAACTACCTACCTGGTGATACTTGTTTTCCTTAAGCATTGCGTCAAAAAAGAAAATATCACGGTAGTCAGAATAAGTTAAGGCGTTAATACCTTTGCCATACTTATATGGATTGAGTTTAATTTCACCGGATAAAATTTGACTTGCGGCGTCCTTAATGAGCTCTTCATCATATTGCAGCAAAAGCTCAATTTCATCGTCTTTAAAAGCATTACCCCGAAAGCTGAGACTGCCATCTTTTTTACTATTAACACCGGTATACAAATCCGAGGTGGTACTGTTTTTTTCAAGCTCAGGGTCAGCGTCAAGAACTAGTGCTTGGTCATAATTAATTAATCCGGTGTATTTTAACCTGGTTTTGCCATCCAGATTATCTTGTTTTAACTCTAAATGACTATTGTACAAATCTTTACCGTTTAACCGCTCAGTTTGCCTCGTAATTGTTTGGTAAAACGCACCAAGCAAATAAAGTGGTGTTTTGCCCGTAAAGAAGGGTTGGTTTTTCAGTAAAACATCGAGATAGGAAACCATTTGTAGTGAAATACCTTGGTAAAAGAGACCCAAATTAAATTTCTTTGCGGAAGACTTGTAATCAATCACCTGCGCCAAGTATTCATTCTTGTCACTAATTTGGGCCAAATCTACTCGGTCCATCTTACCGCGTAAATTAACATAATGCTTGCCAGCCAAGTTAGGAACAACCAGGTCAAGGCCGTGGACTTTTTCGCCAAAGCCAAAACTAAGTTCAGAGTATTTTGCCCGTAAAGGCGTTTTTTGTACTGCTTTTTGCCAGTTGAAAACAACCTTGGTGGTAGTTTGATCAAGACACTTAAATAAAAATTGGTTAAAGGGATCATTGGCTAGCTGCTTATACTTAGCTTCGGCCATCATTTTCGCTCTAGCAATAGCCAGTAATTGACTTAAAGTAGTTTCGTCAACATCGGCTAAATCTAAGTGCTTTTGGTTAAGTTCTTTTACCAAACGGTCGAAAGTTTCGTGAAAATAATTACCAGCTTGAATAATATCAAACTCATTTTCAAAGCGTTTATGCAAATGCAAACCGTAATTTAAAAAGTATTCGTAAGAATTTTCATAAAAAGTTTCCAATTGTGAAACGGATGAATTTAAATTCTGGCCGTACAATTCCTGGGCTAACTCAGCACCAATATCTGCTGGCTGGTTGTCAAATTGACTGGCTTCTAGAACCATTGCCGTCTTAGTTGGGATTTTTGCTGCTGTTAATCTTAATAATTGATCAACATCAATTTCGCTATTTGCCTGCTTTAAGTAAGTCAAGTAACCTAAACTTGCCTGGGGATTGGTCAGGAAACTTAAAAGGTCTTGGAATTTTTCCGGTAAATTGTGTTGCTGGAATTCGATTGCACCAGCGCGTTTGAGCCGGTCATAATAAATTGAAGGCTCAACTGCTTCGTTGTCAGAATTGGCCACCGAATAAGATAGGTAAACCTTGTCACTGGCCAAGGCTAAACAAATACCAAACTGATAGTTCTGATCAAGATTGCTTAATTGCTGGTGATCTTCCAAATAAGAATCTTCGCCAAAGGCAGTACTTAAATTCTCTAGATTTTCAGTGCTTAAAAAGCCTGGGGTGGTTTGAATGGCTGGCAAACCAGTGCTAGTAGCGCCCATGATGAAAACTTGCTTATAGCCGCTAACTTGGACAATACCTGTTTCAGAAAGATTAACTGCGTCCAAGGTAGAAGGAATTTGGGAGAAAGTAGCCTCTTTAAAGCCGTTGGTTAAAACATTGAAAAAACTGGCTACATCAAATTCAGTCGGATTAATCAGTAAGTAATCATGTAATAACGTAATGAGCAAGTCCCATACTTGTTCAGATTGGCGTGCTTGCTGCAAGTCACCAGCGGTTTGCGCATCTTCGCGCCATTTTTCAAGCACTTGGTTAACTTTATTATTGGTTAAAAAATTAAAGAAAGTGGTAATCGCTTTTTGCGTGTCCTCTTCCTGCTTAAGTTTAGTTAATAATCGTTCAAGCTTTTTCACAAAAAAGTCTTTTAATTTGCTTATTTTAGCCACTTCATCAGGAACTTTGTCTAGCCTGATCACTTCAGAAGCAACATAGTCCGTAAAATCACGTTTCCATAAATTATGGTTAATTCCGTGCGCTAAAACAAAATTTTCCAGCTCATCGACGTCATGAATATAAGCTGATTCTTCTTGGTACCAGTCCGGAATAATTAGATGGGTTTTCATAATTGCCAGCATATTTTGGCTTTGAAACGGCCGTGCCAAAAGCTGCGCAATATTTTCAATTAAAATAACTAACGGATGATATTTCATTTCTTGCTGTAAGTCATCAAAAAATGGGACATGATTCTGCCGTAAAATCGGAATCAGGTATGTTTCGTATTCATGTAGATTGGGTGCTAAGACCAAGAAATCGCGGTAACGGTAGTTTTTTAGGGCCACTTGTTGGTAAATTGTATGGGCAACATAATAGGCCTCGGCATACCGGTTATCTGCTCGAACTAATTGCACCTGGTCAAGTTTACCCACATCATAAGCAGTACCCGTCCAGAACTCATTGAGCAATTCCCGCTTAGTGGGCTGGGGCGAAATAGGAGTTTTTTCTACTTCATAAGACAGATCGTGCTGTTTCAAATAATTCAGTAATTGATTAATTGTTCTCTGAATTACATAATCGTAATCACCTTGCGCAAAATCAGGGTTAATGTCGCCAATTTTGGTTTTAAAAGCTAAGGTAACGCTATGAGCATGCATCATTAACAATTTGACCGTCAGACATTCCTGCAGTGAAAAATGAGAAAAATCACTAAAATAAAAATCGGTCTTGCTTAAATCAATTCCGCTAGCAAGATACTCATTCAGCTGCAATTGTACCTCATTTGAAGTCGAAAACTTAGTAGCAATTGTACTGGTAAATGCCTCGTAAATGATTTTAAGGTCTGCAATCTTATTTTTCGTTTCTAAGTCAAGAGAATCTTCGTCGATTTCATCAAGATCAAGGTTCCCTTCCCTAACCTGCAAAATCGTATCATAAAGTTGTTTAACTAAACCGGGACTGACGCTAACCGTTTTAAAAAGATGAAGCTGGTCACGTTTTTGCTCAATAATCTTGGCTAAAATCATGGCAGCCGCGGCATTATCAAGTTGTGTTGGCAAACCCTGTTCGGCATCTTTGAGGAAAAACCAAGCAAGTCGTGAAAATGATAAAACCTGCAAATTTTTAACCGATTGCTCAACGTTGCCCTTGCTAACGGCTAATCTGTTTATTGCTCTGACTTCTGTGGTAAACTTAATATGATTAGGAACGATAATAAAAGTTTCGTGTTCTGGAAAGCGTTGGTAGTTATCAACTGCAGCTTGCAGGACTTTTTCTTGTAAAGAATCTGTCTGCCGACCGACTAAAATCTTGATCATCTGTTCTCTTCTCCTTTGCTATTTATTTTAGCATAAGGAGTAAAAAAAATTCACAAACAGTAAGGATCTTAAGCAAAATGAAATCTAGTTATTTGGCCCATGGCAAAGTAATTTTAATCGGGGAACATTCGGTTGTATATGGCTATGATGCGTTAGCAATGCCAATTAATTCGCTTCATATCAAAACAACTGTTGAACCGGCCCCCGAGATGTGGATGGACACTGAGCGTTATCAAGGGCCTTTTTTTATGGCTCCAAATGAATATAACGGCTTAAAATATGTTGTTAAAAAAATGTTGGAGTTAGCTGCCAGTACAGAGCAACTGAAAATATCATATACTGGGCAAATTCCAATTGAGCGCGGATTGGGTTCTAGTGCCACCGTTGCCCTGGCAACTACTCGGGCAATGGACGATTATTTCAAGCTTAATCTGACCGAAGAGCAAATTTTGGCTATTACCAATCATGCGGAAATGATTAATCATGGTAAAGCCTCAGGTTTAGATGCGGCTACAGTTAATTCCAACTACCTCGTTTTTTTTAATCAAAAAGATGGTCCACGTGTTTTAAAAGCAAAACTGGGCGCTACTTTATTAATTATGGATACAGGAGAATTAGGCAGTACCAAAGAAGCTGTTATGCAAGTTCATGATCAAATAAAAGCTTCACCACAAGCAGCAGATAAGTTAAAGCGACTGGGAAAATTGGCCGATAGGACTAAGACGTCTTGGCTTAATCATGATGCTGGTCAAATTGGTACTTACTTTAATGAAGCACAAGAAATTCTGTGTTCTTTTGGCTTATCAACGGCTAAAATCGACCAATTACAAAAAATTGCACTTGCGCACCAAGCGCTCGGCTTTAAGCTTTCAGGCAGCGGTCTTGGCGGCATTGTAATTGCTCTTTGCAAGAATCATGCGGTAGCGCAAGCAATAGCAGATCATAGTCAAAAAATTGCTGTTAATAGTTGGATTGAGGAGATTTAATGGGAAAAACTGTACGAGCACACGCCAATATTGCACTAATTAAATATTGGGGGAAAAAAGACGAACGTTTGCGACTACCTTTAATGTCAAGCCTTTCTATGACGTTGGATCGTTTTTATACTGATACTAAAATTACCGAAAGCGATCTTAATCATTTTTACTTAAACGGGATTGAACAAATCGGTCAAAGTTCGCAGCGTGTTTTCACTTATCTTAAATTTTTGCAGGACAAGTTTGGTGTTAGTGGTAATTTAGCCGTTAGATCAACCAATCATGTTCCAACGGCTGCTGGCCTGGCATCGTCTTCATCGGCTTTTGCTGCTTTAGCCGGAGCTTTCTGCTCTCATTATGGCTTTGAAATAGAACCCAAAGAATTATCCCGGCTTGCTAGAATGGGTTCAGGCTCTGCGTGTCGGTCAGTTTTTGGTGGCTTTGTCTTGTGGCAAAAAGGTGAAGATGATACTTCCTCTTATGCCTACGCCTTAAACGAAAAGCCCGAGATGGACTTACAGCTTTTGGCAATTGAATTAAATCCGAAACCTAAAAAACTTTCATCAACGGAAGGGATGAAACAAGCGACCAGTTCCCCCTTCTTTAAGCCTTGGTTACAGCGAAATCAGACCGAGCTAGACCAAATGATAACGGCCATTCAAAATAATGATTTTACTGCGCTGGGACAACTAGCAGAATTAAACGCTAACGAAATGCACGCAATTAACTTAACCGCCCAGCCTGGTTTTACATATTTTGAGCCACAAACAATTGCAGCGATTAACTTGGTAAGGCATTTACGTGAAACTGGGATTGAGTGTTATTACACGATTGATGCTGGTCCCAACGTAAAAGTTATTACTCGTTTAAAAAATGTAAAAGAAATTACTAATCAGTTTGTATCGCAATTTGACAATGTTAAGATAGTAAATGCAAGTTTTGGTCCAGGTCTATCATATTTGGACTAATTAATGTAATTTAATTGATTAGGAGATTAAATTCTTTTGATAACAGAACAAGCGCCCGGAAAGTTATATATTGCTGGCGAATATGCGGTACTTGAACAAGATTGTCCCGCAATTTTAGTCGCAGTTAATCAATTTATCCGGGTTTCAATTACTAAAACAAAGTCATCTACTGGGTTAATCCATTCTAAACAATATTCACAAGATTCAATTCACTGGGTTAGGCATGGGGCCGAAATGGTTATTGACAATCGTGATAACCCTTTTGAATATATTTTGGCGGCTATTTCGTTTACTGAACGATTTTGCCTTGAAAAGCACATTGAGATGCAGGTCTATGATCTTTATATCAATTCGGATCTTGATTCGGCTGATGGTAAAAAGTATGGCTTGGGCTCCAGTGCGGCAGTTACGGTAGCGACTGTAAAAGCAATCCTACGCTTTTATAACGTACCCTTCAGTAACGAACTTGTTTATAAATTGTCAGCCATCTCTCATTATTCAGTTCAGGGTAATGGCTCGGCTGGCGATATTGCTGCCAGTGTTTATGGTGGCTGGCTTGCCTACCAGACTTTTGATAAGAGTTGGCTAAAACAAGAACTAGCACATAAATCGCTGTCTGAAGTTGTCGATGAAGCATGGCCAGGACTAAAAATTCAGTTGTTAACGCCGCCAACCGGCATGAATTTAATGATTGGTTGGAGTCAAAAGCCTGCTTCCACTTCCCGCTTAGTTGATGAAACTAATGCCAACAAAGAGGCACTGAACGGAAAGTACCGGGAATTTATTAGGCTTTCACGAAAATGTGTTTTAAAAATGATTGTTGGGTTTGAAAGAAACGATATCGACCTAATTAAAAAGCAGATCCGCGAAAACCGTAAATTGTTGCAACACTTTGCTGCTATCAATCAAATTGCGATTGAAATTCCCCGCTTATCCAAATTAATTAACATTGCTGAATCATTTGGTGGTGCTGCTAAAACTTCTGGTGCCGGTAACGGTGATTGCGGGATCGTCATTACAGATGAGCAAACCAACATAGCGGCCCTTGAAGAAGAATGGCGTCAAAACGGGATTATGCCCCTTGATTTTCACGTTCATTCCGTCAAGTTAGCCCGGTAAATGAGTAAGAGGAAAAAATGTCCATTAGATCTACGCGTAAAGAAGAACACTTGGCTTTAGCCCAAAAGTTCTATGAGAATGAGAAGTCGAATAGTTTTGATCAGATGCATTTAGTTCGGCCGGCTTTACCCGAAACTAATGTTAACTTGCAGGCGATTAGCACAAAAATGTTTGGCAAAACTGTGAGTGCCCCATTTTTCATTAATGCAATGACGGGCGGCTCTAAAAAATCTTTTGCAATTAACCAAGCTTTAGGTAAAATTGCCCAGCAAACGCACATTGCGCTTGCTTTAGGCTCCGCCAGCATTCTCGTTAAAGAAGCAGATCAGCTGGATAGTTTTATTATTGCTCGTCAAGAGAACCCCAACGGTGTATTGCTTGCTAACATAAATGCTAAGACCTCTGTAAGAGATGCTGAAAAAATTATTGCTGAGCTGCAAGCAGATGCCTTGCAAGTCCATTTAAACGTCGTGCAGGAAATAGCAATGCCGGAAGGTGATCGCGACTTTCACTGGCTAGCTAACCTTCAAGAACTACGCGAGCAAATAACTGTGCCAATCATTATTAAAGAAGTTGGTTGTGGTCTGGATCAAGCAACAATTCACCGTTTAAAAAAAGAAGGCATCACCTTCTTCGATATCGCTGGTAGTGGTGGTACCAATTTTGCACAAATCGAAAATGCCCGAAACCCGCAGCCCCTTGCTTACCTTGAAAATATCGGCTTACCCACTGTTATTGCTGCGGTGCTAGCTGCAAACGAAGATGTTGATTTGATTGTTTCAGGGGGAATTCGCAATCCGTTAGATGTCTTCAAGGGACTTTGCTTAGGTGGAAAATATGTTGGTATTTCTAACACCTTCTTACAAGTCCTGCTTCAAGACAATGGCTTTGAAAATTTACTTCAACTGATTAAAGAATGGCAAAAGCAACTTGCTTATTTAATGGCGATTTATGGTCAAAACAATTTAACCGATTTGCCTAAAATTAAGCGGTACTTTGATTTACCATTAAAAGCGCAAATTGACCAATTACTTTAAAAATAAGTCAAAAACATGAGTATTGAAAAATCCTGTTAGATCTTGGTATTGTAAACCTTGATTTAACAGGATTTTTGTTTGGATTAAAAGATAAAGTATATTTAACTGACTTGCTTATTATTAGTCATTTAAAAGCCGCCAAATTTCTTTTTGAACTGCACTACTATTGCTAGAGCCAATTACGCGGTTAGCTGCACTTTTAGCGATTGGCAAGGCGGTAGCAGTCACATAACTTTGACCAACATATTTAAGCATTCCCACATCATTGCCACTATCACCGAAAGCAACCATTTCGCGGGGATTGATATGATACTTTTTGCTTAAGTACTCTAATCCAACCGCCTTGTTCATTTTCTTGGTCGAAATATCAATTGAAGTAGCTGACCCCGACACAAAACCGATCTGAGGATAATTATTTTGCAATTCGCTAATAATTCGTGGCCTCTTTTTTGCTGGAACATCGAGTGTAACTTTAAAAATCTGATCTTGCAAATCGGTAAAACTTGGCACAATTGTCAATTTAGCATAATATTTTTTTAACTCAGTAGCATATTCTGGTCCGTCACTTGCGCGTACGTATGCACTTGCAAGACCGGAAACGGTTATCTTTTCATGCGCATACTTAGCGATAATCTCAAAAATGACTTGCAAATCCTCATCGGAAATACAATCGGTATGAATAACCTGCCTGCCTTGGGCTACCAATGCTCCATTCTCAGCAATAAAGTACATTTTAGCTGCAGTTTTGGGAAAACGGGCATAAATATTTTCATATTGGTTACCGCTAGCAATGACAAATTTAATTCCGCGCTCCTGCATAATTGCAAATTCACGTAAAAATAGTTCCTCATCGTAGGTTTTTTGATCGGTCAACCATGTACCGTCCATATCGGTAGCAATTAATTTAATCATGTTAATCTCTAATCTTTCTTCAAAATTCGTAAACCTTTAGGGTAAAAATTCTTCAAAACGCCATCTCTCGTATTTTTACCAAAGCTAAAGATTAAGTGCTGGTAACTAAGTAAAATAAAGCCCTGCATCTTTTTATCTTGGCCACGTAATGTTTCTCCGTGTAAAAAAGCAGTGAAATCTGGTTGGCTAAGTTCAAGTACCTGCTTTTGCTCAACTTGACTTAAAACCATTGCCAATTGATGACTCGGTTCAAACCGATTTTTCTTGAGCAAACCTAGTTCAAAACCATTATTTAAAATTTTCAAATGAGCAATGTTTGTCGTTAAAGCTGGTAAAAAAACGTGATCGTGGCTTACTAAACAGCGCGTGGACCATTCACTTAATGCCGAAGGCAGATTGAATGGTTTTAAGACTGGTGCAATCAATTCCACCTCTTGATTAGTTAGGTGCCTAGTACTGGCTTTTTCACGTTTACGCTTTTGTCGTTGAAACTTGGCTTTAGCGATTACTGAGCTGGCAGGCTTTTGCAGTCTTGCCACAAATTGGCCTTCTCCTAGCTCATCAAAAGGCCAAAAACGTACTGTGTTAGTTAACGCTGGATTTTGATCAGCCCAATCAGGGTTTCCAGTAGCGCAGTTAGTATTGCTTAAAGTGATAGGTAAAATCTCAAAGCTATAAGTTTGTGCGAGCCAAGATACAATTTGTTCATCTTCTTCGGGCGCAAAAGTACACGTCGAGTAAATAAGCTCGCCACCCGGTCGCAACATTTCTGTCGCAGCTGCTAAAATTTCTTTTTGACGACTTTGGCAGGTTAAGACATAATCCTGGGACCAATAAGAAACGGCATCCGGATTTTTGCGAAACATCCCTTCCCCACTACATGGTGCATCAACGACAATTTTATCAAAGAAATTGTTAAAGTGCTGCCCTAATCTTGCTGGACTTTCATTAGTAATTAATGCGTTGGTGACTCCCCAGCGCTCCAGATTTTCACGTAGGACTTTTGCTCTGGAAGATGAGATATCGTTAGCAACTAGCAGACCATCACCTCTTAACTGTTCAGCCAAAGCGGTACTTTTTCCGCCAGGCGCAGCGCAAAGATCAAGCACTTTCTCTCCGGGTTTTACCTGAGCAATCTGCGCAGGAAACATTGCAGCTGGCTCTTGTGAATAGACCATCCCGCTTACCCATTCAGGATCTGAACCACTAACTTGACCATAATACGCATTATTAATCCCTAAAACAGGTTTTGTTAGCGCGTAGCCAATATCTTGTTTTTGCTTGAGTGCGTTAATGCGAAATGCTTTCTTTGGTTCTTCATCGTTCATTGCAACAAATAGCTGATCGGCTTTTGGACCCAATAATTTGCGGTACTTAGCAGTAAATTCATTAGGTAATTTAAGCATCTAGTTTTTCCTTTCGTACGCGATAAAAAATGCCGTAACTATAGATAATGGAAATAATTATCCAGCTAGCTAGTAACAATAACAAGAGATGTTCCGGCTTTGAGAAGAAAGCCCGCCAGCATAAGAAGAAATAGGCACCAAACACTAGTAAAATTTCGGTTAAAATGGTTCTAATTCCGTGGTTTAACAGCCAATTTCGCAGTAATCCGCCACTTAAGTGAGTTTGCTTAACAGTTTGCCAATCTAAAAAGGCTAAAATAAGATTGCTGATTCCGGCAATCAAAATAAATACGACAATTAATAATATTTCCTTGATCACTGAAAATTGATGGCTCTGATGACTTTTGACAAACGATGGTGTTTTAACCTTTACACCATAATGAGCAGCAATCTGTCTGATCACCCTAGTCGAACTATCAATGATAATTACGTAATTGCGCAACTTAAATTGACCAGTCGGCTGCTTTGAACCCGTAGTTAAGTAATACCCATTCTGTTTCATTTGCCGATAATGCTTTAATGTCCCAATTACGGTGTAATACTTATTGTTTAAAACAATGTACTGGTTTCCTTGCGTTTTATACTGTTTAACATTGGCATTTAAGCCTAAGACACCAAAAGAGACCCTACCCTTAAAGTCATCAGAAGTAAAGTAACGACCCGCTTCTGTTGGCAGAGTTAAGACATCTTTGTTAGACCAAATTAAAGTTTGCTTATCTTTTCTGTTACTTGCTAGGTGAAGCTGGATCTTGTTTTTTGGAAACTTTTGCTCTAAATAACGCACAAAAGTGCTAATGTTTTGGTCATTTTTAATTTTAATATAACGAGTATTATTGCTTAATCCGTATGCTTCAAGTAATTGATTGGCTTCATCGGATTGAATATTAGATAGCATTGAGCCCACACCGAGCATTGCTAAAAAAATAATAAATAATAAAAAAATCTTTTTAAATTTCATGTTCTATCTCAAATATTTGTTCATCGATAAAATCGTAACTGGTAAAAGTTTGCTTAATTTGTCTAAGAGCTGGTGAATGACGAAATTTTTCCTGGTGCCAAAAAGCTGGTGAGTTTGTGGCCCCATTTTTTTCGCCAATAAACAAGAAGTGACTTTTGGGATTGTACTTTTGCCAGGCTTTAACTGCTGCTAAATCACTGCGGTTAAAATTGGGTGCCCAAGAACAAAGAATTAAGTCTACTGCTGAATACTGGGCAATAGCTGAACTAGCATTTAGATTAACCACAGAAGCAAACGGTTGCTGGCCAGTTCGCGAAGTCTTGGCCCACTGCAATGAATCTGTTGCAATTGTTTGAATCCCAACCTGTTGTAATGCCCAAGTCCAATAAGCGTTACCCGCCATTATTTCCAGTGCTGAATTTACATGTAAGTTCTCTTTGATTGCTTGAGCCGTTTCCAAGTTCGGTAAAGACCATAAACCATAGTGAATTGATAAAAACTGCCTTGTACTGTTAAAAAGCTGGTTAATTATCTTAAGTGCCGCTGCTTTTTGCGGTCCGACTTCTGTCATTATCTCCTCTAGTTTATCAGGATAAAAGCCGAGTGTATCTGGTGCTTTAGCCAAAACTTGCTTTTTTTCAATTGTTTGAATGATGCTCATGATTTCTTTAGCTTGCTGATCAACCTGTTGGTTGTCAATCTCAATTGCTAAGTGCTTAATTTTCTCTAAAAATTCTGTCATATCAAATACCTATAATGATTTTACCATTCAAATGAAATGATTTCAGTTATAATAAAGAGTAATAGAATAAAGGAGAATATTTGATGGAAAATGATATAAAAAAAGACGATGAGGAAGAAAGTTTAGGGAAATTCATTTTAGATTTTGTCATAATGGTAGTCGTTATTTTCGGGATTTTTTATCTGCTGTTTCACTTTGTTTTAGTTAACGTGCGTGTTTCTGGCATTTCGATGCAGCCGACTTTTGAAAATAACGAGCGAATGATCTCAGTTCGTCACTTTACACCCAAAAGATACGATGTTGTTGCCTTGATTCCTCCTAAAAGGGCGAATGATCCGCATGCACTCTATGTTAAGCGTGTGATTGGATTGCCGGGTGATAAGGTCACAGCAAAAAATGATAAAATGTATGTTAATGGTAAACTAATACCTGAACCTTATTTGAATAACAAATTCAAGAAAGCAGATAATGCTGCGGGCTATACCTATACCAACAATTTTACCTATCGCGTACCTAGTGGCCATTATTGGGTTATGGGTGATCATCGGGATATCTCAAAAGATTCACGCAAATTTGGTCCCGTTAATCGTGGTAATTTAGTTGGTAAAGTTGTCTTTCGTTATTGGCCGTTTAACCGGGTTCAAAGTTTTTAATTTAAAATAAGGAGAATTTTTTATGGCAAAAAATGTTACAAAAAAGCAGGATCAAGAGGAAGAAAGCCTTGGCAAATTTATTTTAGATATCGTCGTTATGATGGCGGTTATCTTAGGCGCTTTTTATCTCATTTTCCATTTCGTATTGTCTAATGATCGGGTTTCTGGTCCATCAATGCAACCTACTTTTGAAAATAATGATCGGTTGATTTCCGTCAGAAATTTTACACCTAAAAGAAATGATGTCGTTGTTTTATTGGCTCCTAAGGCTGCCAACGATGTTCCTGGCGCTCTATATATTAAGCGTGTTATCGGCTTACCTGGCGATAAACTGGTGTCTAAAAACGATAAAATGTATGTTAACGGAAAATTGCTTCCTGAGTCTTATTTAAATAATAGCTTTAAAAAAGCAGCTAATGACACTGGCCATACTTATACTAATAATTTTACTTATAAGGTACCGAAAGGTTACTACTGGGTAATGGGTGATCACCGCGATATTTCGAAGGATTCACATATTTTTGGCCCGGTAAAACGTAAGAACTTAATTGGTAAGGTGGTATTGCGGTATTGGCCTTTTAACAAAGTACAAGGTTTTTAATATGACTTTTCTTTAAAATTACCGGTTTTTTCGCTAAAATAAACTGTAAAGGAGAATTATTATGAATCAGCAACTAGAAGAATTATCCAGTTCAATTATTAATTATCAAATTAAGCATCATATCACGGACACTGACTTGGCTTTTGCCAGTCACCTTTCGGTTGAAAAAATTCATGCAATGAAAACCGGTGAGGGTGAGTTCACTCCTGAAGAAATTAACCAACTCTATGATTATCTTGCCGCTAACCATTAGGAGTTACGGTTTTAATAATTAAAGGGCACTAAGTATCTGCTTAGTGCCCTTTTTGCTTAAGATAAAATGTGTTACTAGTAACTTTACTTACTTTCACTCGCTTCAAAGAATTTGTTGTAAGAGAATAAATTAATAATAGCTAATACAACATTAAACGTGATCAAAAGAATAATTATGTTTGACAAAGTATGATTGTCTGAAAACAGGTCCCCGCGCAAAAATGAAAGCGGATATAATACAATTGATGCGATAAAGTTATTTGTATTAATGATGGTCCAAGCAATCAAAATAATCAACAAGATAATAATAACTCTGATATACGCTTGACCGTTAGAGCCGGGAAGAAAATCAGCAATTGAGCGGCTGCTAAAGTTTAAAAAATCAACTATGAAGTAAAATAAGAAACCCAGTAAGATTAAGATAAAGACTAAACTCAATATACTCGAAACAATTTGAAAATCAATCTTAGTTGCATCGGCATTAGCATATTGAAAGCTTTTGATAACTTCTTTGGCAAATTGGCGATCGACCAGCATTGTAATTGAGAGAAAAATTATATTACTAATGATTTCTAATATGCAAAAGAATGCTACGGAAACAAATGAACTTAACATGTTGTCTGCGTATAGTCCCGAACTACTCATTGGGATTAAACGCCAAGTTTGATTGCGGTTGACTTTTTCATGAGTAATACAGGTTATACAATAGTAAATTCCAATAAATAAAAAAGTTAAATATAAGAAATTAGTCAACCACGTTGCGATGAAACTGGCATTCTGAAGAGATCTATCGTGAATGTAATTAAAGAAGGTCAGGGCAAATGAGCCAATTAGCTGGCAAATAAACCATAGATGAGTATTTTTGATTTTTAGCTTGAACAGCTCAGTAAAACTACGGTAAAAAATTGACATTACTCTTCCTCCTTCTCGTAAAGACCTTCATAATAGTCTTCGAGACTTTCGTTTTTAGCCCTAATTTCCTCAGTAGACTTGTGGCAATAAATTGTCTTGTCTTTGATAATGACCACTTCATCTAAAAGTGATGCAATTTCATTAACAAAGTGGTCAGAAATCAAAATGGTAGCTTTTTCTGCTTTCCACAAGATAATAGAACTAATTATTTTTTTGCGGGCCATCGCATCAATGCCAGAAAAAGGCTCATCAAGCAAATAAAGGTCAGTTTTACGTGAAAAAGTTAAAGCAATAACTAGTTTTTCCCGCATCCCCTTTGATAGTTCTGCCAATCGTGAACTTGCATCTAGCCTCATAAACTGGCGTAACTGGTCAAATTCTTCAAGATCAAAATCTTGATAAATCACTTCATAGAATTTGACAATTTCACTAATTCTGGTTGAATCAGTAAAACCTGTCAGGCCGTCAGTAAAGGACAGGTGTGCCTTTCTTTCAGCTTCTTTTTCACGTCCAGCTACATAGACACTACCATGGTAATTCTTGGCTGTGCTACTGATGATACGCATCAGGGTGGTTTTCCCTGCCCCATTTTCACCTAGTAGGGCTACAATTTTACCAGGTTGCAGGGTTAAGTTAATATTTTTTAAAATTGACTTTTGATTTTTCCGGTAGGTCAAATCCTTGATTTGTAAAAGATTTTCCATTGTACTACTCCTGTTTTGAATAACCAGATAAGATTGTACTGGTTTTTGGTGTCCTCCGCTTTATTGTCTAAAGTGTTGGCAAGCATTAAGCTTTTTTTTTACTGTTTAGTGTGGTTAGACGTTGATGGTATTTTATCATTCACGAAAGAAATTTTTTAAAAAATTCCTTGCAAGATAATAAGATTAAACTCAAAGCATCAGATTTTTCTTTTTACTGTATTATTTTTCTAATACAGTATCATGTTAAACTAAATAATAAGAATTTGCAATAACTTTAAGAAAAAGACCAGCCCTGACATGATTTCAGTAGTTGGTCTTTTGAATTCGATATTTGCTCAATCTTTTGGTTCAAAATAGCGGTTGAATAAAAATAAATCCGCTAATAAGAATACAAGAAAGATAATCACAAAAATGAGGCTAGAGCTATAAAAGAAGCCCGTCAAGTCCGGGTCATTGTAGAATAAAGAACCTGGAACATTGGAAGCAAGGAGCCAATTGATGGGTTCCATTACTTTAATTATTAGCCAAGAAATTACTAAAATTAGTAATCCGCGAACAAAGAATAAGGCTGGACGATTTGAAAATCCAGGTAAAAAATTGAGAATGGCCTTGCTGGAGAAATTTAAAAAGCTAATTAAGACATAAGTTACAAATATTAGTAGCATCAGCCAAACCACTATTTGTAACAGCATAAGATAAAAGTCGTCCCCTAGTTTGAAAGCATCATGACAAATATCTTGCCAGATACTGATGGTATTTATTCGAAAATCTTGATCTGTCACAAAAGCTAATATGGAAAAGAGGACGACAAATAACAGATTAATGATATTCATCACGATCAGGGCAACAAATGAACTTAGAATATTAGCTAAAAAATATTTAGTATCGCTAATCGCCAATAATCGGTAGCTTTGGTTGCTATTATAGCTTTCGTTGTTAAAGCAAGTAATACCAAAAAATACTATCAGAGCAATCACAGCCAGACTAGCGAAAACCCCAATCAAGATGAGGAAAAAGCCAACATTGCCATTATCGTATAAGTAAAAATGGCCGTCTCTAAAACCAATTACACTAATAATTGAAATAACTATTGCCGCAATCGTTTGAATTGCTAGCAGAATGTAGCCTTGCTTCATTTTATTCTTGAAAAAGACTGAAAATAACCGCTGAAACATCTAATCCTCCTCATCTTCATAAATATTTTCGTAAAAGTCTTCGATACTTTCATTGCTTTCCCTGATTTTCTCAGTAGACTTATGCGCATAAATTGTCTTGTCTTTAATAACAACGACCTCATCAAGGATAGAAGCAATTTCATTAACAAAATGGTCGGAGATTAAGATTGTTGACTTCTCATCTTTCCACAGAATAATAGATTTAATTATCTTCTTACGCGCCATCGCGTCAATACCAGAGAATGGTTCATCCAAAAGGTAAAGATCAGTCTTACGTGAAAAAGATAAAGCAATTATTAGCTTTTCACGCATCCCTTTGGACATTTGCGCTAAGCGAAGATCAGGATCTAATTTCATAAATTTTACTAGTTGCTCAAATTGTTTATTATCAAAATCAGCATAAAGTTCCCGGTAAAACTCACCTAGTTGCTTTATTTTGCTTGATTCCCGAAAGCCAGAAAGACGATCACTAAAAGATAAATGAGCTTTACGCTCAGTGAGGTCTGAAAAATCACTGACGGTCACAGTACCAGTATAATTTTTGGCAATTCCTGCAATTATCCGCATTAAAGTGGTCTTCCCTGCACCGTTTTTTCCTAAAAGAGCAACTATTTTTCCTGACTGCAAGGTTAAATTCACATCTTGCAAAATTTTTTTCTGATTTTTCTTATAACTTAGATTTTTAATTTCTAAAAGGTTAGCCATTACTTAAACTCCTAGCTTTAGAATCCGCTTAAAGGCTGAATTGATTTGATTATTATCAACGCCTTGCTTATTTAGACCCCCAATGAAGTCCTTTACTGCATTATTAAGCAAATCTTGTTTAAGCTCCGAGATTCTTTCGTTATTATCCGTTACAAAATAGTCATCAGCCTTGTTAACTAAGATTTGCTCGTGCAATAATTCGGTTAACACCCGCTGAACGATATGCGAATTAACCGTCAACTCAGCTGCCAGATTACGACTTCCAGGTAGTTTCTGGCCAGCAGCCAATTTACCGTAATAAATTTGCCACTCAATGTATTGTTTGACCTGTAAATAAAGCGGACAATCATCTACTAGACGAAATTTTCTTACTTTTTTGTCGTGCAAGCTAATGCTCATAGTTATTGCTCCTTTTTTAAATATTCGGTTAAAAAAGTACTAATTTGATCATCAGAAACGCCTAAAGCATGCATGCTTTGAACAAATTTATCTAGTTCTTCATTAATTAAATCCTGCTTGGTCTTATCAAGCAAATTGGTATCTTCCGTAACAAAGTTTCCTTCACCACGTTTCGTATATAAAATACCTTCTACATTCATTTGTTGCAGTGCCCGTTGAACTGTGTTGACGTTTACAGTTAGTTGGACAGCTAATTCTCTTACAGAAGGTATTTTTTCTCCTGATTTTAATTTTCCCGTAACGATTTGCCGATAAAGGTACTGCTTAATTTGCAAATAAATGGGAATGTTATCCTTGAATTCCACAAGTCCACCATCCTTTTAAGCTGTATTACATTTCTAATACACCGTAATATTATCGCAGTTTCGCTTATTGTGCAATCTTTTTTATTTTATTATGATAAATATTTCATTGTTACTATTCTGACCTCTTTACTACCAATTGTTTTAGCAGGAAGAAGTTAGACTGCAAGCAAATTTTTAGACATTTTTAACTGTTCCACGACTTATCACTTTTAGTCCTGAGAAAGAAAAAAAGCCCATAAAACCATCTATAGCAATGATTTTATGAGCTATTTTTTTACTTTATACTAGATGTGCATAATTTTTCAATTATAGTAGAAATACGCTTTTCTTTAGTATAACAAGCTTTTTAATGTTTAAGCTGATTTTTAACAAAGCAACTTAACGTCATTTTTGTTTCACTACTTATTGTTTGTAGCATTCATTTCAGCCATTTTTACCATAACGTCCACTGCTTGATACATTGATTCAAGTACAGTGTATTCAAAACGACCATGCATGTTTTCTTGTCCTGAGAATAAGTTTGGACAAGGAAGACCCATGTATGTCAATTGGCAGCCATCTGTACCACCTCTAATTGGATCTTCGTCAATTTGGTTCAAACCTACAGCACGATATGCATCACGCGCCAAGTTAACAACATCCATGTGTTTTTCTAATTCGTCAGCCATGTTGTAGTATTGATCTCTCATGGTCAGCTTAATGCGTTCTTTACCAAATTTTTCATTCATCTCATTTACGATTTTTTTGACTAAGTTCTTGCGCTTTTCAAGCCCATCACGTTCAAAGTCACGAATAATATACTCTAAGTGAGCATTGTCAACCGTTCCTTGGAAGTCGGTTAGATGATAGAAACCTTGTCTTTTATCTGTTTTTTCTGGTACTTCGTCACTAGGCAATTGATTTTGAAAATCAATTGCAACTTGAATTGCGCTAATCATTTGGTTTTTAGCAACTGATGGGTGAACATTCACTCCTTGAATATCAAGTGTAAATGTGGCAGCTGAAAATGTTCCCCAATCTAATTTACCAGGTGCGGCACCATCAAGCGTATAACCAAAATCAGCACCAAATTCTTTGACGTCAAAATGAGGTGCACCGGTTCCAATTTCTTCATCTGGTGTAAAGGCTAACCGAATTTTACCGTGCTTAATTTCAGGATGGTTAAGCAAATATTCAGCCAGAGTAACAACTTCAGCTACCCCACATTTATCGTCTCCACCAAGCAACGTGTCACCAGAAGTTGTGATTAAGGTTTTGCCTTGGTATTTTTTTAGGTTTGGAAAAACTGCTGGATCCAAGTAAAATTCAGAATCCCCTAGTTGAATTTTTGACTTACCATCATAGTTTTCATGGATTTGAGGTTTAACGTTTTCAGCATTAAAATCAGCTGTATCACAGTGTGCCAAAAAGCCCATAACTGGGACATCATAATCAACATTTGCTGGAATTTCAGCAATAACACAACCGGAGTCCTGGTTGTAATGAATATCTGATAAACCTAATTCTTCGAGGTCCTTTTGCACAACTTCCTTTTGGAACTTTTCCTCGCGTTCAGTTGAGGGAAAACGATCTGAGTGTTCATCAGAGCGTGAATTCACTTTGACATACTTTAAAAATCGCGGTAATAAATTTGGGTATTCCATAAAATCTCCTTTTAAAACAAATCCTGAAATGGGTTAGTGGACACGACAGATTTCTTAATCTTAATTTGCCACTGATTAACCTCATTCCATTTAATTAACTTTTCATACATTTTATCTTTAAATAATTTTTCTGTATAGTGCCCAGGGTCAACAACTGTCAATCCTGAAGAAATAATATCATGGCCAGTATGGTAATAAACATCACCAGTAATAAAGGCATCGATATTCTCTTCTACCGCACGGTGCCAGTACTTGCCACCATCACCACAAATAAAACTGACACTAGAAATTTTTTGTTCATTATTAGCACAAATCAAGCGGGCCATTTTAATTTTCATCTTATCTTTAACATAGTAAGCAAAATCATAAGCACTCATTGGTTCAGGCAGATTACCTTTTCGGCCAATCGCGATGCCATCATCATCAAGACAAAATGGTTCGACATTTTGTAAACCCAATTCTTCAGCCTGCCAGTCGCTTGAACCATTCTCAGCTTTATCAGAATTAGTGTGAATGGAATAAACAGTTATGTTATTGGCGATTATTTTGGCATACATTTCATTTTGGGGATTAGCATAATTTAAGTTGGGTGCAGGACGAAATATTAAGGGATGATGACTGATAATCAAGTCAACTTTGTTAGCAATCGCTTCGTCAACTACTTGCGGGCGCACATCCAATGTAGTCATGACACAATTAACTTCTTGATTTAATGAACCGATCTGAATTCCTACTGGATCACCTTTACTGGCAATTTTCTCAGGAAAATACTGCTGTAAAACTGCCACGATATCTGCAACTTTAGTCATTTAATACTCCTTCAATCATTTTTATTTCATGTTCAACTTGCTTGATATGGACTAAATCTTTATTTTTAGCCTTATTAAGGTTAGTTAATAAGGACTGGTGATACTTTAGTTGTCCGAGCCATTTTTGCTTAAAAATATCATTTTTTTCCCGTAATAGGAATGGTCCAAAATACAATTCCGCCGTAGACAAATTACTCTTTATTTGCGACTTAACCGCCTTAATTAACTCGTAAGTATGACCGGCTTCTGCCACAATTTGTTCAGCTTTGATTTCATATGAATGTTCAGTCAACCATTTACGTACGCCACATTCGCCAACATTTGGTTCAAGTACCAATGTCTTAAACTGTAACTTATTCTGCCAGGCATCATCTAAGATTTGTGTGATTAATTTTCCACCCATACCGGCAATAATCACCGTATCAATTTGATCACTCTCAGAGACCGTTGATAATCCTGCACCTAAGCGAATATCTATTTGATCTGCTAGACCTGCTTTTTGAACATCTTTTTTAGCGTTATCCAGCGGTCCCTTTGCTATATCGCTGGCAATTGCATAGGATATTTTGCCACTTTTAATGAGTTCAATTGGTAAATAAGCATGATCAGTTCCAATATCAGCAATTCGAACGCCTTCATCCACCATTGCTGCCAAACTATTTAATCGTAAATTCACTTTTCTTCCTACTTTCTTTGTATAAAAATTTTAGCATAATCTTTTCTGACTTTGGGTAAAATAACCAGAAACCTCTGTATTTTTGGGGTATAAAAGTTTTATAATTAAAATATCGTACTTAGAAGAGTGACATGGTATTCAATATATAATGTATTGCCTATCTAACTCTTTTCAAAGTATTTATCGTGTTGACAGTAATTCTGAAAAATTATTTAGATATTGAAATTAATATCACTAAGCATGAATTTAAAATTAAGCTAAGCGGAAGAGCATTTCCGTTCCATCCCTTTAATAAATAAGATTGTAGGACAAATTTGAAAGGAAAATTAATGGACAGAACCGAGCCGGTCACTTTGACTAATATGTGCATGATTATAAAAGATAAGAAGATTTTGGTTTTAAATCGAAATGATCCTAACTGGCCCGGATTAACTTTTCCTGGTGGGCATGTTGAAGATCACGAATCGTTCTATGACTCCGTTGTGCGAGAAGTCAAAGAAGAGACAAATTTGACAATTGAAAATCCACGGCTTTGTGGTTTAAAACAGTTTTATGATGACAACGACCATCGTTATATTGTCTTTTTTTATACTGCAACTAAGTTTAAAGGACAAGTAAAAGCATCAGACGAAGGTAATTTAACCTGGATGACAAAACAGGAGTTACTTAATACGCAATTAGCCTACAATTTTGATCGCGATTTACTTGTTTATTTTGATGATAAAATCGATGAACATCTTTTAGATGGAGCACGTGATCAACTCTTTTAAAGTTATGCCCCAACTTCGCAAGGCAACTATTTTTCTTTGATACTAATTAAAAACACTAGCTGGTTGAAGTTAATCCCCGGAATTGGACAAAGATTCCAATTCGGGGGTTTTCTTATGTCTAAATATTTACTAAAAACAAAATTAGAAGCAGTAGATTTG